>CABYDK010000007.1 GCA_902517735.1 uncultured Pelagibacteraceae bacterium
AAAACTTGTGCTTTCATCTCTCTATCGGATAATCCGCCACATTTATGAATAATTCTATCAGCTATAGTTGATTTTCCATGATCAATGTGTGCGATAATCGCAAAGTTTCTAATATGATCGATAGTGCCCATAATTTCTATGATCTAATTTTAGCACCAGTTTTATTTTCAACAGTCTGTATAATTAAATTATTAATATTTTCTAAATCTTTATCGTTCAATGTTTTTTCAGACGACTGAATAGTTACACTAATTGCTATTGATTTTTGATTTTCTAAAATATTTTCTCCCTCATAGACATCAAAAACTCGTATATTACTTATTAAGTTTTGATCTACACTTGAAACAGCACTAATTATGTCTTGAGCTTTTACTTCTTTATTTACAACAAATGCAAAATCTCTCTCTGATTTTTGAAAATCTGAAACATTATATTTTATTTTTTGATCATTTAAAGTTTTTTTAGGTAATTTTAAATTATCCAAAAAAATTTCAAATCCCACTAGAGACTCTGTTTTTAAATCTATATTTTTAAGAATATTAGGATGAATTTCTCCAAAATAAGCGGCAACCTGATCTTTTCCTTTGTTTAAAAATAATCTACCTGATTTACCAGGATGATAGTAATTCGGTGTTTCATTATCTATAAAAAATTTATCTGAATTGTAACCAGCCTCAACTAAAGTTTGAATTACATCTCTTTTAACATCGAATACATCAACATTTCTCTCTTTATCTATCCAAGACGATCTAGATTTTTTACCTGCTGAAAGTCCACATACTACAGTATTTTGTTGACCTGGATTATAGCCAGTAAAAATCGGACCTATTTCAAAAATCGATAAATCTTTAAATCCTCTGTCTAAATTTTTGTTTATATACTTAATTAAATTTGAATATATTGAGTTTCTTAAAACTCCCAATTCAGAGCTAATAGGATTAACAATTTTAATTTCATTATTCATACCCTTAAAATAATCATTATAACTTGGATCAGTAAATGACCATGTAATTGCTTCTAGATAGCCTTTTGAAGCAACAGCTCTTTGCAAGAAATGAAATAATTTTTGGTATTTCGTTAATGGAGATTTAGTTCTTTCCTTAATAGGGTCTATAGTTATAATTTTATCATAACCACTTATTCTTACTAATTCTTCAACAACATCTACTTCTTGTAAAATATCAGGCCTCCACGATGGAATATTCAATTTAAAATATTTTCTTTCTTTTTTAGATTTAAATCCAAGATCTTCAAAAATTTTTAACATTTTTTTAGTAGAAATTTTAAAACCAGTTATTTTTTCAAATAATTTTGGATCAAATTTAATTGTTCTAACTTTGTAATTTTCTATTTTTTGAATATCTACTTTACTAATTTCACCACCACAAATTTCTTTAATTAAAAATGCTGCTTTATTTAAACCTTCTTCAATGGATAATGGATCTATGCCTCTTTCAAACCTAAATTTTGCATCAGTGTCAAGATTTAGTTTTTTTGCTGTATTCCTTATTGATCTAGGATCAAAATAAGCTGACTCTAATAATATGTTTTTTGTGTCTAATGCTGTACCTGACCTTGTGCCTCCTATAATACCACCCAATCCCAAAACACCCTTATTATCACTTATAACGCACATACCTTTTTCTAATTTATATTTTTTATTATCTAGAGCAGTAAACTCCTCCCCAGATTTAGAATTTCTAACTATGATCCATTTTTCAATTTTATCAGCATCATAAGCATGTAATGGTCTGTTAATATCAAGCATAACATAATTAGTAATATCAACTATTGCTGAAATTGGTTTTTGACCAACTGAAATCAGTTTATCTCTCAACCATTGAGGACTTTCAGAGTTTTTTACATTAGTAATCAAACAACTTCCAAAAGCATTACAGCCTTGTCCATCTTCTTTATTTATTTTCACTTTTAAAGTTTGTTTTATTTTAGATGTAATTTTTTTTTCTTTAATATTTTTAATTTTACCAAAGCCAGAGGCAGCAAGATCTCTGGCTATTCCTCTAATACCCAGGCAATCAGGTCTATTTGGTGTTATTGATAAATCTATAAGATTTGAGACTGACTTAGAAAAATAACTCTTTCCAATACTTTTGCTATACTTACTTGATGATAATTCTATAATACCTTCACTTTCTTCAGATAAATTCAATTCAAAGCCAGAACAAAGCATTCCAAAAGATGTGACACCTCTAATTTTGGCCTCTACTAATTTTAGTTTAGTTTTAGGTATTATAGCTCCCGGAGGGGCATAAATTGTGATCAATCCATCTCTAGCGTTTTCAGCACCACAAACAATTTTTTTTAAATTTTTTTCTCCAATGTTGACATCACAAACTTTCAGGCGATCAGCGTTTGGATGTTTTTCGGTTTTTATAATTTTTGCTATCTTAAACAAATTAAGGCTTAAAGATAAATTTTCAACTTTCTCAACTTCTAATCCAATGTTAGTAAGTTGTTCTAAAAGTTTTTCCTCTTTTAAATTTGTGCTAAGATAGTCTTTAAGCCAATCAAATGTAATTTTCATCTACTTAGACCTCTGTAATTTGTAGGTACATCTAATGGATCGAAACCAAAATGATTTAACCATCTATAATCACAATCAAAAAAAGATCTTAAGTCATTAATACCATATTTTAACATTGCTAATCTATCAATTCCAATACCAAATGCGTACCCCTGAAACTTTGTTGGATCAACTTTTACATTTTTCAAAACATTTGGATGAACCATTCCACATCCCAAGATCTCTAGCCATTGATCACCTTCTCCTATCATTATTTTGCCATCTTTGATTTCGTATCCAATATCAACTTCAGCTGACGGTTCTGTAAAAGGAAAATGACTTGGTCTAAACCTCATCTTAATTTTATTTACTTCAAAAAATTCTTTAATGAAATAATTTAAACAACCTTTTAGATGACCCATATTTATATCCTTGTCTATATGTAAACCCTCTACTTGATGAAACATTGGAGAATGTGTTTGGTCACTATCTGACCTATAAGTTCGACCGGGCGCAATTATTTTGAAAGGTGGTTTATCTTTGAGCATAGTTCTTATTTGAACTGGAGATGTATGAGTTCTTAGAAGTCTCTCTTTTTTTTGATCTAGATAGAATGTATCGTGTAAATCTCTAGCGGGATGATAGTCAGGAGTATTTAATGCAGTAAAATTATTATACTCATTTTCAACATCTGGGCCCTCTTCAATACTAAAACCTATTTCAGAAAAGATAGATGAGATTTCATCGATTGTTTGAGAAACTGGATGAATTTTTCCTCTGACAAAAACTCTCTCTGGTAAAGTTATATCGATTTTTTCTTTTTCTAGTTTTTCACTAATTTCTTCATTGTTTATTTCTTTTATTTTATGATTAATTAAATCTTGCAATTCATCCTTGATAATATTTAAATCAGTAGCAAACTTCTTTCTTTCATTCTCAGCAATGGATCCTATATTTTTAAATTGCGATGAGACCAGCCCATTTTTTCCAAATAAATTGGATTTTATCTCATTTATTTCTGATAGATTTAATTTTTTTTTAAGTTTTAAAATAAATTCATCTTTTATTTTTTTAAGATCTGACATTTACACAGATTATTTCTTCAGCAAAATAAAACAATAGCGAAGATTAATTTAAAGCAGATTGTGCTTTTTGAACAATAGTTTTAAATGCCTCTGGACTATCATAAGCTATTTCAGCAAGAATTTTTCTATCAATTTTAATACCACACTTATTTAATCCATTAATAAATTTAGAATAGGTAAAACCCTCAGCCCTAACACCAGCGTTAATTCTCTGTATCCAAAGAGATTTAAAATCTCTTTTTTTATTTCTTCTATCTCTATAAGCGTATTGCATAGCTTTTTCCATAGCTTGCTTTGCTACTCTGATAGTATTTTTTCTTCTGCCCCATTGACCTTTGACAGCTTTTAAAACCTTCTTATGTTTTGCTCGACTAGTTACGCCTCTTTTAACTCTCGCCATTTTAACCTCTCAGACTGTAAGGCATATATGACTTAACAATTTTTCCATCTTGTTTTGACATAGTTGTTGTGCCTCTTAATTTTCTGATTTGTGAATTTGTTCTTTTTATCATGCCATGTCTTTTTCCAGCTTGAGCAGTTATTACTCTCCCTCTAGCTGAAATCTTAAATCTTTTTTTTGCTGAGCTTTTAGTTTTAAGTTTAGGCATAATTTCTGCGAGGTTATACAAAGAATGATTTGAATTTACAACCTTAATTAAAGCTTATAAAGGCTGAATTACCATGATCATTTGTTTACCGTCAAACTTTGGATGTAGTTCAACCTTACCAACTTCCTTCATATCTTCTTTGATCTTTGTCATTAATTCATTTCCTAAGTGGGAATGTTGTAGCTCCCTACCTTTAAATCTAATTGTAAATTTTACCTTATCTCCTTTTGAAATAAATTTTTTTGCATTTTTAACTTTAAATTCATAATCATGTGTTTCTGTAACTGGCCTCATTTTTATTTCCTTTAATGAAACAATTTTTTGTTTTTTTTTTGCAAGATTTGCTTTTTTTTGGGCATCATATTTAAATTTACCCATATCCATAATTTTACAAACTGGGGGATTTGCATTAGGAGCTATTTCAATTAAATCTAAACCCTCATTTTTAGCCATTGTAATAGCTTTATTAGTACTAACTACTCCTAAATTTTCACCATCACTTGAAATAACTTGAACCTCGGGAGATGAAATTCTGTTATTCGATCTAGGACCACGATCCTTTGTTCTTCTTTGAAAGTAATTTTGTTTAAAATCAACCACTTAATTTGAGGATGCTTTGTTTAAAGCAGAGAATGTTTTTAAAAATAAGTTTAAATCCATATTTTCTTGTTTATTAGAATCCAATCTTCTAATCGTTACTGAGTTACTGTCAACTTCTTTTTTACCACAAATTAGTAATAAAGGTATTTTTGCAAGTGAATGATCTCTAATTTTATAGTTTAAGTTATTCTTTTTTAGATCAACAGAAGAACTCATTCCAGCTTCTTTTATTTTTTTTGAAACTTTGATTGCGTAATCATCAAACTCCTCGGTGATAGGAATTACAACAGTTTGGAGGGGCGAAATCCAAAATGGAAATTTTCCAGCATAATGCTCAATTAAAATTCCTATAAATCTTTCTAGTGATCCAAATAATGCTCTGTGCAACATCACTGGAACTTTTTTTGAACCATCTTTATCAACATACAAAGCTCCTAATCTACCAGGTAGATTAAAATCAACCTGTAAAGTTCCACATTGCCAATCTCTTCCGATAGCATCTCTTAAAACAAATTCGATTTTTGGTCCATAAAATGCTCCTTCACCTTTATTTACACTGTATTCTAATTTAGTTGCTTTAACTGCTTCTAACAGAGCAGATTCTGCTTTATCCCATACATTGTTATCTCCGACTCTTAAATTAGGCCTATCTGAATATTTAAGAATTACATTTTCAAAACCTAAATCTTTATAAATTTCTAAAATAAGATTTGTCACTATCAAACACTCTTTAGTAATTTGATCTTCAGTGCAAAATATGTGAGCATCATCTTGAGTAAATGCTCTAACTCTTAATAAACCATGTAATGCTCCTGATGGCTCATAACGATGTACTTTTCCAAATTCAGACATTTTTAAAGGTAAGTCTTTATAACTTTTAAGACCTTGATTAAAAACTTCCACACAGCCAGGACAATTCATGGGTTTAATTGCAAAAACCTTTTCATCTGGAGTAGTTGAAGTATACATATTTGCACCAAACTTTTCCCAATGACCAGATTTTTCCCATAAAGTTCTATCCAAAACTTCTGGAGTATTTATTTCTCTATAACCAGCCATATCTTGTTTCATTCTCATATAATCGATTAATTTCTGAAACAGTGCCCAACCTTTCTCATGCCAAAAAACAGAACCTGGACTTTCTTCTCTAAAGTGAAATAAATTCATTTCTTTACCTAGTTTTCTATGATCTCTTTTTTCTGCTTCTTCAATTCTTTTCAAATAATCATCCAGATCTTTCTGTGAAGCCCAACTAGTTCCATATATTCTTTGTAGCATTTCATTATCTGAGTCCCCTCTCCAATAAGCTCCTGCTACTTTTGTAAGTTTAAAAAATTTTCCAATTTTACCTGTTGAAGACAAATGAGGGCCCTTACAAAGATCATGCCATTCACCATGAAAATAAATTGATACTTCCTCGTTTTTTGGAATACTTTTAATTAATTCAGCTTTATAAAGTTCTCCCTTTTTTTCAAAATGTTTAATTGCTTTATCACGACTCCAAACCTCTCTTTTAGTTTTTTCATCCCGGTCAATAATTTCTTTCATTTTATTTTCAATCTTTTTTAAATCTTCTTCAGTAAACGCTTCTTTTCTGGCAAAGTCATAATAAAATCCATCCTCTATCACAGGACCAATTGTAACTTGAGTACCTGGAAAAAGTTCTTGAACAGCCATTGCTAAAACATGAGCTGTATCATGTCTTATAGTTTCGAGCCCTTCCTTATTTTTTGAGGTGAATATTTTTACATCACAATCCTTATCAATAACAAAATTTAGATCTTTTAATTCACCATTAATAGCTATAACCATAGCTTCTTTTGCTAGCGACTTACTTATCTTTTCAGCAACCTCCAAGCCTGTAACTTTATTTGGAAATTTTAATGTATTTTTATCTGGTAATCTAATTGTTAACATTTAATTTATTAATTTTTTATATTCTGAATAAGTATTAAAGCACATTTTTTCAACATTAAATTTTTTAGTTATATTTTTTCTACCTTCAATTCCTATAGTTTTCAATGTTGTATCATCCAAATTTAATACTTTAAGAATTTTTTCACATAAAGATTTTGAGTCACCTGAATTGAAGAGAAAACCAGTTTTTCCATTAATAATAGTCTCATTTGAGCCACCAATGTTACTTGCAATTATTATTTTTTCCATTGCTTGAGCTTCTACAGCTACTCTTCCAAAAGCTTCGGGTTCGATAGAAGATGAAACTATAATATCTGAAACTTTGTAAGCTAACGCCATATCTTTACAATGATCAATAAATTTAACTTGCTTTGTCATTCTATATTGTTCCTTCAATCTAATTAATCTTTTTTTATACAAGTCTCTACCTTGGTCGCTACCGAGAATAATTACATAAAAAGCCTCATAACCTAGTTGAGTATTTGCCAAATTCACTGCATCTAAAAAAAGTTCTTGCCCTTTCCATGAAGTGAGACGTCCAGGTAATAATATTATCTTTTTATTTTCCTCAATGTTCCAGTTTTTTAATAATTTTTTTTCTTCTGTTTCAGTTTTTGTTGAGGAGTCAAAATAATCTATATTTATTCCCCTAAAAATTACTAATAATTTATTTCCAGTATTCAGGTAATCAGAGTAATTCTCTTTAATATGTGAAAAAATAAAATTTGAACCGGCGATAACAAGATGAGATTTAACCATAACTGAATTATAAAATTTTTTAATTTTACTATTAAAATTGTAAGTTCCGTGAAATGTTGTAACAAATTTTCTTCTAGTAACTTTTGTTGCTAAAAGACAAGACCAAGCAGGTGCTCTACTTCGAGCATGAACTATTGTAATATCATAAATCAAAATTATTAAGATAAGTACAATCGAATTAAATAAAATAATTAAAGGATTTTTACTTTGTACAGGTAATCTTATTAATTTAACTTTTTTTTTATTAACAAATTTTATTAATTCACCCCCACTAGTAACAATAAAAGATTTACAATTATTTTCAGATAAATAATGAGCAACATCATAACAGCCTGTTTCTGCCCCTCCATAACCCAATTTGGGAATTACTTGTAAAACTTTTAAATTAGATGACATCTGTTATGATTATACATGAATAGGTTTAACTATTAAACTCAAATGATAAAAAACAATTATCTTAAATTATCAAAATTAAAAAAGATAAGATACCTTAAGAATAATCAAAATAATAAACTCTTTATTGTTTTTCTACATGGTTTTATGTCAGATCTAAATGGGAAAAAACCTAAAGCATTTTTAAAATTTGCGAATAAAAATAAATTAGGTTTTTTAGCATTAGAATATTCGGGGCATGGTAAATCTTCAGGTACATTCACAAACGGAAATATCAGTAGGTGGAGTAAAGAAACAAGTTTAATAATAAAAAAAATTATTAAGAAGAATGACTTTATATTAATTGGTTCAAGCATGGGTGCATGGATTGCAATTAACCAATTTAAAATTTTTAAGAAACAAATTAAAGGATTTTTGGGAATTGGATCAGCGCCTGAATTTTTAGAACACCTAATGTGGAAAAAGTTTACAAAAAAAATGAAAAAAGAAATTTCCACAAAAGGAATTTTAAATCTTAAACATGGTAAATATGAATATCCTATAACTTTTCAATTAATAAAAGATGGTAGAAAAAATAAGGTTTTGAAGAAAAATATTTACCAAAAATTAAAAGTTACTATGGTTCATGGTGAAAGAGATGAGTCTGTACCTGTAGTTTACTCGAAAAAGGTTTTAAAAATCTTTAAAAATGCAAAAAAAAAATTAGTTATTGTAAAAAAAGGTGACCATAGTCTTTCATCAAAAAAATGGCTTAAAGTTTTAATTAGAGAATTAAATTTTCTTTTTTAACTTACTTCTTTTATAACCTTCTTTAAAGTAATTGGATGATCAAGTTTATCTAGCATTTCTTTAGGGCACACTTGAATAAAGTTTTTTAATTCAATATCAAAATCATTCAATATTCTACTTGTAAGTTTTGAATCGGTTTCTTTCACATGTTCATTTAATAAATTTTTCAAAAAGTTTGTCCAAAATTCTGTTTCTATTTGTTGCCATACAACAGTCTCTGGGTTTACTTTTTTAAAAAAATTTTTAGAAGAATCATAAATAAAAGCCATACCCCCAGTCATACCAGCTGCAAAATTATCTCCTACATCTCCGAGTATCACAGCAGTTCCTCCAGTCATATATTCACAACCATTAGAGTCACATCCCTCTACAACGGTTGTAGCTCCTGAATTTCTTACAGCGAACCTATCTCCTGCTTGACCTGCAGCATAAAGTTTACCAGATGTAGCTCCATAAAGGACTGTGTTTCCAATAATTGTGTTTTCATTTGAAACCAAATTACTTTCATCTGAGAGTTTAATTGAGATTGTTGCCCCTGATAATCCTTTACCCACGTAATCATTTGCATCACCTTTTAAATTAAGCTTTAGTCCTTTAGCAGCAAACGCACCAAAGGATTGCCCTGCAGAACCTTTAAAGTTAAGAGTTAAAAAATTTTCATTTAATTTATCATAGCCATATTTTTTATATAAATAGTGTGAAATCCTTGTTCCTACAGCTCTATTAGTGTTTTTTATTAAATACTCTTTATTTATTTTTCCCGAATCTTCCAAAGATTTTTCAATTTCTGGCCAAATTTCCTGATCCAAAGTGTTTGGAACTTGATTAATTTCATTAGTCTCACAATATCTTTTATTTTCACCAATATCAGCCTGTACAAACAATGGATTTAAATCTAGATCATCTAAATTAGGTGAGGCTTTACTTACCTGCATCAACAAGTCTGTTCTACCAATTATCTCTTTTAAAGATTTAAAACCAAGCTCAGCTAGAATCTCTCTTACTTCAGTAGCGATAAACGTAAATAGATTTACGACTTTATCTGGTGTGCCTGTGAATTTTTCTCTTAATTTTTCATCTTGTGTACATACTCCAACTGGGCAAGTGTTAGAATGACACTGTCTTACCATGATGCAACCCATCGCAACTAGAGCTGTTGTTGCTACACCATATTCTTCTGCACCCATCATTGCTGCAATAACAACGTCTCTTCCAGTCTTTATACCTCCATCTGTTCTTAAAGTTACTTTGTGTCTTAGATTATTTAAAGTAAGAACTTGATTTGCCTCTGTAAGTCCCATTTCCCAGGGAATTCCAACATATTTAACACTTGTTTGTGGTGTAGCTCCTGTTCCTCCATTATGTCCAGAAATTAAAATTATATCAGCTTTTGCTTTAGCTACTCCTGCAGCAATAGTTCCAACTCCAGATGAAGCAACTAACTTAACGCCAATTCTAGCTTTTGGATTAATCTGTTTTAAATCATAAATTAACTGAGCAAGGTCTTCTATGGAATAAATATCATGATGAGGAGGTGGAGAAATTAATGTAACCCCAGGAGTTGAATGTCTTAATTTGGCAATTTCATCTGTAACTTTAAAACCCGGAAGCTGACCACCTTCTCCTGGTTTTGCACCTTGAGCAATTTTAATTTCAATTTCATTACAATTATTTAAGTAATTTACTGTTACACCAAATCTTGCAGATGCAATTTGTTTTACTCTCGAATTTGAACTATCACCACTTTCTAATATTTTGAATCTATTTTCATCTTCTCCCCCTTCGCCACTACATGAAGCTCCTTTAATTCTATTCATTCCTATAGCTAATGTTTCATGCGCTTCTTTTGATAATGCTCCATGGGACATACTTCCACTTCCAAATCTTTTTAAAATTTTATCAATTTCCTCAACTTCTGAAATATTAATTGATGGCCCTATCTTTTTTTTCCTAAAATCAATTAAATCTCTTAAATTTATTGGCGGCAGATTATATATTCCCTCAGCATATTTTTTGTATGCAGAGTAGGAGTTTTTTGAAACTGCACTTTGTAATAAGTGAATAAGATTACCTTGATATTGATGCGTTTCACCATTTTTTCTATATCTATAAATTCCACCAATTGGTAAAACTGTATCGGTACTTTCAAAGGCCTCTTTATGAATTTTACGTATTTTTCTCTCTATACCCGTCAATCCAATGCCTGAAATTTTCGATATAACGCCAGGAAAAAAATCATCTACAATTGTTCTACTTAATCCAACCGTTTCAAAATTACATCCACCTCTATAGGAACTCAGAACTGAAATTCCCATTTTTGACATTATCTTTAAAAGTCCAGCGTTTACTGATTTAATGTATCGTTCTACGCATTCGTCAAAACTATATATACCAAATAATTTTTTTTCATGTCTTTGATAAAGACTATCAAAAGCTAAGTATGGGTTCACTGTTGTTGCACCTACACCTATTAGGGTAGCGAAAGAATGAGTATCTAATGTTTCGCCTGATTGGACATTTATAGAGACATATCCTCTTAATTTTTTTTCTATTAAAAATGTATTAATTGCACCAACACATAACAGCATTGGCATGGGCATTTTTTTTAAGGAAAGCTCTTTATCACTTAAAATAATTTGCGTTATACCTTGTCTAACTGCTATTTCAGACTCTTTTTGTATTCTTTTAATGGCATTAATTAAATTTTCTTCATCAGAAAAAGTGCAGTCAATGGTTTGTGAATTTTTTCCAAAAAAATTTACAAACTTATTAAATTGTGAATTTGATAATATTGGACTATTTAAAACATAAATATTTTCTTTAGTTAAAGTATCAAAATCTAAAATATTCCCTAAATTTCCGAATCTAGTTTTTAAACTCATAACCTTATTTTCTCTCAAAGAATCAATTGGAGGATTAGTTACTTGACTAAAATTTTGTCTAAAAAAATGATAAAGTGGTCTATATTTGTCAGACAAAACAGCTAAAGGAGTATCATCTCCCATTGATCCAGTTGCTTCCTTTGCTTCTTCAGCCATAGGATGCAAAATAAGTTCTAAGTCTTCCAAACTAATTCCAAATGTGTGTTGTCTTCTTCTTAGGTCTTCTCCATCAAAAATGTTTTTCTCATTAGAAATAGATAATTTTTCGTCTAAATCAATTATTTGAGAATTAAAATGTTTAAACTCTTTAGCTAAATAATCTTTAATTTGATCATTAAAAAAGACTTTACCCTTTTCAATTCTAACTCCTATAATTTCACCTGGACCTAGTCTTCCTTTAGATAAAATTCTTTTTTCATTTAATTCTATCATTCCCGTTTCTGAACCAGCAAATAAAAACTTATCTTTAGTGATCGCATATCTCAGAGGTCTTAAACCATTTCGATCATTTGCTGCAATAACCCATTCATTATCAGTAGCGGCTATTGCTGCAGGTCCGTCCCAAGGTTCCATAGTACTATTTAAAAAATTAAATAATTGTTGATGACTTTTAGATAATGTTTTATTTTTTTTTGACCATGCATCTGGCACTAACATAAGCTTAGCTAAAGGAGCAGATTGACCTGATTTATTTAATAATTCAAAAACGTTATCTAGTGCAGCTGAGTCAGAAACTCCTTTTTGAATCACTGGTTTTAAGTTTTCTACATCATCAAAAAGAGGACTGCTCATTTCTTGCTCATGTACTTTCATCCAATTTTTATTTCCTTTATAAGTGTTAATTTCACCATTATGTGCGACTGCTCTAAATGGTTGAGCCAAACTCCAACTAGGAGCAGTATTTGTTGAAAATCTCTGGTGAAAAATTGCATATCTAGATATGAATCTTTTATCATTCAAGTCTAAAAAAAAATCTGAGATAGCCTCGGCTAAAAACATCCCTTTATAAATAATTGATTTTGAGCTTATAGAACATATATAAAAATTAGTTAAAGAAAGATTAAAAGCTTTGTTTTCTATTTTTTTTCTAGTTTCATAAATTTTTCTTTCCAAATCTTTTTCGGATAAATTACGGTCGTTGGATTTAAATAAGACCTGAATAATTTCTGGCATAGTCTGAAAGGCTTTTTCACCTAAAACTTTTGGATTTACAGGAACTTGTCTCCAACCATAAATACTGAAATTATTTTTAGTTAGTTCGCTCTCTACAATTGTTTTGCAACTTTCTTGCTCTGAATAATCGTTTCTAGGTAGAAAAATCATACCTACACAAATTTCTGAATTATCGTAATTGTGTCCAGTTACTTCTATTTTTTCGATAAAAAAATCTTTTGGAATTTCTAGATGTATACCAGCGCCATCTCCTGTTTTTCCATCAGCATCAACTGCTCCTCTATGCCAAACAGCTTTTAAAGCCTCAATACCATACTTCACTACATCTCTAGATTTCTTTCCCTCCGTTGATACTATTAATCCAACCCCACAAGCATCATGCTCCATGTCACTTGAATATACATGGTTTTTAGAAAGCAATTTTAAATTACTAATATAATTTTTCATTATGCAACTTTTGATTTATTTAATTCAATATTTTCCAAATATTCTTTAATAGACAAGGCAGCATCTCTTCCATCCTTGATTGCCCATACAACCAAAGAGGCTCCTCTTACAATGTCTCCGGCTGCAAAAACTCCTTTTATGTTCGTTTCCATAGTATCAAAATCAGTTTTAACTGTTCCCCATTTAGTGACTTTTAATTCTTGAGCATCAAACAACAGAGGCAAATTTTCTGGATCAAATCCTAATGCTTTAATAACCATGTCAGCTTTAATTTCAAATTCTGAACCTTCTTTAATTTCAGGTCTTCTTCTTCCAGACTCATCTGGCTCTCCTAGTTGTATTTGATCTACTATTAAATTTTCAATTTTATTTTTCCCTTTAAATTCTTTTGGACTTGATAACCAAACAAACTCAACACCTTCTTCCTCTGCATTTGCAACTTCTCTAGCAGATCCAGGCATATTTTCTTTATCTCTTCTATAAAGACATTTAACTGACTTAGCTTTTTGTCTTACAGATGTTCTTACACAATCCATTGCGGTATCTCCGCCACCTATAACAACTACATCCTTACCTTCAGCATTTAATGTACCTTTATCAAATAAATCAACCTTATCTCCTAGTCCTTTTTTATTTGAAGCAGTTAAAAATTCCATTGCTGGAAATATATTTTCTAAATCGTTTCCAGGTAAATTAATTTCTCTAGGTTTATAAACTCCTGTAGCAATCAAAATTGCTTCATGTTTTTTTCTCAACTGTTCTAAAGAAGCGTCTTTACCTACCTCAAAATTTTGAACAAATTCAATACCTCCATCCTCTAAAAGTTTGGTTCTTCTCTCAACAACATGTTTTTCAAGTTTAAAATTTGGGATTCCATAAATTAGTAAACCACCTGGTCGATCGTATCTATCATAAACAGTAATTTTATATCCATTTTTTCTGAGTTGTTCTGCAGCTGCTAATCCAGCAGGACCTGCTCCAATTATCCCTACACTTTGAGTTTTTTCATTTTTTAATTTAATAGGCTTGATCCAACCTTGTTCCCAGGCTGTGTCAGTAATATATTTTTCTACTGAGCCAATAGTAACTGTTCCGTGTCCTGATTGTTCGATTACACAATTTCCCTCACATAATCTATCTTGTGGACAAATTCTTCCACAAACTTCGGGCATATTATTAGTGCTATTGGATAACTCATAGGCTTCTTTTAATCTTCCCTCTGCAGTTAACTTCAACCAATCTGGGATATTATTGCTTAATGGACAATGAACTTGACAAAATGGAACTCCACATTGAGAACATCTACTAGATTGTTCTTCGGCTTTTTTGGTAATAAATTCACTATATATCTCATTAAAATCATCTTTTCTTTTATCAACATTTCTTTTAGGTGGATTTTGTTGACCTATTTTTACAAATTTTAACATTTTATCGGACATAATTATTTTTAAATTTTTGGCAAAATATACATTGTTTCTCTTAGTTAAAGAATTATTTAAGTCAGTATTATTGACCTAATTTTATAGATATTTAGCTTATAATCTAAGAAATTATAATTTTGCATACCTAATATGATTAAATCGAATTGTTTAAAATAAATATTTTTTAAGTTACGAGACAAGTATGTTTCAAGATTTTATAGAAATCCTAATTCTCTCTTTAGTGCAGGGAATATCAGAATTTTTACCAATTAGCTCCTCTGCTCATTTGATATTAGTTTCAGAATTATATGATTTTCAAACAAGTTCTTTATTGATTGATATTAGTCTTCATCTGGGTTCTTTATTTGCAATAATATTTTTTTTTAGAAAAGATTTATTTGATCTTAAAAATAATCAAAAACTTTTAAGTTTAATTTTAATCGGTTCAATTCCATTAATTATTTTCGGTTACATATTAAATTCTACTGAGCTAGTTAATCTTTTAAGAAATATTAAAGTGATTACATTTACGACTTTATTTTTTGGTATACTTCTTTTTTTTTCTGACCAAAGAAAAATAGATCAAAACATATCAAAAAACTTAAATGTAAGAGCTATATTGTTTATTGGTCTATTTCAAATTTTAGCATTAATTCCTGGTGTGAGTAGGGCTGGTATAGCTATTACTGCAGCCAGATTTTTGAAATTTAATAGAGAAGACTCAAGTAAAATTTCTTTTTTATTATCTATTCCAGCTTTAACTGGAGCAAGTTTTCTTGGCATAAAAGATGCATTGCAACAATCAGTAGAAATAAACTATTTATTAATTTTTGCAGTTATTTTATCTTTTATATTTTCATTTATAACAGTCAAATATTTTTTAAAGTATATTAGCAAATTTTCGTTAAATCTCTTTGTAATATATAGGATATTAGTTGGTTTAGTTTTATTTTTGATAATTTACTTTTAAATGGTCTTTTTTTATTAGTGGCAATAATTGAGATAATAAAACACCACTTAATATAAAAAAACATCCTAATAAATTATTTATGTCTAAAATCTGATTTAGTAAAAACCAGGCTGCAATAGTTGCAAATACACCTTCTAAAGAAAAGATTATAGCTGCTGGAGCAGGAGTAATGTTTCTTTGAGCATAGATTTGTAAAACAAAAGCAAATCCACCTGACAAAATCCCAGCGTATAAAATTGAGTCAATTTCATTATAAATATTCTTAATTATAAATTCTTCATAGGATAATCCAATAATAAAAGAAAATAATGCAACTAATAATGTCTGAATTGCACCAATTGTTAAAGGCAAATTATATTTCTTTACTATCATGCCAGTAAAGATGATATGAGTACTCCAAAACAATGCTCCAAGCAATACAAGTGTATCTCCAAGCCTTATTGTTGCATCGTAAAAATTTGTTAGAAGATATCCTCCAATCAAACACAAAATTACTGATGGCCACACACTCCAATGTAATGTTTTTTTGTTAAATATAAAAATTATTATTGGAACCATAGGTACGTAAAAAATTGTAAAAAAAGCAGCATTAGCAACATCGGTATAAAGTAATGCAACTTGTTGTAATGCTGAACCTAAAAAAAGTGATAATCCGATAAAAAAAGAAAGTATAGCAAATGACTTATATCCTATCTTAAACTCTGATTTTAATTTTCTTGCCTCAAAAATAAGTGCTAAAGGAATAATTGCTAAAAATCCTACAAAAAATCTCACAGAATTAAAAGTGAATGGACCTATATCGTCCATACCAGTATCTTGAGCAATGAATGTTGTTCCCCAAATAAATGTACATAGTAAAGCGCTAATTAACGAAAGAGATTTTGACATATTTTTTTTTAAACTGCTAATTTATAAGCAAAATTTTTACCTAAATTTTCTTTTAAATCATTATTGAAACGAGCTGCCTCAGCACCATCAATTATTCTATGATCATATGATAAAGATAAAGGTAACATTATTCTAGAAACAAATTTTCCATCCATAAAAACTTGTTTTTTTTCAGATTTACCTACGCCTAAAATTGCAACTTCAGGATAATTTATAATTGGAGTGAAAAATGATCCCCCTATACCACCTAAACTTGTTATTGTCATTGAACCACCAAATAATTCTTTTTTATCAATTTTAAGTTTTCTACATTGGTCGCTTAATTTTCTAAGTTCAGTACTAATTAAAGATATATTTTTATTATTAGCATTTCGTAATTTTGGAACCATCAATCCATGAGGAGTATCTACTGCTATTCCAATATGATAATATTTTTTAATAGTCATTTTTCCTTGTTCAATTTCGTCAATTGAGGAATTAAAATTTGGAAATTTTTTAAGTGAAGCAGTTAATGCCTTGATAATAAAAGCTAGTGGAGTAATTTTTTTCTTTTCTCCAGTATATATATCTTTTATAGAATTTCTAAATTCTTCCAACTCAGTAATATCTGCCTCGTCATGATTTGTTACATGAGGAATTTGTGCCCAAGAGTTCATGAGATACTGTGATGATAATCTCTTAACTCTTGGAATATCTTTTAATTCTATTTCTCCAAATTCAGAATGGGAATATTCTTGTTTTATGAATTGATTATTTTTAATTTCTTTTTTAAATGTTTCATTTGATTTTGTTGCTACAAATAATTTTACATCAACTTCCGTAACTCTTCCTTCTCTTTCAGAGCCATTAACTTTATTAATATCTACTCCCAATTCTCTTGCAAATTTTCTTACCTTAGGAGACGCTGATGTTTTTGATGAAAAGTCTTGAAATATTAATTTTTGAGGTTTTATATTTTTTCCAACCTCAAGTTTTTTTTCTTTAATATCCTCTTGAAGATTTAAATTTTTAGGTAACTCTGCTCCTTTTATCTTTTTTGAAACTTTCTCAAGTTCGATTTGTAAAATTTTATCTCCCTCTGAAACTTTATCACCTACTTTAACATTTAATGAAATAATCAATCCGTCCTCTGTTGAGGGAATCTCAACACTAGATTTATCACTTTCAATTGTAATCAGTGGATCGTTCTTTTTAATTCTTTGATCTTTTTTTACTAAAATTTCTATTATTTCTACATCCTTAAAATCACCTATGTTAGGAACCTTTATATCTTTTTTTGACATTTTATAATTTTGTTGGCATTGGCTTATCTTTGTTTATCTTATATTTTTTGATTGCTTCTGAAGCATATTTAGATGCTATAAGTTGTTCTTTGGCTAATACACTTAATCCATAAGTTACAACATGTTCTTTATTAACTTCAAAAAATTTTCTTAAATTTTCTCTTGTATCGCTTCGCCCAAAGCCATCTGTTCCTAGTGAATAAAAACTTTTATTAACATATGGTCTTATTTGATCAGAATTCATTCTCATATAATCTGATGCAGCTAAGATAGGTCCTTCAGTTTTGCTTAAACATTTTTCAACATACGATTTTTTTGGTTCTTTATCTGGATTTAATAGATTATATCTCTCTACTTCTAATCCATCTCTTCTTAGTTCATTAAAACTAGTTACACTCCATACTTCACTATCTATTTGATAATCTTTTTGTAATATTTCTGCACCAGCCAACATTTCTCTTAAAATTGCACCAGACCCTAAAAATTGTATCTTCGTTTTTTTATACTTATTAAATTCTTTTAACTTGTACATCCCTTTTAAAATTCCTTCTTCACATGATTTTTCACTTGGCATACCAGGGTGAGGATAATTTTCATTCATCGTAGTTATGTAATAAAAAATGTTTTCTTTTTTTTCATGCATTCTTTTTAATCCATCTCTAAAAATAACAGCCAACTCATAATGAAAAGTTGGGTCATAAGATACACAATTGGGTATTGTTGAGGCTAATAGATGACTGTGACCATCTTGGTGTTGTAATCCCTCTCCTGCTAAAGTTGTTCTTCCAGCTGTTGCACCTATTAAAAAACCTCTTGATTGACTATCTGCTCCTGCCCAAGCAAAATCCCCTATTCTTTGAAAACCAAACATTGAATAAAAAAGATAAATAGGAATCATTTCTATATCATGGTTTGTATATGAAGTTCCCGCAGCAATCCACGAAGACATGGCACCTGCTTCTGTAATTCCTTCCTCTAAAACTTGTCCACTTTTTTCTTCTCTATATGAACTTAATTGCGCTGAGTCTTCAGGTTCATATTTTTGACCTTCATGAGCATATATCCCAATCTTTTGAAAAAAACCTTCCATACCAAATGTTCTAGCTTCATCTGGAATAATTGGCACCAATCTTGGTGCAACGTTTTTATCTCTCAAAAGATTTGTTAACATCCTAACTAATGCCATAGTAGTAGACATTTCTTTTTTGCCTGTGGACTCTTTCATGTTATCGAATATATTTTTTGGAGGTGCTTTTACAGGTTTTGCATAAGTAGTTCTTTCTGGAATGAATCCACCTAACTGAAGTCTTCTTTCTTTAATATATTTTATTTCTGGAGAATTTTGATCTGGCTTGTAGTACTCAATATTTTTAACCTGCTGATCTGTAAGGGGAACATCAAATCTATCTCTATAATACATTAAATCGTCAACATCTAATTTCTTAGTTTGATGTGTTGTGTTAACACTTTCCCCACTTTTACCCATTCCATAACCTTTTATTGTCTTAGCAATTACAACTGTAGGACTTCCAACATTTTTTGATGCTTTATCATAAGCAGCAAAAACTTTATGGGGATCGTGTCCACCTCTATTCAATCTCCAAATATCTTTATCTGAGAGATTTGATACAAGCTCAATAGTTTCTGGATATTTGCCAAAAAATTTTTCTCTAACGTAAGCACCATCTCTTGCTTTCATCGCTTGATATTCACCATCTACAGTCTCATTCATTGTTTTAACAAGGTGACCGGTTTTGTCATTGGCCAATAATGAATCCCAGTAAGAGCCCCAAATTACTTTAATTACGTTCCATCCGGCACCCCTAAAAATTCCTTCTAACTCCTGTATAATTTTTCCATTACCACGGACTGGTCCATCTAATCTTTGTAAATTACAATTAACTACAAAGATTAAATTATCTAATTTCTCCCTTGCTGCTAAACCAATAGCACCCAAAGACTCTGGCTCATCCATTTCTCCATCACCTAAAAATGCCCAAACTTTTCTACCTTCATCTTTGATTAAACCTCTGTTGATTAAATATTTCATATATCTTGCTTGATATATTGCGAGCATAGGCCCTAATCCCATAGAAACAGTTGGAAATTGCCAAAAGTTAGGCATTAACCAAGGATGTGGATAGGAAGATAATCCTCCAGGATTAACTTCTTGCCTAAAACTATCTAATTGCGTTTCATTAAGTCTACCTTCGAGAAAAGCTCTCGCATACATACCCGGCGCACTGTGTCCTTGAAAATAAACTAAATCACCACCAAATTTATTATTTTTGGCTCTCCAAAAATGATTCATACCTACATCATATAAAGTCGCTGCTGATGCAAAAGTTCCTATATGACCTCCTAGTTCAGGAAATTTCTTATTTGCTCTTACTACCATTGCTGCAGCATTCCATCTGATTAGTGATCTAATTCTTCTTTCTAAATTTTGATCTCCAGTAGAATTCTTTTCATCACTAACTGGTATTGTGTTTATGTAAGGTGTGTTTTGAGTATATGGTATATTGGCACCTTCCATATAAGCTTTATTAATTAATTCTTTAATCAAATAATGAGCTCTTTGATTACCATCTTTTTCTATTACTGCAGAAAGAGACTCAAGCCATTCATTAGTTTCAACTGAATCTAGATCACCATCTTTAACAACTTTAATTGTTTCTGGTTTTTCAGTTTTAAAGTCTTGTTTTTGATTTTTCCTTAGTGCATTCTCTGCTTCTTGTATTAAATTTTCTGTATCTTTTGGAATAACTTTAGATGTTGAAAATGTCTCATTTGAGTTAGATATATTAAGTATCAAATCTCCTTTTGAAACTTTATCTCCTACCTTTACAATTATAGATTCTATTTTACCTGAAAACATTGATGGAATTTCAACGCTGGATTTATCACTCTCTATAGTTATAACTGGGTCGTTTTTTTTAATTTCTTGCCCCTCTTTTACTAAAAGCTCAATAACTTCTACATTTTCAAAATCACCTATATCTGGGACTAATAATTTTTCAGTCATTTATTTTAAGTTTTATACACCATAAAAAAACTCTCAATTGCAAATTTTAACACATTCTGTTCAATTTTTTGACACTCTTTGAATACATACTTCAAAAATGATTAAAAAGTTATTAAAAATACTCATTCAACCAAAAGTTAGTACATATATAGATGCTAAAACATGGATACAAAAAATTTTGTTAGAAGAGAAATATGGAAAAATTAATTCCTAACTCCTTTCAATGCATAAGGCTATGCCCATTCCACCACCAATACAAAGTGCGGCACAACCTTTAATCTTATTTTGTCTTTTCATCTCATGTATTAAGGTTACTAATATTCTAGCTCCAGAAGCTCCAATTGGATGACCTAAAGCAATAGCTCCACCATTTACGTTTATTTTATTTTGATCAATATTTAATTCTTTAATTACACCTAGACATTGTGCTGCAAATGCTTCATTAATTTCAAACAAGTCAATTTCTTCTAAATTCCATTTAGCTTTTTTAACAGCTTCTCGAACAGCTTCTATTGGTCCTAAGCCCATTAAAGAAGGATCAATTCCAACAGAGGCCCAGGATATTATTTTTGCCAAAGGTTTAATAGATTTTTTTTCAGCTTCTTCTTTAGTAGTTAATAATAAAGCAGCAGCACCGTCATTTATCCCTGAAGAATTTCCAGGGGTCACAGTTCCATTTTCTTTAAAAACAGTTTTTAATTTTTCTAAATCAGATAATTTTAATTCAGCTCTAGGATGCTCATCTTGATTAAGTATGTTTCCATTTTGGTTTATCTTTATTATTTCTTCATCAAATTTATTATTTAAGATTGCAGATTGTGTTTTTTTTTGAGAGTTTAATGCAAATTTATCTTGTTCCTGTCTTGAAATATTCAGTTTTTTTGCAACATTTTCAGCAGTAACACCCATATGGTAATTATTAAATGCATCTAATAAGCCATCTTTAACCATTGTATCTACCAATTTTTCTTCAAAAATTTTCTTTTCAATTCTGTAAAAAATTGAATGAGGGGCTAAAGACATATTCTCTTGACCTCCAGAAATTACATTTTTTGCATCTCCTAATTTTATTGATTGGAAGCCAGAAATCACAGCCCTAAGCCCAGACCCACATACTTGATTAATTACATGAGCTGGTTTTGAAATTGGGATTCCAGCATTAATAGCGGCTTGTCTAGCAGGATTTTGTCCGGCACCTGCAGTTAATACTTGACCCATAATTACTTCATCAATTTCATCTTTTTTAAAACCTGATCTTTTTAAAACCTCATTTATAGCTATTGATCCAAGCTGATATGTTTTTATGTTTCTTAATGAACCCTTATAAGTGCCTATTGGGGTTCTAACTGCACCCACAATAACAACATCATTTGATTTATTGTTCATATAATTTTAAATTTGTCTTATAATTAAAATATACTAAATATTAATATATTATAATTAAAATAATTTAAATATGCGCCTGTAGCTCAACTGGATAGAGCGCTTGGCTACGGACCAGGAGGTTCTGGGTTCGACTCCTAGCAGGCGCACCAATGGTAGGAATAAATATGTTTAATTGGTTATTAAAATCTTCACTACAAAAATCAGTAATATATTTCTTTCTTATCATTTTTATCATTTTATTGATATTAACTTTTATATTATAAAAAATTATGTCTAATGAATTTCAACAAATTAGTTTAAAAACTGGATTTATGAAACATAATGGCGGAGTAATGTTTAGAAATATTTCTGAAACAGAGTATGAATTTAAATCTACTATTGATAAAAATCATTTAAATACAGCTGGTATTACACATGGGGGATACTTATCAGCTTTAATCGATGCTGGAGCTGGTACAGCAGCACATAGATCTGCAGATAATGCTCCTTGCGTCACCATATCTTTAGATCTTAAATTTATAGGATCATCAAAAATTGATGATGTGATTTACGGTAATGTAAAAATTTTAAAAAAAACAAAAACTTTGGTTTTTGTATATTGTGAGTTAAAATGTAATAATAAAATCATCACCTCAGCTTCAGGAGTTTGGAAAATACTGAAGGTTAAACCATCTGACCTGGGGCCAGGTGGTTAAATAAATTCATGACAATTTGAATTATCGAAATGACACTATATTTATGTTAAAATAATTTAATTAAAAAAAATGAGAACTTTTTATCCTTCGATTCGGTCATGTTTTAGTCTATTTTTGTTCTTTAAGGCCAACAACATCTAGTAGGCTTAAAAAAAAATATACCAAAGATAGAAATGATTAAAAATAAAATTACAGCTGTTCTAGGCCCAACTAATACTGGGAAAACTCATCTAGCAATAGAGACTATGTTGTCTTTTGATAATGGAATGATTGGTTTTCCTCTTAGATTATTGGCTAGAGAAGTTTATGACAAAGTAATTAATAAAGTTGGACAAAATAAAGTGGCTTTAATCACTGGTGAAGAAAAAATTATTCCTCCAGATGCAAAATATTTCTTGTGCACCGTTGAATCTATGCCAATAGATAAATCATTAGATTTTGTAGGAGTGGATGAAATTCAGATGTGTGCGGATCATGAAAGAGGTCATATATTTACTGATAGATTACTAAATATGAGAGGAAGTAAACTTACAATGTTAATGGGTTCTAACACTATTAAAAATATAATTTCAAAGTTAGATGGTGACATTGAGTTCATTAATCGAAATAGACTATCAAAACTCACTTATACTGGTCATAAAAAAATATCTAGAATTGAGAGAAAAACTGCAATTATAGGTTTTTCTGCTGAAGAAGTTTACGCAATAGCAGAATTAATAAGAAGACAAAAAGGAGGTGCTGCAATCGTTATGGGATCTTTAAGTCCTAAAACAAGGAATGCACAAGTAGAATTGTATCAATCGGGAGATGTTGATTTTTTAGTTGCAACAGACGCTATTGGTATGGGTATCAATATGGACTTAGATTATATTTATTTTTCTAATTTAAAAAAATTCGATGGAAAAAAACTTAGAAAACTTAATCTATCTGAAATAGGACAAATAGCAGGTAGAGCTGGAAGATATCTTAACGATGGTAGCTTCGGTATAACTGGTAGTTGTAAAAAAATAAATGCAGAAGAAGTAGATTTATTGGAAAATCATAAATTTGGGGAAATAAGAACTTTATTTTGGAGAAACTCCGATCTTAATTTTAATAACCCATATAGTTTAATAAAATCTTTAGAGGAAAAACCACAAAGAGAATGGTTAAGAAAGATAAATGAATGTGAAGATGAAAAAGCTTTAAAATATTTTCTGAGAGACAAAAACTTTGAAAATGTAAATTTTAATAGCGATACACTCAATTTATTATGGGAATGTTGTCAAATACCAGATTTTGTTAAAAAGACTTATGGAAATCACTATGAGGTAATCGAAAATGTATTTAAATTTTTAAGTAGTGGAAAACGGAAAATTACTAATGAATATATGCGATTACAGCTAATAAAATTAGATAAATTAGAAGGAAATGTAGATTCTTTATCAAATAGAATTGCAAATGTAAGAACTTGGTCATATGTTTCAAATAAAAATAATTGGATTGAAAATCAAAATTATTGGATAGAAAAAACAAAATTATTAGAAGACAGACTTTCGGATCGACTTCATGAAGAACTTACAAAAACTTTCATTGACAAAAGAGCTAGTATGCTTGCAAGAGGTTTAAAGCAAGATATGGAATTCAAAGTAGAAATATCAGAAAATAATGATGTAAAAATTGATAAACAGTTTATTGGGAAACTTAATGGTCTTAAATTAGAACTTGATCTTAAAAAAGGTGCTCTTGAAACTGACATAAAGTCTCTTAAAAAGGCAGCTCGACAAACAATCGGACCAGAATTAGAAAAAAGAATTCAAAATATAATTGATACAGGACTCATTGAACTAAAAAATGACTTTAAAATTTATTGGCAAAGTTTTGCAATTGCAAAGTTAACTCAAGGTAATGATTATCTAAGTCCTAATTTTGAATTAACTGTTGATGATATTTTAGATCAAGATCATAGACAAAAATTAAGTTTATATATTAAAAAATGGTTAAAAAATAAAATTGATACAGTTTTACAAAGTTTGATTGATCTAAAAAATCTCAAAGATAAACATTCCTCAATCAAAGCATTAGCTTACCAGATTTATGAAAACAATGGAGTACTAATAAGAGACAATGTTGATGAATATCTAAAAAATTTAGGTCAAAGTGAAAGGAAAATATTAAGAGATTTAGGAGTTAAGTTTGGCAGATATCATGTTTATTTACATAAATTAATTAAACCAGAACCTGTAATATTAAGAACTTTACTTTGGAAAAATCATCATCAAAAATATTTTAAGTTTAATCCTCCAACTTTTGGTTTAAATTTTATTGAAGATAAAGATAAAAGAAATAAAAATTTTATGTTGCTTTGCGGCTTTGAGAAATTTGATAATTTTTTTGTAAGAATTGATATTTTAGAAAGATTATTTATGCAAATAATTAATTCAGGATCTGACGAAAAAAAAGAAATTAAATTAATTCCAGAAATGTTAAATCTTTTAGGATGCAACAAAGATAACTTCAAAAAACTTATCCAAAAAATGAATTATAAAGTCACAGAAAAAAACAATGATGTATTTTTCAAATATATTCCAAAAAAAAAATTTAAAAAAGATTTTAACCAAAAAAATAATAAAGAAAATCCTTTTAGAGTACTTAAAAATTTAAATTTAAGATAACAGATGATTTTTAATAAAAAAAAAATTAACAAAGAAAAGAATCTAAATTTAGTTAAAATTGCAGCTTTGCTAATTCATGCTGCAAAAATAGATGAAAAATATTCTTCTGAGGAAGAAGAAATTATAAAAAAAACATTATTAGATCTAGGTGTAAATCAAAGTGAATTAAATGAATTAATTGTTAAAGCTAAAGAAAATGAAGCAAATTCTAATCAAATACTAGATTTTACAAGAGAAATAAAAAGTCTTAAAGAGACAGATAAAATTAAAATTGTAAAATCACTTTGGAGAATTATTTACTCAAATAAAGATGCCGATATGTATGAAACTAATTTAATGCGACGACTTTCAGGATTACTTTATATTGACAGTAAAACTATGGGAGATATTAAAGAACAAATTAAAATAGAAAATTCTTAATGACTTATATTGTAAATGACAAATGTATTAAATGTAAATTAATGGATTGTGTTGAAGTTTGTCCAGTTGATTGCTTTTACGAAGGTAAAAATATGCTTGTAATTAAACCGGATGAGTGTATAGATTGTGGCGTTTGTGAACCTGAGTGTCCGGTTGATGCGATCACTGCTGACACGGAACTAGGTAGCGAAAAATGGTTAGAAATCAATAAACGTTATTCTGAAATCTGGCCTAATATAAGTGAAAAAAAAGATCCTCCACCGGATCACGAAAAATATAAAAA
>CABYDK010000008.1 GCA_902517735.1 uncultured Pelagibacteraceae bacterium
AATCATTTAAAGCATCTATTTGTTTATCCTTATTTTTTGCAAATTTAGAGCTATAAAAAGAATTCAAAAAATAGATTATTAGAATATTATGTCATCAAAAAGAGCTTTAAAACAAGCACAAAAAAAAGCTTACGCTAAACATAGAAGTAATATTGCTAACAATGGATTTATTAAAAAAAGAAATTCATTTAAAAATAAGAAAAAAAATTAACTTTCTATCTCAAATTTTTCAACTTTTTCACAAGTAGAAATTTTAGAAATCCCTTCTTCATCGTTTAAAACAGTTTTCATAAAAATTTCATGATTTCCTTTTTCAAATAAAATTTGTGTATAAAACTGAGGGTAGCCGTGTTTATGAGTTAAAATTTTTCCATCGTCTTCATAGATATTTCTTACATAAGAATTAGATTTTTTTACACTTAAGTCTGTTATTTTATATTTTTGATATGTCTTTTCTTTATAAATATAATTTCTTGTCATAATTAGTTCATTTAAATTTAGAATATACTCATTTTTTATAAATTCATCTTGTTTGTTATCGCATAAGCTCATTATTATTATTTCTGATTTTACATTTTTAAATGGCAAAATTATTAAAAAGAAAAAAATCAAAAACTTAATTTTTTTCATATTTTTCAGCAAAAAATAAACCAATTAAAAGTAAAGCTGTCCATCCTAAACCTAAAAGACCTTTAAAAACATTTGTATCTGCACTCCAGATATTTAAAAATAAAGCACCAAAAATAAGTCCCAAAATATATATAATTATAACTATTGAAGTTTTACTCATTTTTTAAATTTTTTTTAAATAAAGAAATACCATTTTCAATTTTATATGTATAGGATTCATTAAAACTTTCTAGTTGCCAGCCTGTTAATCTTTTTTTAATTATTTTAATATTCTCTTTTTTCCATTCCTCAGATGTATTTTCAAGTTTCCAAATTTTTTTTTCTTTGTTACTTCTTCCACATCCATAACAATATCCTGTTTTAGGATCAGTTCTGCAAATACTAATACAGGGTGAAATAATCATAAATAATATTATAAAGGAAATTTAATAAAATTTACAATAATTGTCGTTGGACAAATAGTTTCAATCATATATAAAACCTTTTAATTTGTGGGGCGATGGCGGAATTGGTAGACGCGTTGGTCTTAGGAACCAATATGGCAACATGTGAAGGTTCGAGTCCTTTTCGCCCTACCATTAGAATAAATTTATGAAAGTTACTGTAGAAAATAAGAAAGGCCTAAATAAAGATATAAAAGTTTTCATTGATAAGAAGACAATGGACTCTTATATGGAAAAAAAATATGATGAAATTAAAAGTACAGTAAACTTAAAAGGTTTTAGACCCGGCAAAGTTCCTAGAGAAATCTTAAAAAGACAATTTGGGAAAGCGGTATTTAATGAAGTTCTTGACAAAGTCTTAAAAGACACTTCTACAAAAGCTTTAGAAGAAAACAAAATCAAACCAGCTGGACAACCCAAACTTGATCTAAAGACTTATGGCGAAGATAAAGAGTTAGAGTATGTTTTATCTGTTACTGAACTACCAAAAGTAAATATAAAAGGGATATCGGATATTAAATTTGATCAATATTCTGTTAAAATAGATAAATCTGAAACAGATAAAAGAATAAAGGAAATAGCAAAAAACCAGCCAAATTTTAAAGAAGTTTCATCAGATACAAAAGCAAGTGAAGGAGATCTTGTTACCTTAGATTACAATGCTTCCGTTAATGATAAACCATTTAAAGGAAGTGAAGGAAAGAATACTCAATTAACTTTAGGTAAAGATTTATTTTTAAAAGGTTTTGATAAACAGTTAATTGGAGTAAAAAAAAACGATACAAAAATTGTAGAAGCAGTTTTACCTGAAAATTTTCCTGAAAAAGAATTTGCTAACAAAAAAACTAAGTTTATATGTAAAATTATTTCAGTTAAAAAACCAGAAGAGGTTAAAATCGATGATAATTTTGCAAAAAATCTGGGAGCAAAAAATTTAGAAGATTTAAAAAAGTTAATATCATCTCAAATAAATGATGAGTATAAAAATTCATTAGATAGATTGGCAAAAAACCAAATTTTAAAACAATTAGAAAAATTTAAAATTGATGAAATACCTGAAAATTTGATTGAGGAAGAAGTTAAGATTTTATCTCAGGGTATGTCAGAAGAAGATGCTAAATCAAGTAATAAAAATTTTGAAGAGATTGCAAAAAAAAGAATTAAAACTGGATTGATATTAAATGAGTTTGGAGAACAAAATCAAATTAAAGTTTCTGAGCAAGAAATTCAAACTGAAATTCAAAAACAATTAAGAATGATGCCAGGACAAGAAAAAATGGTTATGGATTTTTATCAAAAAAATCCATCCGCAGTTGCAAGTCTTAGAGGAACTGTTTATGAGGAAAAAATTATCAACCTTATAAAGGAAAAAGCAAAATTTAATAAAAAAGAAATTACAAAAGATGAGGCAGAAAAAATTCTTAAAGACTCTCAAAATCAAACTGACAATAAGTCCTCAGAAGCAAAAAAAGAAACCAAAACATCAATTAAACCTAAATTGATATCAAAAAAAACAATTAAAACATCTTCTAAATCCAAAGCTTCTATAAAAAAAAATAGTAAAAAGTAATCTGAAGTTGTATAAACAACTCGAATCAAAAATTTATGAATAAAATTTCAGAACATATGAACAATTTAGTACCTATGGTTGTTGAACAATCTAATAAAGGTGAAAGAGCATACGATATCTATTCAAGATTATTAAAAGAAAGAATTATTTTTCTAACTGGTCAAATTAACGATAATGTCGCTTCTCTTATAACTGCCCAGTTACTTTTTTTAGAGGCTGAAGATCCGAAAAAAGAAATTTATTTATATATTAATAGTCCAGGTGGTCTAGTAACAGCAGGTCTTGGTATATATGATACAATGCAATACATAAAACCAGAAATTTCTACTCTTTGTATTGGTCAAGCTGCTTCAATGGGATCTTTCTTACTTGCAGCAGGTTCAAAAGGAAAAAGATTTTCTTTACCAAATTCTAGAATTATGGTCCATCAACCTTCAGCAGGTTTTCAAGGTCAAGCGACAGATATAGAAATACATGCAAATGAAGTTTTATCATTAAAGAAAAGGTTAAACGAAATATATTCCAAACACACAGGTAAAAATATTGATGAAATTAAAAGTGCGCTAGAAAGAGATAACTTTATGACTGCTGAAGTAGCTAAATCCTTTGGGTTAATCGATGAAGTAGTGGAAAAAAGATCTTAACACACCACATATTGAAATTATATAATTTGAAACTTGATATCAATGAGTCTCATATAATAAAGTGATTAAACTGATTCGTTTTAAAAATTATGAACACTAATAATAAAAACATTTTGTATTGTTCGTTCTGTGGAAAGAGCCAGCATGAGGTTAGAAAATTAATCGCTGGTCCAACAGTATTTATTTGTGATGAATGTGTTGAGCTATGCATGGACATTATTAAGGAAGAGAATAAGGATACACTTGTTAAACATCAAGATGGACTTCCTTCACCTAAAGAAATTTGTACAGTTTTAGATGATTATGTAATTGGACAAACACATGCTAAAAAAGTTTTATCAGTTGCAGTTCACAATCATTATAAAAGATTAAATTATGAGAATAAAACTAGTAAAAATGTTGAGCTAGCAAAATCTAATATATTATTAGTTGGACCAACTGGTTGTGGAAAAACATTATTAGCACAAACACTTGCTAGAATTTTAGATGTTCCGTTTACTATGGCTGACGCAACTACTTTAACAGAAGCTGGATATGTTGGAGAAGATGTAGAAAATATAATTTTAAAATTACTTCAAGCAGCTGATTATAATGTTGAAAAAGCTCAAAGAGGAATAGTTTATATAGACGAGGTAGATAAAATTAGTAGAAAATCTGAAAATCCCTCTATTACAAGAGACGTTTCAGGAGAGGGAGTTCAGCAAGCTTTATTAAAAATCATGGAAGGCACTGTAGCTAGTGTTCCTCCTCAGGGAGGCAGAAAACATCCTCAACAAGAATTTTTACAAGTAGATACTACAAATATATTATTTATTTGCGGAGGTGCTTTTGCTGGGTTAGATAAGATTATTTCTCAAAGAGATAAGGGCACATCAATTGGATTTGGAGCTGATGTAAAAAATACTCAAGATAAAAAAACTGGAGAATGGATGAAAGCGTTAGAGCCTGAAGATTTACTTAAATATGGTTTAATACCAGAATTTATTGGAAGATTACCTATGATTGCAACTTTGGAGGATTTAGATGAAAAATCTTTAATTAAAATCTTACAAGAACCTAAAAACTCTCTTACTAAACAATATCAAGAACTTTTTAAATTAGATGGGGCAAAATTGACTTTTAAAGATAATGCTTTGAAAGAAATAGCTCAAAAAGCTATTAGTAAAAAAACAGGTGCTAGAGGACTTAGGTCAATATTAGAAAATATTCTATTAAAGACGATGTATGACTTACCTAGTCAAGATAATATTGAAGAGGTAATAATTGATGCATCTACTGTGAAAGGTCAGTCTCAACCAATTTTGGTTCTTTCTAAAAATACTGAAGGAAAGTCAAAAAATAACAAAACATCAGCGGCTTAATAACCTTAATAAACTATAAAAAGCTATTGCAAAATTTAATATAATATCCATATTAATTGAATGGAAGTTAAAATCACATTACCTCTTTTACCACTAAGAGACATAGTAGTATTCCCAAGTATGGTAATACCTTTATTTGTTGGAAGAGATAAATCAATTTCGGCATTAAATGAGGTAATGAAAAAAGATAAAAAAATTATTTTAGTCACTCAAAAAAATTCTGAAGTAGATGATCCTAAGAAAACTGATATTTTTATGTATGGTTGTGAAGGTAGTATTTTACAATTATTAAAATTGCCTGACGGAACCGTTAAAGTTTTAGTTGAGGGAATTAAAAGAGTAAAAATATTAGATTTTAAAGATAATGAAAAGTTTATAACATGCGAGTTTACATCCCATAATGATATAACAAATAATAATGAAGATCTTTACCCTTTAGCTGCTACCGCTTTAAGAAGGCTCGAAAAATTAACCTCAATTAACAAAAAAATTTCTAGTGAAACTATAAATACTATTAAACAATTAAAAGATCCCTCACAAATTGCTGATAATATAGCATCTCATATAAATGCAACAATTTCTGAAAAACAACAAATATTTGAAACTGTTGATGTAAAGAAAAGATTAAATGCCATTATTAAGATAATGGAAAATGAAACGAGCATAATTGGTGTTGAAAAAAGAATTAGAGGGAGAGTTAAAACTCAAATGGAAAAAACTCAAAGAGAATATTATTTGAATGAACAATTAAAAGCTATACAGAAAGAACTAGGCGAAATAGAAGATGGCAAGGATGAAAATTCAAGTCTAAATAAATCAATTATAAAAGCAAAAATGCCTAAAGAAGTAGAGAAAAAGTGTCTTCAAGAACTAAAAAAATTAAAAAATATGAGTCCAATGTCAGCTGAAGCAACTGTAGTAAGAAATTATCTTGATTGGATGATAGATTTGCCATGGCATAAGAAAAGCGAAGTTGATATCGATTTAGCTAAAGCACTTGATGTTTTAGATAAAGATCATTTTGGTCTTGAAAAAGTTAAAGAGAGAATAATAGAATTTTTAGCTGTACAAAAAAGAATGGAAAAAATTAAAGGTCCAATTTTATGTTTAGTTGGCCCCCCAGGAGTTGGAAAAACTTCATTAGGTAAATCAATTGCTAAAGCAACTAATAGAGAATTTGTAAGAATGTCAGTAGGAGGAATGAGAGATGAAGCTGAAATTCGAGGACACAGAAGAACTTATATTGGTTCCTTACCAGGCAAAATTATTCAAATGATGAAAAAAGCTGGAACAAAAAACCCACTAATTTTATTAGATGAGATAGATAAAATTGGAAATGATTACCGTGGTGATCCTTCATCAGCTCTTTTAGAGGCTTTAGATCCTGAACAAAATACGACATTCAATGATCACTATTTAGAAGTTGATTATGATTTATCTGATGTAATGTTTGTGACTACAGCTAATACACTAAATATTTTACCTCCATTATTAGATAGAATGGAAGTAATTAGATTAGCGGGTTACACTGAAGATGAAAAAATTAACATTGCTAATAAGTTTCTACTTCCTAAACAAATTAAAGATAATGGTGTTAAAGAAAATGAGATGAAATTAAGTGATGACATTATTAAAGAGATTATCAGAAGTTACACAAAAGAATCTGGTGTAAGAAATCTTGAAAGAGAAATTTCAAAGGTTGCAAGGAAGGTAGTTAAAAAGGTTGTGGCTGGAGAAGAAAAAGAGGTCAATATTGATATTAAAAACCTGTCTGATTTTTTAGGTGTTCCAAAATTTAAATTTGGAGAATTAGAAAGTGAAAATAGAGTTGGTATTGTTACAGGTTTAGCTTGGACGGAATATGGTGGAGAAATTCTGAAAATAGAAACTGTCACAATGCCAGGTAAAGGAAGAATGCAAATCACAGGGAAGTTAGGTGATGTAATGCAAGAGTCTGTTAAGGCTGCAAAATCATTCGTAAGATCAAAATGTTTAGAATATGGAATTATACCACCACTATTTGAAAAAAAAGATTTTCATATTCATGTTCCGGAAGGAGCTACACCAAAAGATGGACCATCTGCAGGTATTGGTATGGTGACATCTATCGTTTCCTCAATCACAAATATTCCAGTAAGAAGAGATTTGGCTATGACAGGAGAAGTCACTATTACTGGCCAGGTTTTGCCAATAGGTGGTTTAAAAGAAAAATTATTAGCAGCTCATAGGGCGGGTATCAAAGAAGTTTTAATTCCAAAAGAAAATGAAAAAGATTTAGTTGATATGCCTAAAAAAATAATTGATGAAGTTAAAATTACACCAGTTGAATTTGCTGATGAAGTTTTAAAAATAGCATTAACTAAAGAACTTAAAAAGACAGAATGGGTTGAAGTAGATTTAAGTAAAAAAGACGATAAATCTCAAGCTAGTATTCAATAATAATTAATTTACATTACACTTACCTTGATGTAATAGTACCGATATTTTGGGGCGGTTAGCTCAGTTGGTAGAGCATCTCGTTTACACCGAGGGGGTCAAAGGTTCGAGTCCTTTACTGCCCACCAAAATAAACAAAAAGTGGGGGTGTAGCTCAGTTGGTTAGAGCGATCGCCTGTCACGCGATAGGTCGAGGGTTCGAGTCCCTTCACTCCCGCCACTTTACTCATAAATTGTTGATAATTGTTATCAGTTAACACTAAATAATGTGACTTTTCTCCACTATAACATGATATAAAAATGACTATATAGACTCACATGTTTCCTGAATTTTTAAAAGAATATTTGCCAATTATACTTTTTTTGATAATCGCTTTAGGATTAAGCGTAGCTTTTATAATAGTTAATTTTATTCTTTCTCCAAAAAACCCTGATCCAGAAAAATTATCAGCATACGAATGTGGATTTGAACCTTTTCAAGACTCAAGGATGGAATTTGATGTAAGGTTTTATTTAGTTGCAATTCTTTTTATTATTTTTGATTTGGAAATAGCTTTCCTTTTTCCTTGGGCAATCTCTTTGGGAAATATTGGTTTACTCGGTTTTACATCCATGATGATTTTTTTATTCATACTCACAGTTGGGTTTATATATGAATGGAAAAAAGGCGCTTTAGACTGGGAATAAAATTTAACCTTATGAATAATAAATTAGATCAAGTTCCTGAAGAGTTTAAAAAACTAGCTGATGATTTTAGTAAAAATGGTTTTATAACAACATCTTTAGATAATTTAATTAATTGGTCTAGAGCTGGCTCTCTACACTGGATGACATTTGGCTTAGCATGTTGTGCTGTAGAAATGATGCAAACAGCAATGCCGAGATATGATGTAGAAAGATTTGGAGCAGCTCCACGCGGCTCACCAAGACAATCAGATGTTATGATTGTAGCTGGAACTTTGACGAATAAAATGGCTCCAGCATTAAGAAAAGTCTATGACCAAATGCCAGAACCAAGATATGTTATATCAATGGGTAGTTGTGCCAATGGTGGAGGTTATTATCATTACTCTTATTCTGTCGTTAGAGGTTGTGATCGGATAGTTCCTGTAGATATATATGTTCCAGGTTGTCCACCATCTGCTGAGGGTTTGTTGTATGGCATTCTTCAATTACAAAAAAAAATTAGAAATAAAGGTTCTTTAAATCGATAAATATGAAAACTTTAGTTGAACTAGAAAAAAAAATTAATTCTGAGCTAACAACAAAAATAAATAATTCGGAAATAAAGCATAATCAATTATATTTAGAAATTGACAAAGAAGATATAATTGATGTTACCCTTTTTTTGAAAACTAATAAAGATACAAAGTTTAGACAATTAATCGATATTACAGCAGTAGATTATCCAGAACAAAGTCAAAGATTTAAATTGGTTTATTTATTTTTAAGTCATGAATTTAACCAAAGGATAATCGTAAGTTATAATATAAATGAAAATGAGATAATAAATTCTTTAACATCAATTTTTCCTGCCTCTAATTGGATGGAGAGAGAAGTTTTTGATATGTATGGGATAAATTTTAAAGATCATCCTGATCTAAGAAGGATACTGACAGATTATGGATTTGAGGGCCATCCTTTGAGAAAAGATTTTCCTTTAACAGGTCATACTGAGGTGAGATATAGCGAAGATAAAAAAAAAGTAGTTAACGAACCTGTAAAATTGGAACAAAATTATAGAAATTTTGATTATGAAAGTCCATGGGAAGGAACTAGATATATAAAAGAACAAACAGATACTAATGACAAAAAAAATTAAAAATCTTAATTTAAATTTTGGTCCTCAACATCCAGCAGCACATGGTGTTTTAAGATTAATATTAGAATTAGATGGTGAGGTTGTGGAGAAAGCAGATCCGCATATTGGTTTACTTCATAGAGGAACTGAAAAATTAATTGAAAACAAAACTTATATGCAGGCCGTACCCTATTTTGATAGATTAGATTATGTTGCACCAATGAATCAAGAACACGCTTTTGCTTTAGCAATAGAAAAAATCTTAAAAATAGAAGTTCCCTCTAGAGCTCAATATATTCGAGTTATATTTTGTGAAATTGGTAGAATTTTAAGTCACATATTAAATGTTACAACTCAAGCACTAGATGTTGGTGCGCTAACACCGTCTTTATGGGGATTTGAAGAGAGAGAGACTTTAATGACTTTTTACGAAAGGGCTTCAGGATCAAGATTACATGCAAATTATTTTAGAGCTGGGGGCGTTCATCAAGATTTACCAGCAGGACTTGAAGAAGATATTGCAAAATTTTGTGAAACTTTTCCAAAAATTATCAATGATTTAGAAAATTTGTTAACCGATAATAGAATATTCAAACAAAGAAATGTTGATATTGGTATTGTAACAAAAGAAGATGCTTTAGATTACTCATTTACAGGTGTAATGATTAGAGGCTCAGGTGTTCCATGGGATTTAAGAAAATCTCAGCCTTATGATTGCTATGATCAATTAGACTTTAAGATACCTGTTGGTAAAAATGGCGATTGCTACGATCGTTATTTATGTAGAATTGAAGAAATGAAAGAAAGTGTTTCTATAATTAAACAATGTTTATCAAAGGTAGAAAAAGGACCTATTAAATCACAAGATGGAAAAATTACTCCTCCTCCTAAAAAAGAATTAAAACAATCTATGGAAGCATTAATTCATCATTTTAAATTATTTACAGAAGGATACAGAGTACCAAAAGATGAAATTTATACTGCCGTTGAAGCTCCAAAAGGAGAGTTTGGGGTATATTTAATTTCAGATGGTTCGAGTAAACCTTACAAATGTAAAATAAGAGCACCAGGATTTTCACATCTACAGTCAATGGATTATTTAATTAAAGGACACATGTTAGCAGATGTTCCTGCTGTATTAGGTTCATTAGATATTGTATTTGGAGAGGTTGACAGATGAGTTTAAGTAGACCCGCAAAAAATCAACCTGAAAATTTTGAGTTTAATTCTTCTTCATTAGAAGCAGCCAATCAAATTATTTCTAAGTATCCCAAAGGCAAACAACAAAGTGCTGTTATGGCCTTACTTTATATTGCCCAAAAACAAAATAATAATTGGATACCTTTAGCTGCAATGAAATATATCGGAAAATTTTTAGATATGCCCTATATCAAAGTATACGAAGTGGCCACGTTTTATTCGATGTATAATCTAGCACCTGTCGGCAAGTACTTTGTTCAAGTTTGCACTACTACACCATGCATGATTAGAGGAGCATATAAATTAGTTGAAGCATGCAAAGAAAAAATCTCAGAAAATGAGTCTGAACTTTCAAGAGACAAAAGTTGTTCTTGGATGGAAGTTGAATGTTTAGGTGCCTGCGTAAATGCACCAATGTTGCAAATAAACGATGATTATTATGAAGATCTTGACAAAGAAAAAACTTTAAAAATTTTAGATAAAATTTTAAATGGTGAAACACCTAAACCAGGCTCTTATAGAGGAAGAATAAATAACGAGCCTGAAAACAATAGAAAAACACTTATGGATTTAAAAAATGCTTAAAGATCAAGATAGAATATTTCAAAACTTATATAATGATTTAGGTCCTGATTTAACCTCCTCTCAAAAAAGAGGTGATTGGATTAATACTAAGGATCTTACGAGTAAAGGAAGAGATTGGATAATTAACGAAATTAAAGACTCTCAGCTTAGAGGAAGAGGCGGTGCTGGTTTTCCTACAGGATTAAAGTGGTCATTTGCTCCTAAGGAAGTTGGTTCAAGGCCTCACTATTTGGTAATTAACGCTGATGAATCTGAACCAGGTACTTGTAAAGATAGAGATATTCTAAGATTTGAACCTCATAAATTAATTGAGGGATGTTTGTTAACCTCTTATGCAGTTCAAGCCCACGTTTGTTATATTTATATAAGAGGAGAGTATTTTGTTGATGGACAAAAACTTCAAGCAGCAATCGATGAAGCCTATGAAAAAAATCTAATCGGTAAAAATGCAGCTGGGACAGGATGGGATTTAGATATTTATATTCATTATGGTGCTGGAGCTTATATATGTGGTGAAGAGACAGCATTACTTGAAAGTATAGAGGGAAAAAAAGGTCAACCAAGATTAAAACCGCCTTTTCCTGCATTGATAGGACTTTATGGTTGCCCAACAATAATTAATAACGTTGAAACCATAGCTGTGGTTCCAACAATTCTTAGAAGAGGTGGAAAATGGTTTGCGTCTTTAGGTAGAGAAAAAAATACAGGTACTAAAATTTTTTGTATATCTGGTAATGTTAATAACCCCTGCAATGTTGAAGAAGAAATGAATATTCCTTTAAAAGAATTAATAGAAGTTCATGCTGGAGGAGTAATTGGTGGATGGGATAATTTACAAGCAGTAATTCCTGGTGGTTCTTCAATGCCATTAATTCCTAAAGAAAAATGCGAAACATTGACTATGGATTTTGACTCATTAATGGCTGAAAAAAGTGGACTTGGAACAGCTGGTATAGTCGTAATCAATAAAGATCAAGATATTATTAAATGTATGGCAAGAATTGCTAGATTTTATAAACATGAAAGTTGTGGTCAATGCACACCATGTCGAGAGGGTTCTGGATGGATGTGGAGAATGTTGGAACGAATGGCGAAAGGTGAGGCATCTAGAGATGAAATTGATATGTTGGAAGATGTTACAAATCAAATAGCAGGTCATACGATATGTGCTTTTGGAGAAGGCTCTTCATGGCCAATTCAAGGTTTGTTAAGGCATTTTTCAAAAGAAATAAAAAAAAGAAATAAATTTGATCCAATTATTAATGAACAAAAAGACATTCCATACTTAGTTGATCAACACTTACTGGATAAAAATGCTTAAATTAAAAGTAAATGATATTGATGTTGAGGTAGAGGAAGGTTTAACAGTTCTACAAGCTTGTGAAAAGGCTGGAGTTGAAATTCCAAGATTTTGTTATCATGAAAAACTTTCAATAGCTGGTAATTGCAGAATGTGCCTAGTTGAAATGGAAAAATCCCCTAAACCTGTAGCTTCTTGTGCAATGCCTGCAGCGGAGGGAATGAATATTAAAACGAATACAACATTCGTTGAAAAAGCAAGAAAAGGTGTAATGGAATTTTTACTTGCAAATCATCCTTTGGATTGTCCAGTTTGTGATCAAGGTGGAGAGTGCGATCTTCAAGATCAATCAATGTTTTATGGAGTTGATAAATCACGATTTAAAGAAAATAAAAGGTCTGTTCCAGAAAAAAACATGGGACCCTTAATTAAAACTCAAATGACAAGATGTATTCATTGTACTAGATGTGTAAGATTTGCAACAGAAATTGCTGGAGTTCCAGAAATAGGAGCAATTGGCAGAGGTGAGGATATGCAAATAACTACCTACTTAGAAGAATCTGTACAATCAGAATTATCAGGAAACGTTATTGATCTTTGTCCTGTTGGGGCACTCACATCGAAGCCTTATGTTTTTGAGGCTAGACCATGGGAACTGAAAAAAACTGAAAGTATTGATGTTATGGATGCTGTTGGTTCAAACATTAGAGTTGATACTTATGACTGGGAAGTAAAAAGAGTTTTACCAATAATAAATGAAGATATCAATGAAGAATGGATATCAGATAAAACCAGATATGCTTGTGATGGTCTTTCAAATCAAAGGCTTGATACACCTTATATAAAATATAATAAAAAATTTGAGAAAGCTACCTGGGATGAAGTTTATAAAATTATTAAATCAAAAATTCAAAATACTTCAAAAGATAAAATAGCAGGATTTGTTGGAGATCTATGTAATATGGAAACAAGTTATATTTTTAAAGAGTTTTTTGATCGTACTTTAAATTCTAATTATTATGAAAGTAGATCGTCAAACTATTATGTTGATAGAAGTGAGAGAGAAAATTATATATTTAATTCAACAATTAATGGAATTGAAGAGTCTGATTATATATTTTTAATTGGGACAAACCCTAGGTTTGAAGCAACTATTTTAAACGCTAGAATAAGAAAATCTTTTGTTAATAATAACACTAAAATCATTTCTTTAAATGATGTAGGTGACTTAACCTATCCTTATAAGAATTTAAATGGTCAAACAAAAACTCTAGTTGAAATTTTTGAGGGTCAAAATGATATCTCTAAAGAAATTTTGAATTCAAAAAAACCTTTAATTATTTTGGGTGAATCTTTTTTTAAAAATCAATCTGCAGATATTATTTTTCACCTTATAAAAAAATTTTTAAAAGAAAATAATAAAATTTCTGATGAATGGAATTCTTTAAATAAATTAAGTACTGATGCATCTACTGTTGGATGCTTGGATTTAAATATTATTAACGAAAAAGAAAACATATTCGAAAAATTGAGTAATCATATGTTTGATATTGTTTATCTTTTAGGGCAAGATAATTTGAATTTTTCAAAAGAGAATGAATTTGTGATTTATCAAGGCAGCCATGGAGATAAAGGTGCTGAAATAGCTGATATAATTTTACCGGGTGCAACTTATACTGAACAAAATGGATTCTTTACTAATCTAGAAGGTAAATTGCAAAAAGCATATAAAGCGTCTTACCCACCTGGGCAAGCCAAAGAGGATTGGCAAATAATTAATGAATTAGCAGAATTTATGAATAATAGAAAATTATTTAATGATAAAGATGAACTAGATAGCAGTATGTTAAATTATCTTAATTTACAAAAAGAAAATTCAAATTCATCAAGTTTCAAAACTCAAAATAACGAAAACTTTAAAAATGAAGATTTGAAAATTGATTATAAAGATTATTACTTTTCAAATGTTATTGCTAGATCCTCAAAAACAATGCTGGATTGTCATAACTCAAAATTAAAGATTAAAAAAACTGGAACAGACGGATAATAATGGAATATGTTCCTATAATCTTTGGAGAAGTTTACAAAATTTTATTTTTATTAGTTCCTGTACTTGTATCGGTTGCCATGATTGTATGGTTAGATAGAAGAGTTTGGGCATTTGTACAAAAAAGACAAGGACCAAATGTAGTTGGCCCTTTTGGTTTATTGCAATCTTTAGCTGACGCATTAAAATATATTTTTAAGGAAATTATTATTCCTTCAAGTTCCAATAAAGTAATTTTTATTTTAGCTCCTATTGTAACAATGACTTTAGCTTTAGTTTCATGGGCAGTAATACCATTTAGCAAAACACAAGTTATTGCAGACATTAATGTTGGAATTTTATATTTGTTTGCTGTTTCATCGTTAAGTGTGTATGGCATAATAATGGGTGGTTGGGCTTCAAATTCAAAATATCCTTTTTTAGGTGCGATTAGATCTGCTGCACAGATGGTTTCTTATGAAGTTTCTATTGGAATTATAATTATCAATGTTCTTTTATGTGTTGGTTCATTAAATTTAAGTGACATTGTACTGGCACAACAGAACATATGGTTTGTAATACCTTTGTTTCCAATGTTTGTAATATTCTTTATTTCAGCATTGGCAGAAACAAATAGACCACCTTTTGACCTTCCAGAAGCTGAAGCTGAATTAGTTGCAGGGTATCAAACAGAATATTCAGGAATGATGTATGCAATGTTTTGGTTAGGGGAATATGCAAATATACTTTTAATGTGTGCTTTAGGATCAATTTTATTTTTGGGAGGCTGGCTATCTCCAATTGAATTATATCCATTTAATTTAATACCTGGTGCACTTTGGTTAGCTTTTAAAATACTTTTTTTATTCATTCTTTTTGCATTAGTTAAAGCTATAGTCCCAAGATATAGATATGATCAACTAATGAGATTAGGTTGGAAGGTTTTTTTACCTTTATCTTTAATTTGGGTTGTATTGACAGCAAGTTACTTATTTTATTTTAACTTATTACCAACTAACTAAATGAAATTATCAAGATTTTTTAAAACAATTTTTATGACAGATTTTCTAGGTGGTCTATTTATTGCCTTGAAAGAATTATTTAAGTCAAAAAAAACAATTAACTATCCATTTGAAAAAGGAAAAATTAGTCCTAGATTTAGAGGGGAGCATGCTTTACGACGTTATCCAAATGGAGAAGAAAGATGTATAGCTTGCAAACTCTGTGAAGCTGTTTGTCCTGCTCAAGCGATTACAATTGAGTCTACACAACGTGAGGATGGCAGTCGTAAAACTACAAGATATGATATTGATATGATGAAGTGTATTTACTGTGGTTTATGTGAAGAATCTTGTCCAGTAGATGCTATAGTACAAGGCCCTAATTTTGAATTTTCTACAGAAACAAGAGAAGAGCTTTATTATACTAAAGAAAAATTACTAGATAACGGTGATAGATGGGAAAATGTTTTAGCTGCCAATATAAAAGCAGATAATCCCTATCGATAAATCATTATGGCTCATGCAATTTTTTTTTATGTCTTTTCGACTATTGCAATAGTTTCAGCAATAATGGTTACTGCTTCAAAAAATACTGTTCACTCAGTTTTTTTTTTAATTCTGGATTTTATAAGTGTTTCATGTCTATTTATTATGATAGGAGCAGAATTTTTAGGAATGATAATGCTCATTGTTTACGTTGGAGCAGTTGCAGTCTTGTTCCTTTTTGTTGTTATGATGTTAAATGTTGCTCAACAAAAAAATCAATGGTTTTTATCTTCACAAAGCTCTCGTCATATTCCTATCGGTTTGATTATAGGTACAATTATATTTTTTGAATTAATTATTGTTGTCGGAGGTTGGAAATATAAACCTGAGTTATTTGAGAAAACAAACTCAACATCATCATTTGAAGGAATAAGCAATACTCATTCTTTAGGTCAGGTTTTATATACAGATTACATTCATATATTTCAAATAAGTGGAATGGTACTATTGGTTGCAATGATAGGCGCAATAGTACTTACATTTCGTCAAAGAGTAGGGGTTAAAAAACAAAGTTATATAAAGCAAATTTCAAGAGAAAGGTCAGAGGGTGTGGAAGTTCTAGAAGTCCAATCTAATAAAGGAGTTAAAATAGATGATTGATATTGGTTTAGGACATTATTTAACTTTAGGCGCCATAATTTTCTCAATTGGAATAATTGGTATCTTTCTTAATAGAAAAAACATTATTGTTATATTAATGAGTATTGAATTGATATTACTTTCTGTAAACATCAACTTGGTAGCTTTTTCTATTTATTTGGGCGATTTGACGGGACAAGTCTTTACCTTGTTTATTCTTACCGTTGCAGCTGCAGAGGCAGCCATAGGTTTGGCAATTATAGTTGTGTATTTCAGGAACTCTGGAACAATACGAGTTGAAGAAATAGATAAGTTAAAAGGATAATGATGGAACTATCAATTATATTTCTTCCACTTATTGCTTCAATTATATCTGGTTTTTTTGGAAAATTTATTGGCGACAGAAATTCTGAAATATTAACGAGTGTGCTTGTTTCAATTTCAGCGCTTTTATCAATTCATGTTCTTTATCAAGTAACTGTAAATCAATATGAAGAAAATATTGTTATAGCTACCTGGATAAGCTCGGGATCACTTGATGTAAACTGGTCGATGTTAATTGATCCATTATCAGCTGTGATGTTAGTAGTTATAACTTCTATATCTGCTTTAGTGCACATTTACTCAATTGGTTACATGTCTCATGATCCTCATAAGCCAAGATTTATGGCTTATTTATCCTTGTTTACATTTACAATGTTGATGCTTGTAACTTCAGATAATTTTATTCAATTATTTTTTGGTTGGGAAGGTGTTGGTCTTTGTTCATACTTTCTGATTGGTTTCTGGTTTAAAAAAAGAAAGTGCAAATGCTGCAGCCATAAAAGCATTTGTTGTAAATAGAGTAGGTGACTTTGGTTTTGCTTTAGGAATTTTTTTAATATTTTATTTATTTGGAACTGTTAATTACTCAGAAGTATTTCAACAAATTCCAACAGTTGTAGATAAAAATTTATCCTTTTTAGGTTTTAATGTTAAAGCAATAGATTTAGTTTGTTTACTTTTGTTTGTTGGGGCGATGGGTAAATCTGCACAGATATTACTTCATACATGGCTACCTGATGCTATGGAAGGTCCGACACCAGTTTCTGCATTGATTCATGCAGCAACGATGGTAACAGCTGGAGTTTTCTTAGTGGTAAGATGTTCTCCAATTTATGAATATTCACCATTAATACTAAATTTTATAACCATTATTGGAATGACTACTGCTTTCTTTGCGGCAACAGTGGCACTAGTTCAAACAGATATAAAAAAAATAATTGCTTATTCTACGTGTAGCCAACTTGGTTATATGTTTTTTGCAGCTGGAGTAGGTGCTTACAATGTTGCTATGTTTCACTTATTTACTCATGCATTTTTCAAAGCTCTATTATTTTTAGGATCTGGTTCAGTAATCCACGCATTTAAAGATGAGCAAAATATAAATAATATGGGTGGTGTATGGAAAAAGTTACCATATACATATGCTTTAATGATTATAGGAACACTTGCTTTAACAGGTTTTCCTTTTTTATCAGGATTTTATTCTAAAGATGCAATTATAGAATTTGCGTATTTAAGGGGAAATACCGTTGGCTATTATGCTGCTGGGATTGGAATAATTACAGCATTTTTAACATCTATTTATTCATGGAGATTAATTTTTAAAACTTTCCATGGAGAATATAATAATAAAGTTATCAATATAGATGAAACACACGAGTCTCCTTTAGTAATGCTTGTTCCTTTATTTATACTTTCATTAGGAGCAGTTTTTGCTGGTTTTTTATTTAAAGAGTTATTTATTGGTCATGGTGATAATTTATTCTGGGCAGAGTCTATCAAGTTTTTAGAGCCTTTAAGTACAGAACATCCTCCTTTATGGTTCCTACTTTTAACACCATGTTTAGTTTTATTATCTATTCCAACTGCTTATTACTTATTTGTCAAAAACAAAGAACTACCTAGTGCAATAGCATCGATGAATAAACCCTTATATAATTTTTTAGTTAACAAATGGTATTTCGATGAATTATATGACGTGTTGTTTATCAAATCTTCAAAAAAACTAGGCTTATTTTTATGGAAATTCTGTGATGGAACTATAATTGATGGTTTTGGTCCTGATGGAATTTCTTCTTTCATAAAAAAATGTTCAATTAAAGCAACTAAATTTCAAAGTGGTTTTATTTATCAATATGCATTTGTAATGCTGTTAGGTTTCTCTGCTTTACTAACCTTTTTAATAGTTAAATAATGAATTTTCCTATTCTTTCATCTTTAATTTTATTGCCAACAGTTGGTGCTTTATTTTTATTTTTTACAAAAAATAAGGAAGGAAATAATTTAACAATTAAATATGTAGCGTTATTTATTTCTGTTGTTAATTTTTTAATCTCAATTTACCTGTGGATTTCTTTTGATCAATCTACGTCTAGTTTTCAATTTATAGAAGATAGAAAATGGATTGAAGGGTTTATAAATTATAAAGTTGGAGTAGATGGTATTTCAATTTTATTTATTATATTAACCACATTTATAACTCTACTTTGTATTATATCTGTAAATAATTCTGTTAAAAATAGATTAAGAGATTTTTTAATTGCAATTCTAATCATGGAAAGCTTCATGATTGGTGTTTTTTGTGCACTTGATTTAGTAGTATTTTATTTATTTTTTGAAGCTGGATTAATCCCTATGTTTTTAATAATAGGAATTTGGGGTGGTGAAAGACGAGTATATTCCGCATTTAAATTTTTTTTATATACATTGTTAGGATCTGTTTTGATGTTGGTTGCAATAATCTCAATTTATTGGATTACAGGAACAACTGACGTGGTTCAACTATATGAAATTGGTATTGATGTTAAATATCAAAATCTACTGTGGTTAGCATTTTTTAGTTCATTTGCCGTTAAAACTTCTTTGATACCCGCCCTATGAGCTGCTAATAATTTTTCTTTTAAACCACCTATTGGCAAAACCTGGCCAGTAATAGTGACTTCTCCTGTCATAGCCAAATCTCTTCTTACTGGAATATTTGTGATTGAGGAAACGATAGATGTCACCATACCAATACCTGCAGATGGTCCATCTTTTGGTGTAGCTCCTTCCGGAACATGAATATGAAAATCTTTTTTTTCAAATAGTGGTGGTATAATTCCATATTCTAAACATTTTGATCTTACGAATGATTTTGCAGCCTTAACAGACTCTTGCATTACATCACCTAACTTCCCTGTGATTTGCATTCTTCCTTTACCTGGCATTGTGACAGTTTCTATTTTCAGAATTTCTCCACCATATTCCGTCCAAGCTAAACCTGTAACAATACCAACTCTATTTTCACTTTCTAATTCTCCAAATTTAAATTTTGGAACACCTAAAAAATCAGACAGGTTTTTAATATCAATATTGACCTCTTTTTCTTCTCCAGCCACAACCTTTTTAACTACCTTCCTTGCAACCTTTGAAATTTCTCTTTCAAGATTTCTTACACCAGATTCTTTTGTGTAACTTCTGATAATCTCTTTAATAATGTCATCACTTAATTTCATCTCATTTTCTTTAACACCATTATCTTTAATTTGTTTAGGAAGTAGAAACTTATTAGCAATGTTAATTTTTTCATCTTCAGTGTAACCCGCTAATCTAATTACTTCCATTCTATCTAATAATGGAGGTAAAATATTTAGTGTATTAGCTGTAGTCACAAACATTACATCAGATAAATCATAATCAACTTCTAAATAGTGATCATTGAATGTCGTATTTTGTTCAGGATCTAAAGCCTCTAAAAGAGCTGATGAAGGATCACCACGGTAATCATTTCCAATTTTATCTATCTCATCTAATAAAATTAGTGGGTTTTTTGTTCCAGCTTTTTTCATCATTTGAATAATTTTGCCTGGTAAGGAACCAATATAAGTTCTTCTGTGTCCTCGAATTTCAGCTTCATCTCTCATTCCTCCTACTGACATTCTTACAAATTCTCTATTAGTTGCTTTAGCAATTGATTTACCTAATGAAGTTTTTCCAACTCCTGGGGGGCCAACTAAACATAAAATTGGACCTTTAATTTTTTCCATTCTTTTTTGTACAGCTAAAAATTCTATTATTCTCTCTTTAACTTTTTCAAGACCAAAATGATCTTTATCTAAAACATCAAGTGCTTTAGCTAAATCGATATCAACTTCGCTTTTCTTATGCCATGGCAAATCTATCATCCAATCAAGATAATTTCTTACTACAGTTGCTTCAGCTGACATTGGACTCATATTTTTTAATTTTTTTAGTTCTTGAAGACACTTTTTCTCTACTTCTTTAGGCATTTTTGCTTTTATAATTGATTTATTTAGACTTGAATTTTCATCCTTGCCATCTTCTATTTCGCCTAGTTCTTTCTGTATAGCTTTTAATTGTTCATTCAAATAATATTCTCTTTGAGTTTTTTCCATTTGAGTTTTAACTCTCCCTCTAATTCTTTTTTCAACACCAATTATGCTCGTTTCATTTTCCATTATCTTAATAATGGCATTTAATCTTTTCTTTACATCAACAGTTTCAAATATTTGTTGTTTTTCAGAAATTGTTGCATTTATATGAGATGCTATATTATCAGCAATTTGTGAGGGATCTTTTAATTGTTTAATAGTATTTATAGTTTCACTAGAAATTTTTTTGTTAATTGAGGTTAATTTTTCGAGCCTTCTTAAAGCGGTAGCAGCTAAAGGGTAAAGATCTTCATTATTATTTGTTATATCATTATGGGATGTAAACTCGCATGTTATAAACTTTTCATTATCTTTAAAATCTAATATTTTTACTCTTTTAATTCCCTCAACTAAAACTTTAACGGTTCCGTCAGGCAATTTTAATAATTGTAAAATACTACCTTCACAACCATACATAAAAATATCAGTTTTCTTAGGATCATCTACTTCAGAATTTTTTTGAGTGACTAAAATAATTTTTTTATCTTTTTTCATTACCTCATTTAATGCCGAAATTGATTTATCTCTTCCAACAAATAAAGGTATTACCATACTTGGGAATACTACTATGTCTCTTAGTGGTAAAAGAGGTAATGTGATTTTAACTTCCATTCAATTAATATGGATATTATATTAAATTTTGCAATAGCTTTTTATAGTTTATTAAGGTTATTAAGCCGCTGATGTTTTGTTATTTTTTGACTTTCCTTCAGTATTTTTAGAAAGAACCAAAATTGGTTGAGACTGACCTTTCACAGTAGATGCATCAATTATTACCTCTTCAATATTATCTTGACTAGGTAAGTCATACATCGTCTTTAATAGAATATTTTCTAATATTGACCTAAGTCCTCTAGCACCTGTTTTTTTACTAATAGCTTTTTGAGCTATTTCTTTCAAAGCATTATCTTTAAAAGTCAATTTTGCCCCATCTAATTTAAAAAGTTCTTGATATTGTTTAGTAAGAGAGTTTTTAGGTTCTTGTAAGATTTTAATTAAAGATTTTTCATCTAAATCCTCCAAAGTTGCAATCATAGGTAATCTTCCAATAAATTCTGGTATTAAACCATATTTAAGTAAATCTTCAGGCTCTAACGCTTTCATCCATTCTCCAGTTTTTTTATCTTGAGTATTTTTTACATCAGCTCCAAATCCAATTGATGTGCCCTTATCTCTTTGAGAAATAATCTTATCTAACCCAGCAAAAGCACCTCCGCAAATAAATAATATATTTGTAGTATCTACTTGTAAAAATTCTTGTTGAGGATGTTTTCTGCCTCCCTGAGGAGGAACACTAGCTACAGTGCCTTCCATGATTTTTAATAAAGCTTGCTGAACTCCCTCTCCTGAAACGTCTCTTGTAATAGAGGGATTTTCAGATTTTCTACTAATTTTATCTACCTCGTCTATATAAACTATTCCTCTTTGAGCTTTTTCAACATTATAATCAGCTGCTTGAAGTAATTTTAAAATTATATTTTCTACATCTTCTCCAACATATCCAGCTTCTGTTAAAGTAGTTGCGTCAGCCATAGTAAACGGAACATCTAAAATTCTAGCAAGTGTTTGTGCTAATAATGTTTTTCCACAACCAGTTGGTCCAACTAATAATATATTAGATTTTGCTAGCTCAACATTTTTACTAGTTTTATTCTCATAATTTAATCTTTTATAATGATTGTGAACTGCAACTGATAAAACTTTTTTAGCATGTGTTTGTCCAATTACATAATCATCTAAAACTGTACAAATTTCTTTAGGTGAAGGAAGTCCATCTTGATGTTTAACAAGTGTATCCTTATTCTCTTCCTTAATAATGTCCATGCATAGCTCAACACATTCATCACAAATAAATACTGTTGGACCAGCGATTAATTTTCTAACCTCATGCTGGCTCTTTCCACAGAACGAACAATACAAAATGTTTTTATTATTAGTGTTCATAATTTTTAAAACGAATCAGTTTAATCACTTTATTATATGAGACTCATTGATATCAAGTTTCAAATTATATAATTTCAATATGTGGTGTGTTAAGATCTTTTTTCCACTACTTCATCGATTAACCCAAAGGATTTAGCTACTTCAGCAGTCATAAAGTTATCTCTTTCTAGCGCACTTTTAATTTCATCAATATTTTTACCTGTGTGTTTGGAATATATTTCGTTTAACCTTTTCTTTAATGATAAAACTTCATTTGCATGTATTTCTATATCTGTCGCTTGACCTTGAAAACCTGCTGAAGGTTGATGGACCATAATTCTAGAATTTGGTAAAGAAAATCTTTTTCCTTTTGAACCTGCTGCAAGTAAGAAAGATCCCATTGAAGCAGCTTGACCAATACAAAGAGTAGAAATTTCTGGTTTTATGTATTGCATTGTATCATATATACCAAGACCTGCTGTTACTAGACCACCTGGACTATTAATATATAAATAAATTTCTTTTTTCGGATCTTCAGCCTCTAAAAAAAGTAACTGGGCAGTTATAAGAGAAGCGACATTATCGTTAATTTGACCAGTTAGAAAAATAATTCTTTCTTTTAATAATCTTGAATAGATATCGTATGCTCTTTCACCTTTATTAGATTGTTCAACAACCATAGGTACTAAATTGTTCATATGTTCTGAAATTTTATTCATAAATTTTTGATTCGAGTTGTTTATACAACTTCAGATTACTTTTTACTATTTTTTTTTATAGAAGCTTTGGATTTAGAAGATGTTTTAATTGTTTTTTTTGATATCAATTTAGGTTTAATTGATGTTTTGGTTTCTTTTTTTGCTTCTGAGGACTTATTGTCAGTTTGATTTTGAGAGTCTTTAAGAATTTTTTCTGCCTCATCTTTTGTAATTTCTTTTTTATTAAATTTTGCTTTTTCCTTTATAAGGTTGATAATTTTTTCCTCATAAACAGTTCCTCTAAGACTTGCAACTGCGGATGGATTTTTTTGATAAAAATCCATAACCATTTTTTCTTGTCCTGGCATCATTCTTAATTGTTTTTGAATTTCAGTTTGAATTTCTTGCTCAGAAACTTTAATTTGATTTTGTTCTCCAAACTCATTTAATATCAATCCAGTTTTAATTCTTTTTTTTGCAATCTCTTCAAAATTTTTATTACTTGATTTAGCATCTTCTTCTGACATACCCTGAGATAAAATCTTAACTTCTTCCTCAATCAAATTTTCAGGTATTTCATCAATTTTAAATTTTTCTAATTGTTTTAAAATTTGGTTTTTTGCCAATCTATCTAATGAATTTTTATACTCATCATTTATTTGAGATGATATTAACTTTTTTAAATCTTCTAAATTTTTTGCTCCCAGATTTTTTGCAAAATTATCATCGATTTTAACCTCTTCTGGTTTTTTAACTGAAATAATTTTACATATAAACTTAGTTTTTTTGTTAGCAAATTCTTTTTCAGGAAAATTTTCAGGTAAAACTGCTTCTACAATTTTTGTATCGTTTTTTTTTACTCCAATTAACTGTTTATCAAAACCTTTTAAAAATAAATCTTTACCTAAAGTTAATTGAGTATTCTTTCCTTCACTTCCTTTAAATGGTTTATCATTAACGGAAGCATTGTAATCTAAGGTAACAAGATCTCCTTCACTTGCTTTTGTATCTGATGAAACTTCTTTAAAATTTGGCTGGTTTTTTGCTATTTCCTTTATTCTTTTATCTGTTTCAGATTTATCTATTTTAACAGAATATTGATCAAATTTAATATCCGATATCCCTTTTATATTTACTTTTGGTAGTTCAGTAACAGATAAAACATACTCTAACTCTTTATCTTCGCCATAAGTCTTTAGATCAAGTTTGGGTTGTCCAGCTGGTTTGATTTTGTTTTCTTCTAAAGCTTTTGTAGAAGTGTCTTTTAAGACTTTGTCAAGAACTTCATTAAATACCGCTTTCCCAAATTGTCTTTTTAAGATTTCTCTAGGAACTTTGCCGGGTCTAAAACCTTTTAAGTTTACTGTACTTTTAATTTCATCATATTTTTTTTCCATATAAGAGTCCATTGTCTTCTTATCAATGAAAACTTTTATATCTTTATTTAGGCCTTTCTTATTTTCTACAGTAACTTTCATAAATTTATTCTAATGGTAGGGCGAAAAGGACTCGAACCTTCACATGTTGCCATATTGGTTCCTAAGACCAACGCGTCTACCAATTCCGCCATCGCCCCACAAATTAAAAGGTTTTATATATGATTGAAACTATTTGTCCAACGACAATTATTGTAAATTTTATTAAATTTCCTTTATAATATTATTTATGATTATTTCACCCTGTATTAGTATTTGCAGAACTGATCCTAAAACAGGATATTGTTATGGATGTGGAAGAAGTAACAAAGAAAAAAAAATTTGGAAACTTGAAAATACATCTGAGGAATGGAAAAAAGAGAATATTAAAATAATTAAAAAAAGATTAACAGGCTGGCAACTAGAAAGTTTTAATGAATCCTATACATATAAAATTGAAAATGGTATTTCTTTATTTAAAAAAAATTTAAAAAATGAGTAAAACTTCAATAGTTATAATTATATATATTTTGGGACTTATTTTTGGTGCTTTATTTTTAAATATCTGGAGTGCAGATACAAATGTTTTTAAAGGTCTTTTAGGTTTAGGATGGACAGCTTTACTTTTAATTGGTTTATTTTTTGCTGAAAAATATGAAAAAAATTAAGTTTTTGATTTTTTTCTTTTTAATAATTTTGCCATTTAAAAATGTAAAATCAGAAATAATAATAATGAGCTTATGCGATAACAAACAAGATGAATTTATAAAAAATGAGTATATTCTAAATTTAAATGAACTAATTATGACAAGAAATTATATTTATAAAGAAAAGACATATCAAAAATATAAAATAACAGACTTAAGTGTAAAAAAATCTAATTCTTATGTAAGAAATATCTATGAAGACGATGGAAAAATTTTAACTCATAAACACGGCTACCCTCAGTTTTATACACAAATTTTATTTGAAAAAGGAAATCATGAAATTTTTATGAAAACTGTTTTAAACGATGAAGAAGGGATTTCTAAAATTTCTACTTGTGAAAAAGTTGAAAAATTTGAGATAGAAAGTTAATTTTTTTTCTTATTTTTAAATGAATTTCTTTTTTTAATAAATCCATTGTTAGCAATATTACTTCTATGTTTAGCGTAAGCTTTTTTTTGTGCTTGTTTTAAAGCTCTTTTTGATGACATAATATTCTAATAATCTATTTTTTGAATTCTTTTTATAGCTCTAAATTTGCAAAAAATAAGGATAAACAAATAGATGCTTTAAATGATT
>CABYDK010000009.1 GCA_902517735.1 uncultured Pelagibacteraceae bacterium
CCTGATTTTCTTTACTTTCATTAGAGATTTTTATCTTAATTTCTTTGTGTAAAGTCCAAAGTTTTTGAATAAATTTATAGGAAGATATCATACCTTGTTCCGACCATTGAATATCTTTTTCAGGAGGGCTATCAGACAAAATGAATAATCTTACAGAGTCTGCACCATAATTTTTAATAATAAATTCTGGATCAATAACATTTTTTTTGGATTTTGACATTGACTCAGATGGACCTACTTTTACTGTTTTATTAGGCTTATTTTTAATCGCAAATTTTCCATTTGTCTTTTCCACTTCTTCTGGACTTAACCAATTATTATTTTCGTCCTTATAGGTCTCATGACAGACCATACCTTGAGTAAATAAACTTTTAAATGGTTCGGTAATATCAAAATTTTTGTTTTTATAATTAATTGCTCGCATAAAAAATCGTGAATAAAGAAGATGTAATATTGCATGTTCTACCCCACCAATATATTGATCTACAGGCATCCAATAATCAATATCTTCTTTCTTAAAACCATAAGCGTTTTCTTTTGGAGAACAAAATCTGAGATAATACCATGATGAACAAACAAATGTATCTAGAGTATCTGTTTCTCTTTTCATTTTTTTTCCATTAATATCAATTTCTTTCCAATTTTGTTGGCCATCTAAAGGATTACCTTTAACCTTAAGATTAATATTTTCAGGAAGTTTTACTGGTAACATAGACTTTGGTATTGCATGAATGTTACCTTCGTTATCATACGCTATTGGTATAGGGCATCCCCAATATCGTTGACGAGAGACTCCCCAATCTTTTAATCTAAAATTAATCTTTTTTTTTCCTAATTTTTTTTTTTATAAAATCTTTATTGTTTCTAAAATAGAGTTTTCTGGTGCTTTTAAGCCATTTAAAAATTTTTAGTTTATGATAATTCCAGATCCTGTATATGCTTCCTTTGAAACTTTATAGTCATCGTTTTCATCAAGAGGTCTGACAACAGTATTAATCATTAACTTATATTTTTTAGCAAAATCATAATCTCTTTGATCATGTCCTGGACATCCAAAGACAGCTCCAAATCCATAGTCCATTAATACAAAGTTAGCGAAGTATATGGGTACTCTTTGTTTAGGATCCAGGGGATTTATAGCTTGAAGATTGGTTTTAAAGCCAATTTTATCGCCAACAGCTATTGCCTCCTCTGTGGTTCCTGTTTTTGAACATTCTTCTTTAAATTTTAAAAATTCTTTGTCATCTTTGAAATAATTTGAAATTGGGTGGTCAACTGATAAAGCTAAAAAAGAAAATCCAAATAAAGTATCTGGCCTAGTGGTAAAACACTTTATAATTTCCACAGGGAGATTACCCTCAACCTTGAAATCTATTTCACATCCAAAAGATTTTCCTATCCAATTTTTTTGCATAGTTTTTACTTTGTTGGGCCAAGCTTTTAGCTTTTCTAACCCATCCAATAATTCTTGAGAAAATTTAGAAATACTAAAAAACCATTGACTTAATTTTTTTCTTTCTACAACCGCGCCCGATCGCCAACCTTTTCCGTCTATAACCTGTTCATTAGCCAAAACTGTTTCATCTATAGGGTCCCAGTTTACGTAGTTTTCTTTTCTATAAACTAACTTTTTTTCGAGTAATTCTAAAAAAAAAGTTTGTTGGTGTTTATAATATTCCTCTGAACAAGTTGAAATTTCTCTGTCCCAATCAATAGAAAGACCAAGTTTTTTAAGTTGATTTTTCATTGTATTGATGTTCGAATTAGTCCAGACTTTAGGATCAAGATTATTATCCTTAGCTGCATTTTCAGCCGGCATACCAAATGCATCCCATCCCATAGGGTGCAAAACATTAAAACCAAGTAATCTTTTGTATCTAGCTAATACATCACCAATGGTATAATTTCTTACATGACCCATGTGAATCTTTCCTGAGGGATAGGGGAACATTTCAAGGCAATAAAATTTTTTTCTACTTTTATCTAAACTTGTTTTAAAAAAATTATTATCTTCCCAATACTTTTGCCACTTTTTTTCAATATCTTGAAAATTATATCTACTCATTAAAGTTATAAATTAGAATAAATTTAATTTTTTAATCTTATGCAACCTTATTTACTCCGATTTCTTTTTTTTTTTAGCAAGATCTTGTTTTTCATAAATTGCTGCTACTCTTAAAATTTTTTTTGAAATTTCGTTTTGAACAGCTTTACTTTTAATTTCTGAAATCTTACATTTATTATTTGTGGTACATTTTTTTTCATGAAGTGTGATTTTGAGTGCATCTGATCTAATTTCATTTGATAAAAATTTTATTGTAATTTTATAAAATTCGTTCAAATTTTGATTATCACTTGATATCCAGTCTGTAATAATAATTCCTCCCGAATAATTTGCGTTTAAAAGTGGAGCAAATTCTAAGACGTCTAAACTTGCTCTCCAAATAGGATTTGAACTTGCAAACTGAAAATTAGTGCCGCCTTTACCTAAATTTCCAAGTGAAAAACCTCTGCCTTCTTCAATATTTTTTTTTACTCTCTCTTCTGGATTAGGTGAGATTTTTCTAGCATCAGTTGGCCTATATATTCCGCAACTAGTAATTAAAAAAATACAAAATAATAAAATCAGTTTTTTAAGATTTAACGTCATATGATTAATATAAACTGTAATATTGTGAGGTTTAGCATAAATAGCTTATAAAAATAGGCTTTTAATGAGTAAATTGTTGTAAAAATGTCACAAATATAAATTTTAATAAAAGATAAGCATTAGAATAATGGATAAATAGCTAATATTTTATAATTTACTGTCATATTTATAAATATAACAACAAAGGATATATAGATGAATATCAAAAAAATAGGAATGTCAGCTTTAGCGGGTTCTTTGGTAGCAATGACTGCCAATGCTGCAGAGATGACAGTAACTGGTAACGCTAAAGTTACTTATGTTACAAATAGCGGTGGAAGTGATTCCATGAAAGACAGCTTAACTGGATCTCCAATCGGATTTGATCAGTTTTTAGGTTTCAATGGTTCTGCAGATAACGATATCGGAACAATTAGCTTATATACTGGTATGAACGTACATGGAATGGCTAAGTCGTCTTCTAAATTAACAATTGACATGGGTGATGCTGGTTTAATCGGTTTCGATGGTGGAACTGCTTCATTCGGTCTTAACGCTCACAAAGATATGTTGCCTAGAGCTTCTGGTGCTGAACAATCTTGGGATGATACTGCAGGTGATGCGTATACATCAGGTGAAGCTACTTCTGGTAATATTGCTTATGTAAATTCTTTCGATGGAATAGAATTACAATTAGTATATGCTAAGAATGGTGGTGGTAACTCTGCTGATGATACTCAAACTGTAGCAGGTGATGATTCAGATAAAACTATCGTAGTTAAATCAAGTTCTTTAATGGACGGTTTATCGGTAGGTGTTGGTCATGGTAACATAGATGACACAACTTCATTGGATACTGAAACACAATCATTAGCATTTGCTAAATACGCAGTTGGTTCAGTTACATTAGGAGTACAAGTAGCTGATCACAATAAAGCTGCTGATGATGAGCAAATCTTGTTGATGGGTATTGCAGTTAACGTAAATGAAAATCTGTCTCTATCTTACAACCAAAGAGATGTAACACTAGGTGATCAAGTTGCAGCTAAAACATCAGATCAAGAAGATTCTGGTATCGCAGCTTCATACACAATGGGTGGAATGACTATATCTGCTTTCAAAAACGAATCTGATAACGTAGGTGGAACTGCTGGTAAAACTGACCAGAGAACACAAGTTGCGCTATCTTTTGCGTTTTAATTAAAAGATAAGTTAAAAGAATTGAAAAACCCCCTAATTATTTAGGGGGTTTTTTTTTATCCTTCAAAAAATTTTCTATAATTTTCAAATTTATTAACTGAATCTTTATATATAGGTCTATTTGCTTGATTTGCGCTTGCTGTATCAATAGCTGATTTATTAACTTTATAATATTTTAAACAATTCTCATCCCATTCTAGATCACAAAATTTGAGTATTTGCTTAGTCGTTAATTTTGGGTCTGAGGTAATTTTTTCATATTCAACTTCCATAAACATATCTTGTTTAACATTTTTCCAAAGTCCCATATATTGTAAAAATATATTATAAAAAATTCTTATTTCTTTTTCACTATAGGTCCAACCTAGTCTTTTACTTGTTAAATCATTTTTATATATCGATAGAAGATTATTTTCAAAATTTCGTTTTAATACAATTATTTTTGAATTAGGAAAAAATATCTTTATAAGACCGATGATTTGAAAGTTTAACAAACTTTTATCTGTAAAACCTATCTTTTTTGTCTCCAAAACTGGGAGGCATCTTAAATAATCTAGATAAATTTTTAATTTATCATTTTTTAAAAGTTCTAATATTTTATCTTTAAATTTGTTTGAATTATTTAAATCAAAGTTTTTTTCAATTAATTGAAATAAATAATCTGTTTCCCCTAAACTTTGAACTTCTTTATGAGATGAAATTATTTGCTCTACTAAAGTTGTGCCTGATCTTGGCATACCACATATAAAGATAATTTTTTTCTCTGACAAAATTGATTGTTCATTTATAGTTTTTTTAATATTTTCTTCTTTGAACAGGCTTGATATATTCTCAAATAATTTGTTTTCTTCTGAAAAATCAAAATTAATAGTGTTTTTTTTGGTTATGTTAGCAAGTTTGTAATATTTGAAAGATAAACTATACTTTTTTTGATCTTCATAAGCTTTACCTAATGAAAAATATAATGCTATTTTTCTATCGATTTCTAGATCGTTAATATTTAATTTTTTTTCTAATATCTCTAAATGTTTATTTTCATCTTTTGAATAATCGGTAAATTCATTTATAAGTTTATCAGCAAAAGTAAAAGTTGGATCAATATTGTTTATTATATACGCATGTTTTAAAGCTTTTTTTGGATTCCTAATACTTATTAAGCAAACAGCTAGATTATAATGTACAATAGGTATCTTATTGTTTAATTGTATGGCTTTTTCATACAAAGAGATTGCTTCCTTGTATTTCTTTCTATCCATCTTAATATTTGCAAGATTATTAATTGCGTTTAAGTAATTAGGTTGTTGTTCTATTGTTTTTTCTAATATTTTTTCTGCTTCATCGACTTCATTTTTTGCTTTCAAAACCATTGAATAATTATTTTTAGCTGCTACATTTCCAGGGTATTGATCGATTATTTTTACAAAAATTTTTTCTGCTTCTTCTAAATTATCCAAACCTTTATAACTTAATCCAATCAAATTTTGTAAATAAGCCTCTTGTTTAGGAGCAATTTTAAGTAATTGTTTTGCTAATGTAATTGTGTGTGAAAAATTTTTATTATTAAAATTATTTATTAAAATTTTTAACCTGTGCTCTAAGGTGTTATCATTCATACATATTTTTTATAAATTTAATAGAAGCAAACTCATTAATACCATAAATATGTAATTGTTTTAGATTTTTTTCGTTTACCCCTCCTAATGCAACTGATTGACATTTAGTCAAATTTTTTAATTTTAAATAATTATAAATACCCAAATATCTATTATTTTTATTTAAAAAAACAGGGCTTAAAAAAATAATTTGTACACCCTGTTTTTCTTTTATTCTTATTTCTTTCAAATTATGAGCAGATCCTAAAATTTTGAAATTTTGACTTTCTTTATTTAAGAATACTAATTTTTTATTAAAAGATGAAATATATACTCCATCAAAGTTCAATTTAAGTGCTAATCTCAAATTATTTGATAAATATATTTTAAATCCTTTAGATCTACAAAATTTTTGAAGATTTTTAAGGTTTTCTACATCTAAAATTTTATTGTGATTTCTATAAATTAATTTAATTTTTTTATTAAGTTTTCCAATGTATGCTGGATTATAATCATTTATAAAATGAAAAATTTGATAATTTAGAATATGCACTACTCTATTAATAACTTATCTTTAATTAAAAAAGAAATTAATAAGATTAATCAAAATGTAAATATTATAGCAGTTTCAAAGACTTTTAAAATTGATAAAATACAGCCATTACTAGAGACAGGTCATTGCCATTTTGGTGAAAATAAAGTTCAAGAGGCAGATGAAAAATGGAATAATTTAAAATCTAAATATAAAGATCTCAAACTACATATGATAGGTAAACTTCAGACTAACAAAGTTAAAATGGCTGTAAATTTATTTGATTATATTCATTCAGTGGACTCTTTAAAACTCGCAAAAAAAATTTCTGAGGAACAAAGTAAAATTAATAAGAATTTAAAAATTTTTATTCAAGTCAATATTGGTAATGAAAATCAAAAAAATGGTATATTAAAAAGTGATTTAAAAAATTTTTATTTAAATATTAAAAAAGAATTAAAATTAGATGTTATTGGATTAATGTGTATTCCTCCAATAGAGGAAGATCCCAATGAATCCTTTAAAATTATGAGAAATTTAAGTAATCAATTAGATTTAAAAGAGTTAAGTATGGGAATGTCATCTGATTATCTTGAGGCAATTAATTTTGGCTCAACTTTTGTAAGAATTGGTTCTAAAATATTTGGTCCTAGAAATTAAGAAATTTTTATTTTTGTATTTTTATTAATTATTTTAATTAAAATTTTAAAATCTTTTATATCTAAAGCTATACAACCTAGTGTAGGATTATAATTGTTTGTTAAATGTATAAATATTGCACTCCCTTTATAAGGTTTAACTTTTTTTGAATTATACATTATTGGAATGAAATAATTATATTTATAATCTTTCCTAAAAAGAACTTCATATTTGATAGATTTATTTATTTTAACTAGTCTATTATAATTTTTATTGTCATTGGGATTATTACACCAACCCATTTTTTTAGTAATCGGAATACATTTTAATTTTGTCATTGGTAAATTTATTTTATCTTTTCTGTAAAACAAATTTCCTAATTTGAATATGCCAATGGGAGTTTTTTTATCTCCTTCAGCTTTATTTAAAGAAAGCCCTTTAGTACCAATGCAACATTTAAATGAAAATTCTTGATAATTTAAAGTATCATTATTTTTTAAAATAATTAAATTACGATTATTAATCATGATTAATAATAAACTAGTAGTGTATGAATCAAAAGATATTTATGTAATTTTGAATGAAATTAAAGAGCAGTTAAAATTAGATATAGTTTTTTTAGAACAAAAAAAAGAATTAGATTCGTACTTAAATAATTACCCTTATGATTTAATTCTCACAAAAAAAAAAATTAATAATATTAATCAAATAATTTTAGATAATTTTCCCTATAAAATTTCAAAATTAATTGAGATTATAAATTTAAAGATTTTAAAAAAAAATTTTTCATTAAAGTCAAATTTTAGAATTGGCAAATATAAATTGAATATAAATTCAAAAAAGATTAATTGTAATGAAAAAACATTAAATCTAACTGAACAAGAAATAAAATTGCTGATGTATCTGAATGATAAAAAAGAACCTACAAAAGTTGATCAATTACAAAAAGATATTTGGGGTTATTCAGAAAATTTAGAAACTCATACCGTTGAAACCCATATTCATAGGTTAAGAAAAAAATTTTTAGATTCTTTTAATGATAAAAATTTTATTATAAGTCAAAAAAAAGGTTACCTTATTAAATAGTTCTCTAAATTCTCGCTCCAATTTTCTGAATAATTTTTGATGATAATTCAGTACCTTTGACAAGAGACTCTTTGATAGAATAATTATTTATAACTCCATGTAAATAACCGGCTGCAAATAAATCACCAGCTCCAGTTAAATCCTTAATATTTAAATTTCTTTTTGCATTACATTCAATTACTTCATCTTTATTTATAGAAATCGATCCGTGTTCTCCTCGAGTAATAACTACATTTTTTTTAATTTGTTTTGAAAATGATATTATTTCTTCAAATGATTTAGCATCTATCAATGAAGTTATTTCTTGTTCATTTGCAAACACAATATCTAGATTATTTTTGACTAATTCTAAAAAATCTTCTTTGTGTCTCTCAACACAAAATAAATCAGATAATGACATTGCTTTTTTGTTTGCACAACCAATTGCTTTTTCGAAAGCTTTTTTTGGATCTCCTTTGTCCCATAAATATCCTTCTAGAAAAATAATATTTGAATTTTTTATATCTTTTTCATTTATATCATTTTCATTAATTTTGCCTGCTGTTCCTAAAAAAGTACACATAGTTCTCTCAGAATCTGGAGTTATCAAAATTATGCAAGAACCCGTAGGAATGGGTTCTTTTTTTTTATTGTACAAATATTTGATATTTTCTTTTCTCAATCCTTCTTCATATTTTTGGCCTAAATTATCATCACTAATTTTTCCTATAAATCCAACGTCGTTATCTAAATGAGATAATCCTACAATAGAGTTTGCAACCGAACCACCAGGAATAGTTTCTTCAATTTTTAATAAACAAATTAATTTTTTGAACTCATCTTCATTTATTAACTTCATAGTACTTTTAGTAAATGAATTTTCAATTAAAAATTTATCTGACACTTTACAGAGAACATCAACAATAGCATTACCAATTCCTAAAATTTTCATTACGGTTTTTTTGCAATAAATGGTTTTTTTCTTTTAGGATAACAAGTAGTACAAATTTTACAAGTTAATCCATAGCAATCCCTTGCCTTACAATATTCTCTACCATAATAGATTATTTGAAGATGAAGTTTATTCCAATTTTTTTTTGGAAATAATTTTTTTAAATCCTTTTCTGTTTGAATAACATTTTTTCCATTTGTAAGACCCCATCTTTGAGCAAGTCTATGTATATGCGTATCTATAGCAAAAGCAGGGTGTCCAAAGGCTTGAGACATTACCACACTGGCTGTTTTGTGACCAACTCCTGGTAAATTTTCTAGTTCCTCAAAAGTTTTTGGTACTTTGCCTCCATGTCTTTCAATAAGTATTTTAGAGAGATTATATATACTTTTTGCTTTTATTCTAAAGATCCCAATTTTTTTAATTAATTTTTCAATTTTTCTTCTTCCTAATTTTACAAAATGTCTAGGTTGGTTATATTTAGGGTATATATTTTTAGTAACATTGTTTACAGTGACGTCAGTACATTGAGCTGAAAGCAAAACAGAAACTAATAATGTAAAAACATTTTTACTTTTTAAAGGCACTTTAATAGTTGGATATATTTTATTTAAAATTTTAGAAATTATTTTCGCTCTTTGAATTTCACTCATTATTTAAAATTCATAAAATCTCGCATAGAGTAAAGACCTGGTTTTTTTGTAATCAACCATTTTGCTACAGACAAAGCACCTTCAGAATATAAACTTCTATCAAATGCCTCATGTTTTAAAGTGATTATTTCTTTGCCGCTAGAAAATTTAACTTCATGATTTCCAATTATTTCTCCTTTTCTAATAGAATTAAAATTAATTTTGTTTCCATAAGGAAATTTTTTTTTGTTAAGATATTTTTTTCCAAGTAAATTATAAAAATTTTTATGTTTTCCTATCGCTATACCCTTGCCAAGCATTAATGCAGTCCCAGAAGGGTAGTCTTTTTTATGTTTATGATGAACTTCAAAAACTTTACTTAAAAAGTTCTTACCTAAAGAACCTGATGTAATTTCAGTTAGGTACATTAAAAGATTGATGCCTAAGCTCATATTACCAGCTTTTAAAATTGGTATTTTTTTTGAATATGTTTTAATTAAATCTTCTTCTGTTTTAGTAAAACCAGTGGTTCCTATCACAACCTTTTTTTTTAATTTTGATGCAATTTTTAGTATTTGAAAAGTACATTTTGGAACTGTAAAATCTATTATAATATTTACTTTTTTAAATACTTTTTCATCATTTAAACTTATTTTTATTCCATTAATTTTTTTATTTATTTTTTTGTTTTCAGTTAGAGTTACTAATTTAAAGTTTTTATCGTTTTTTAAAGATTTTATTATCTGCTGGCCCATTCGACCCATGCATCCTGTTATAGCTAAATTTATTTTTTTCATCAGAAGATTAAATATGAAACTATCACAATGAAAACAACAATTATAGACCAAATGAGTAAATTAATAAAAAATTTCTTTGATTTTGAGTAAGCCGCTAAGAAGCCTGGAAGAATAAGAATTAGAACAGCTATTAAAAAAATTGTAGGAAAAATTTGATCTAATCCCATTATTAGTTTTTCCAAAAATCTTTTGCTTTTTGAAAAAACTTTTTAATACTAGGATTAGATTTTTCGTTTTCTATTTTTCTAAATCTTTCTAATAACTCTTTTTGTTCTTTGTTTAAATATACTGGAACCTCAGTTTTTACTTGTACGTATAAATCTCCATAATCACCTCTTCGCATGAATGGCATGCCTTTACCTTTTAATCTAAATTGTTTACCATCTTGAGTACCATCTGGTATTTTAATTTTCGCTTTTTTACCATCTATAGTTGGGATTTCTATAGTTGTTCCTAGAGCAGCATCAGCTACAGATATTGGAAATTCAAAAAATAAATTTACATCTGATCTTTTAAAAAGATCATGGGATTTTATATTTATAAATAAATATAAATCTCCTGTATCTCCACCTCTTGTTCCAGCTTCTCCTTTTCCAGCAAGTCTAATCCTTGTTCCATCATCCACGCCTTTAGGTATTGTTACTGATATTTTTTTAGAAATTTGTTTGTTTCCTTGACCATTACAATCATTACATGGAGTAGTAATCTCTTCTCCACTACCAGAACATTGAGGACAAGTTTGTTGAACAGTAAAAAAACCTTGGTTTGAACGTACTCTTCCATTTCCGCCACAATAAGTACATCTGTCGGGACTGGTTCCAGGTTTACATCCATTTCCTTTACAGGTGTTACATTTTTCCGAAGTTGAAAATTGTATATTTTGTTTTTTGCCAGAGTAGGCTTCTTCTAAAGTTATTGATAAATCGTACCTTAAATCTGAACCTCTGTTATTTGAATTTCTTCCTCTCGAACTTCGTCTATTACCTCCAAAGTCACCAAAAAAGTCTTCAAAAATATCAGAGAAATCTGCACCACTAAATCCTCCAAAGCCACCTTGTCCTCCACCACCGTTCTCAAAAGCAGCATGACCAAAATTATCGTAATTGTCTTTTTTAGATTTATCTGAAAGTACACCGTAAGCTTCACTAGCTTCCTTAAATTTATCTTCAGCTACTTTATCGTCAGGATTTTTATCTGGATGGTATTTTACTGCTAATTTTCTATATGCTGATTTAAGTTCTTCTGGACTTGCATTTTTTCTAACGCCCAGGACATCATAATAATCTCTCTTAGCCATGTAATAAACCTGGACAAATAGATGTCAGTTAAGCGCTTTTTTCTTTATTCTCGTCTTTTACTTCTTCAAAGTCAGCATCAACAACATTATCGTCTTTTTTTCCCTTTTCACCTTTACCATCATCATTACTAGAATCTGGTTTAGTATTTTGTTGTGATTTATAAATTGCTTCTCCAAGTTTCATTGAAGCTTGAACTAAAGTTTCTGTTTTTTTCTTAATATCCTCAGTATCTTCACCTTTTAAAGCTTCTTTAAGAGTATTAGAACCATCTTCTATAGCCTTTTTCTCAGCATCTGAAATCTTAGACCCATGTTCTTTCAGATTTTTTTCTGTAGAATGTATTAAAGTGTCAGCTTGGTTTCTTACATCTACAGACTCTCTTTTCTTTTTATCCGTTTCTTTATTGGCCTCAGCATCTTTAACCATTTTTTCAATCTCTTCATCACTTAATCCACCAGATGCTTGGATTTGAATCTTTTGTTCTTTTCCAGTTCCTTTGTCTTTTGCTGAAACATTAACTATACCATTTGCATCTATATCAAAGGTTACTTCAATTTGAGGGACTCCTCTAGGAGCAGGCGCAATACCGATCAGTTCAAAATTACCTAAAATTTTGTTATCTGAAGCCATTTCCCTCTCACCTTGAAGAACTCTAATTGATACCGCTGGCTGATTATCTTCTGCAGTAGAGAAAACTTGGCTTTTTTTTGTTGGAATAGTTGTATTTTTTTCAATTAATTTTGTAGAAACACCTCCCAAAGTTTCAATACCTAATGATAAAGGTGTAACATCAAGAAGAAGAACATCTTTAACATCTCCTTGTAAAACACCAGCTTGAATAGCAGCTCCCATCGCTACCACTTCATCAGGATTAACACTTTTATTAGGCTCTTTTCCAAAAAAGTTTTTAACTTCTTCAATCACCTTTGGCATTCTTGTCATTCCACCTACTAAAACAATTTCATCTACTTCATTTGCGGCAATACCAGAATCTTTTAAAGCTGTTTTGCAAGGAGGTATAGTTTTAGCAATTAAATCTTCAACTAGAGCTTCTAACTTTGCTCTTGTCATTTTAATATTAATATGCTTTGGACCTGTTTTATCTGCAGTTATAAACGGTAAATTAACATCTGTTTGTTCTGCTGAAGACAATTCAATTTTTGCTTTTTCTGAAGCTTCCTTTAATCTTTGAAGTGCTAATTTATCTGATTTTAAATCAATGCCGTTATCTTTTTTAAATTCAGAGATTAAATATTCGACAATTGCATTATCAAAGTCTTCTCCGCCCAAGAAAGTATCTCCATTTGTAGATTTAACTTCAAAAACTCCATCACCTAGCTCAAGTATAGAAACGTCAAATGTCCCACCACCTAAATCATAAACAGCGATCTTCTTATTTTGTTTTTTATCTAAACCATATGCTAGAGATGCAGCAGTTGGTTCGTTAATAATTCTTAAAACTTCTAAACCTGCAATTTTACCAGCATCTTTTGTTGCTTGTCTTTGAGCGTCATTAAAATATGCAGGTACAGTAATTACAGCTTTAGTTACAGCTTGACCTAAATATTTTTCTGCAGTCTCTTTCATTTTTTGAAGAATAAAAGCAGAAATTTGTGATGGAGAATATTTTTCTCCTTTAGACTCTATCCAAGCATCACCTTTTTCTGAATTTACAATTTTGAATGGTGCAGCTTGCACATCTTTTTTCACAGTAGGATCTTCAAAATTTCTTCCAATTAATCTTTTTACAGCAAAAATTGTATTTTCTGGGTTTGTTACAGCTTGTCTTTTAGCTGGCTGTCCAATTAATTTTTCATTTTCATCTGTAAAAGCTACTACAGATGGAGTTGTTCTCGCACCTTCAGCGTTTTCTAAAACTTTTGGTTGGCTACCTTCCATGATCGCAACGCATGAATTTGTAGTTCCAAGATCAATTCCAATTATTTTACTCATAATACTATTATCTATATTCCTTCATATAGGGGTTAAATCTAATTCTACAAGTTGCTCTTAGCATAAATTATTCTTTGTTTTTTCAGTATTTTATTGAATTTCTTCCTCTTTATTTTCTGTTTTTTTTGAGACCCCAACTAATGATGGTCTTAATAATCTGTCTTTTATTGTAAAGCCCATTTGTATCTCCTGAACAATAGTTCCTGGTTCTTTATTACTATCTTCAATTTCTATCATCGCCTGATGAAAGTTAGGATCAAGTTTTTTATTTAAACATTCTATTGGTTTGATATCGTTCTTAATAAAAATAGAAATTAAATCCTTTTCAATAATTTTTAAATGTTCCAAAGTTTTTTTTAATGCTTCAGTGTCTTTTAATTTTTCATCATTTTCTAAAACTTGTTTAGATCTCTCTAAATTATCAATTAAGTTTAAAGCTTCCTTTGCAAATGTAAATCCACCATATTCAAAAGCATCTTCCTTTTCTTTTTCAAAACGTCTTCTTTGATTTTCCATTTCAGCAAACGTTCTAGTTAATTTATCCTCTAATTCTTTAATTTGTTCCTCAGGCGTGATTTCCTTTTTCTCCTCTTGTTTATCATCAGATTTGAGTTTCTCTTGATTTTTAGCCTCAGTATTTTCAGCCGTTTCACCAGAAGAATTATCGTTAGTTTCTTGCTCTTTCTCCATGTGTACATATATGGTAAGAAATTCCTAAATTTCTAGGTGCATATGAAAAAAATTACTAATCTTTTAATTGGTACAAATAATAAGGGAAAATTAAAAGAAATCAGAGCATTACTTCCAAAATATATCAAAATTTATTCTACATTTAATTTCAATCTTAAAAGCCCAAAAGAAAATGGTAAAACTTTTGAAGACAATTCCATTATAAAATCAAAATATTTTTCAAAAAAAACTAATCTCCCATGTTTAGCTGATGACTCAGGTTTAGAAATAGATATTTTAGGTAAAGCGCCAGGCATTTATTCTGCTAGATGGGGAGGGAGAAATTCCGATTTTAAAAAAGCAATTAAACGTGTTTATAGAGAACTTGATAGAAAAGATAAAAATTGGAAAAATAAAAAAATTAAAGCAAGATTTATTTGTGTACTTTCGATTTGTTATTTAAGTAAAAAAATAATAAGCGTAAAAGGTAAAGTGGATGGAATTATTTCAACTAAACCTAAAGGAAAAAAAGGGTTTGGTTATGATCCTATATTTATTCCAAAAGGTAAAAAATTTACGTTTGGACAACTTTCACCTAGTGTAAAATATAAGTTGGATCATCGATTTGAAGCATTTAAAAAAATTAAAAGATTTCTTTAAGAGAACCATTTTCAATTTTATAAAAATTTAAACGATGATTAATTTTATTATCTTTTATATCAAAAATTCCAATTTTTCCTTTAAATGAGTTTTGTGCATTAAATGCTTTATTAATTTCTGCAATATTATTTTTTAAAGAAAGATAATAAACTAAACCAACTAAATCATAACTTAACAAAGATATGTGGTTTGGATTTTCATTAAATTTTTTATTAAATTTTTTTTTAAATTCCTCTAAATTTTTTTTATTTATAGAAGGGTAATATATTGGCTGTGATGCAGTTTCTTTAAATAAGCTATCATTAAACCATTGATTAAAAGTGACAAAATATTTATCTTTCGGTGAAACATCAGTATAAAGTAAAGAAGTTATCACACTTTTGAGACTTTCATCAAAATCTGCAATTATGACAGAGTCAAAATTTACATTTCCAATAGTATATTTTTTTTCAAGATTTTTTATTTTTTTTTCTTTATTTGGATCCTCAGAATTTTCTAATCTCGTTATTTCATCGATTAAATTTTGTTTTCTAATTTCATAATTAGTGATTTTTTCAATTTGTTTAGTAAGTTTTGTAGGTTCAATGTCATAAAAATATTTTTTAAAAATTTTAATTTTTGATTTTTTAATTCCTTCTTTAATTTCCAAATCGTAGTTTAGATTAGGTATTAAAAATATTGTCTTTTTTATTTCATTTTGATTAATAAATTTTTTTACAGTATTCAATTGTGAAGTAGAATTAATTCCAGTACTTATTACATTCTTCGGCAGATTAAGAGTTTTATTTGTAAATGATAAGAACGTTAAGTTTTTAACTTCTTCAAGGTAAATTAAGTTTTCATAAAATACAGGTCCAATTACTAAGTTAATTCCAAGTTTATCTAATTCAATTGCAGAACGCAGAGTTTTAGTTGGATCAGATTGAGTATCTTTTGGAAATATCTCTAAATTATCAGAATTAATATCTTTTAAAGCTAAACGTGTAGCTTTTACAATTTGTTTACCAATTTCAGCATTATCTCCAGATAATGGAACAAGCAAACCAATTTTGACTTTAATTTCTTCAGCTAGGCTTGTGTTAATGATAAAAAATAAATTATAAAAAAATAAAAAAAGAATTATAAAAAACTTATTCATTTGATGCTACTAATACTCTAAATACTGTTTAAATTATGGTAAACCCTATATCGCATAATAAAGACTTAAAAAAAGGGTTATATTTGATACCAACCCCAATAGGAAATTTGGGAGATGTTACTTTAAGAGCCATAGAATTATTAAAAAAATCAGATTTTATACTTTGTGAGGATACAAGGGTCTCAAAAAAATTAATGGATAAGTTTGAAATTAAAACAAAATTAATATCCAATCATAAATTTAATGAAGTTAAAAATTTAGCTAAAATAATTGATATACTTAAAGATGATAAAATAGTTTCATTAATTTCTGATGCAGGAACTCCGTGTATATCTGATCCAGGTGCCATCTTAGTTAATGAGTGTTTGAAAAATAATATTAATATTATTCCGCTTCCTGGGCCGTCTGCTGTTACTACTGCAGTATCGGTTAGTGGCTTCAAGGAAAAATATTTATTTTATGGTTTTGTTCCTGAAAAAGAAAGAGTAATAAAGGAGGAATTAAATAAATTATCCAATTTCAATTTTTGCTTAGTTTTTTTTGTTTCAGGAAAAAAAATAAATAAGATTATTCCTCATTTTAAAAATTATTTTATAGAGAGAAAAATATTAATCTGTAGAGAAATTTCTAAATTTTACGAAGAGTTTATAAGATCAGATATTAAGGAACTAAAACCATTTAAAATTGAACCAAAAGGTGAATTGACCATAGTTATATCTGAAAAAATATCAGATAAAAAAGCTTCACAGAAATTAAGTGAATCAGATAAAAGAAATATTAAAACTATGATTAACAAATTAAGTATAAGAGAAATAACTGATCTGATTTCACAAAATAGCAATATTTCAAAAAAAGAAATTTATGATTATTGTCTAAGATTAAAAAATGAAAAATAAATTATTAATAATTTTTTTCTTAGGCTTAATTCTTTCTGGATGTGCTGGAGTTGCTTCTAAAGGTATTTTTGGAACGGGTGTAAGTATTGCTTTTGACCCAAGATCTGTTGGAACCCAAGTTGATGACTCGATAATGCAAAAAAACTTGTCAGCCAGAGTTATTTTAATGGATAAAAAATATTTATTGTCTATCAAATCAAAGGTACTAGATGGCAGAATTTTCTTAACTGGAAAGGTAGATAATCCTGAGGAAAAACTTAAACTTACAAAACTTGCATGGGAAACAGATGGAGTAAGATCAGTTAGAAATGATATCAAGATAAAAGAAGAATTTAATTTTCAGCAATCTGCTAAAGATGTTTTGTTAACTTCCCAATTAAGAACTGCGATGATTTTTAATAAAAATATTAAAGCAACCAATTATCAGATTGATACTTATAAAAAGAAAATTTATATCTACGGTATTGCATTAAATTCAGATGAAAGAGATGAAGTCATAAATGAAGCAAAACAAATTTTAGATGTTGAAGATGTGATAGCAAGTATAATTCTTGTCGACGATTTAAGAATTCAAAAAGATTAGTTTTTTTTGTAATCAATTACATCTGCTGAATATGCTGCAATTGATGCTAAGTTTAATATGTCAGATGTTGAAGATCTTAAAGGAGCAATTTCTATTGCTTGCCCCAAGCCGATTAGTAAAGGACCAATTACTTTAGCTCTACTCATCGACTTAATCATTTTATAGGAAATAGCAGCGCTATGTTGACTAGGCATAATCAAAACATTTGAATTACCGACAATTTCTGAAAATGGATAAAGTTCTTTATATACTTCCTCTAAAGCCACATCGGGTTGCATTTCTCCATCAAATTTAAAATCTACTTTTTTATTTTTTAAAATTTTCACAGCATCACTAATTCTTTTAGTTCTATCTGTAGCTGGTTCACCAAAAGTAGAATGTGATAAAAAAGAAACTTTTGGATCAAAACCAAATAGTCTTACAACCCTAGCAGCAGACATGGCCATATCGGCTAATTGATTTGCGTCAGGATATTCTATAACTGATGTATCACATAAGAATACAGTTTTACCTCTGTTTACAATTAAGTTTAGACCAAACATAATTTCTCCAGGTCTTGGATCTATAACTTTTATAATTTTTTCTAATGAGGAAGAGTATCTTCTTGTGTTACCTGTAACCATTGCATCTGCATCTCCAGAAGCAACCATACTAGAAGCCCAAATTACCCTATCGTTTCTAATAAGCCTATCACAATCCCTCTCGAGCATACCTTTTTCTCTTTGTAGCTTTTTAAAAAGATATTGAACATATTTTTTTCTTTTTACTGTATCCTTCGAATTTACAATTTCGATATCAAAACTTTCATTATAACCAATTTTTTTTATCTGTTCTGTAATTTTTTCTTCTTTACCAATTAGGATTGGTATACCTAATTTTGAATTTTTAAAAGCTATAGCAGCCTTAAGCATATTTTCATCTTCTCCATCAGCAAAAACAACTTTCTTAATTTTTTTCTTTATATAGGAATTAATACCTTGCATAATAGTTACCGTCGGATCTAACCTTTGTTTAAGCTGATCTTTATAAATCTCAAAATCATCTATTTTAATTTTTGCAACACCAGAATCAATTGCTGCTTTAGCGACAGCAGCTGGAATTATGCTTATTAATCTAGGATCAAAAGTAGATGGAATTATATAGTCTTTACCGTAATGTGGCCTTTCTCCTCCCATAGCAGCTACAACTTCGTCAGGAACATCTTCTCTTGCTAATTTTGCAATCGCATTAGCTGCTGCTATTTTCATTTCTTCATTAATGGTTTTAGATCTAACATCTAACGCACCACGAAAAATATATGGGAAGCCGATTAAGTTATTCACTTGATTAGGGTAATCAGATCTACCAGTTGCAACAATTGCATCATCACGCACTGACTCAATTTCCTCAGGTGTTATTTCAGGATCTGGATTTGCACAAGCAAAAATAATTGGATTTTTTGCCATTTTCTTTACCATATTTTTTGTCAAAGCACCTTTAGCAGAAAGCCCCAAAAAGACATCTGCATTTTTTATTGCATCCTCTAAAGTTCTATCTGATGTCTCTATTGCATGAGCTGATTTCCATTGATTTAATTTTTCTCTTCCTTTGTAAATCACTCCACTTCGATCAACCATTGTAATATTTTTTTTTGGTAGACCATTTTTTTTAAATAAATTTGCACAAGCCATTGCTGATGCTCCAGCACCACTCACAACAACTTTAATTTTTTTAATTGATTTTTTATTAATATCTAAAGCATTGATTAAAGCAGCAGTAGTAATAATTGCTGTACCATGTTGATCATCATGGAATACAGGAATATCCAGAATTTCTTTAAGTTTGTCCTCAATTATAAAGCAGTCGGGTGCAGCTATATCCTCTAAATTAATACCACCAAAGCTAGGAGCAAAGTTTTTGATAGAATTAATAATTTCATTTACATCTTTGCTATCAATTTCTAGATCAATAGAATCAATATCTGCAAATCTTTTAAACAAAACTGCCTTGCCTTCCATTACCGGCTTAGATGCTAGTGCTCCTAAATTTCCCATCCCAAGAATTGCCGAACCATTGCTGATAACTGCCACAAGATTTCCTTTAGTTGTATAATCATATACAGTTTCAGGATTTTCACTTATAGCTTTCACAGGTGCTGCAACTCCAGGAGAATATGCCAAAGCCAGGTCCCTTTTTGTTGTCATATTTTTAGAAGATATTATTTCTAATTTTCCTGGTTTTTTATAATTATGAAATTCTAATGCTTCTTTTTCAGTGTAATGATCTGTTTTTGTTTTTTTCATTATTGGTAATTAGATGTACAAATGGGGTAATATTAAGACTAATATGATTTATGAACTTAATTAAGTCAACTGGGACTTTCGGCTTTTTTACAATAATCAGCAGGTTACTTGGTTATTTAAGAGATATTTTGATCGCCATTTTTCTTGGGACAAGTTTTTTAGCAGATGTTTTTTTTGTAGCATTTAGAATACCCAATACTTTTAGAAGATTATTTGCTGAGGGAACTTTTAATGCAGCGTTTGTTCCAAGTTATTCATCAGAAATGGTAAGAGGAAAAAACAGATCTAATAAATTTGCTAATGAGGTTTTTAACTTTTTGTTATTAATATTGTTTACTCTGGTTTTATTATTACAAATATTTATGCCAGCATTTGTCTCATTAATTGCCCCAGGATTTATTAATGATAATGAAAAAATGAATTTAGCAATAAATCTTACGAGAATTACTATTCCATTTTTAATGATGGTATCATTAGCATCTTTTTTTTCAGCAATTCTTAATTCTCATAATAGATTTGCTGAGTCTGCTGCAGCACCAATCATCTTAAACATTATTTTAATAGTTATTTTATTATTTGGAAGATTGTTAGATGATGATTTAGTTTATTTTTTATCTTATGGTGTTACTTTATCTGGGTTATTGCAACTAATATTCTTATATTGTTTTGTTAAAAAACATTTTGAATTAAAATTTGATATTAAACTTAAGATATCTAAAAAGGTAAATGTTTTTTTTAACAAATTAATTCCTAGTATATTTTCATCAGGTGTTACTCAAATTAATATTTTAATAGGAACAATTATAGCATCATTCCAAGCTAGTGCTGTTTCTTATCTTTATTATGCTGATAGAATTTACCAAATTAATTTGGCAATAGCAGGAATTGCAATTGGTGTTGTAATACTTCCACATTTATCAAAACAAATAAGCCTTAAAAATAAAAAAAAAATTAATTTAATTCAAAATAAAGCTTTAGAATTATGTTTGTTTTTAAGCATACCTGCATCTGTAGCATTGTTAATTGCAGCTAATCAGATTATCTCAGCTCTTTTTGGATATGGTCAATTTAATGAAAGCTCTGTTTTAAATTCAGCCAAAGCATTATACTATTTTAGTTTAGGTTTGCCTGCTTTTGCAATGATAAAAGTTTTTTCAAGTTTCTTTTTTGCTAATCATGATACCAAGACTCCTTTTTATATTTCCTTGTTATCAGTTTTGTTAAATATTTTAATAAGTATTTATTATTTTAGATTAATTGGTTTTATAATAATTCCAATAGCAACTACTATCTCGTCTTGGTTTAATTTGGTAATTTTATTTTTATTTCTAAAAAAAAGAAATTTATTCAGTTTCAATGAAATATTCATCATACGATTTTTTAAGATAGTATTTTCTTCAATACTTATGGGTCTGTTTTTTAACTATTTAATGATTTTATTTAGTGATCAATTATCTTTTGAAAATTCTTTTAAGTCCTTTTTTCTAATTCTATCAGTTATTTTAGGGCTAGGTTTTTATTTATTAATATCTTATTTGATCAAGGCTTTTCAATTAAAGGATATTAAATTAAAGTATTAATAATGGGTAAAAAAATATTTTCAGGTGTGCAGCCTACTGGTAATTTACATTTAGGAAATTATTTAGGAGCTATTAAAAATTTTGTAGATTTAAACAATGATGACAAAAATGAATGTGTGTTTTGTGTTGTTGATCTTCACGCGATTACAGTCAAACAAAATCCTCAAGTGCTTAGAGATAATATTAGAGAAACGGTTGCAACATTTGTAGCTTGTGGAATAAATCCAGAAAAAAGTATTATCTTTAATCAATCCTCTGTCCCAGCGCATTCAGAAGGAGCCTGGTTATTAAGTTGTGTAGCTAGAATGGGGTGGTTAAATCGAATGACACAATTTAAAGAAAAGGCGGGTAAAGATAAAGAAAAAGCTAGTATTGGTTTATATTCTTATCCAATTTTAATGGCATCGGATATTTTATTGTATGACACAACTCACGTGCCAGTAGGAGAAGATCAAAAACAACATCTTGAATTATGCAGAGACATTGCACAAAAATTTAATAATGAATATGGAGTAGAAGATTTTTTTAAGATACCTGAACCATTAATTCAAAAATATTTTTCAAGAATAATGAGTCTTAAAGATGGAACAAAAAAAATGAGTAAATCAGATTTGTCAGATTTAAGCAGAGTAAATTTAACAGATGATAAGGATCAAATAATTAACAAAATTAAAAAAGCAAAAACTGATCCATTACCTCTACCATCTAGTATTGATGAGTTAAAAGAAAGACCAGAGGCAAAAAATCTTATAGAAATATATTCTAGTTTGAATAATTTGTCTCTAGAAAATTCGGTTAATGAATTTAAGGGAAAAAATTTTTCAGATTTTAAAGACAAGCTTTCACAAATTTTAGTAGAAAAAATAAACCCGATTTCACTAGAAATTAAAAAACTAATAAATGATAAAGGTTTTTTGGATAAAATTCTTTTAGAGGGGCAAAAAAAAGCCGACAATATTGCCTCAAAAAAGATAAAAAAAATGCAAGAAATAATAGGTTTTTAATTTTATTTCCTAAACAAGTACCAATTTCAAAATTATTGACTATATATGAAATATGTTCATCCAAACAGAATCAACACCAAATCCAAACTCGCTTAAATTTTTGCCAGGTAAAATAGTATCTAATGGAGGGTCGTTCGAAATTACAAAAAAAGATGACGTAAAAAATGAATTAATTAAAAATTTAATATCTGTTAATGGAGTAGAGGGTATTTTTTTAAGTAAAGATTTTATTTCGATTAATAAGCATGATGATACCTCATGGGATGAAATAAAACACATAGTGATATCTTTAATAAATGACTTTTATTCTAGCGGAAAAAACTTGGTTATAGATAAAAGTCCTTTCGAGGAAGAAGAGATTCTTGGAGAAATTGAAAAAAAAATTGTTAAAATTTTAGATCAAAAGATAAGACCAGCAGTCGCTAAAGATGGTGGCGATATTAAGTTTAAAGAATTTAAAAATGGTGTCGTAACAGTTCAACTTCGAGGAAGCTGTTCTGGATGTCCTAGCTCAACTATGACACTTAAACAAGGAGTTCAAAATCTTTTATGTCATTATTTGCCAGAAGTTAAAGAGGTTGTAGCGGTATAAATATGAAAAAATTTTTAAAAAATAAAAGGATTAAAGTTTTAAAGACTCTTGATGAAAACAATCTTGGATCACTAGCTAGAATACTTTTAAGTAGTTTAATTATTATTTTTGTATTTTATTCCTTACCCTTAATTGCTAATTACACTAATAATAATTTTCTAAATACAAAAGAATTTAGAAATAATTCAAAAACAGTTTTAGCTTACACATTAGAAAAGCAGAATAGTAGTGCTTTAGAAGTTGATGAACAATATGATGAAAGAGATTTACTAGTAGATATTTATAATTTAAATGAGAAAGAGACAGATGCAGTAAGATTAGATGCCTCGACTATCAAACAACTTTATGAAGACACTGATTATAAATTGGATGATATTAGGAAAAATAAGTTAGTTAAGCCTGTAGCTTTAGATTCATTCCCGCGCGAAATCAAAAAGATAGAAAATATTAAAAAGAGAAAAGAGTTTTTCATACAGATTGTATTACCTTTAATTTTACAAGAAAATAATAATATTCGCTTAGATAGGAAAAGACTTTTCAGTATAATTAATAAAAGTAATAATTCAGATTTAGAGAAGAAATGGTTAAATAAAAAATACAAACAATATGGCATTCCCTCCAAAGATTTATCAACATTAAAAATAAGAATGGATGAGATTCCAGTATCCTTGGCACTTGCACAAGCAGCGAAAGAAACTGGTTGGGGAACCTCGAGGTTTGCTCAAGATGGAAATGCACTTTTTGGTCAATGGACTTGGTCTGGAGAAGGTTTAAAGCCTAAAGAAGCTGAGGAAAATAAAGGACATAAAGTAATGAAGTTTAACGTACTTCAAGCTTCTGTTAGAGCCTATCAAAGAAATTTAAATACACACAAAACTTATAAAGATTTTAGACTTGCTAGAGCTGAGCTAAGAGATGCTGGTGAGCCATTAGATAGTATTATTCTTTCACAGTATTTGGATAAATATGCAGAGACTGGTGAGCAATATGTAAAGATTTTACAAAAAATCATTGAACAAAATGATTTAAAAGATTTTGATAACGCAAAACTTTTACCTTCTAGCCTTGAATTAGAAAGTTTGATTTAATCTTTAGAAATTATAAACTGAGTGCCAAACCATCTCCACTTACCATTATCATTTAGCGAACAGTTAACTCTCCCCCTTCTTGGAAGGAAAGGTTCTCTAAATTCTATATTTAAAGTATTATTACTGAATGATATTTTAGATTTTTCCCATTTGTTACCTTCATTTGAATAACATGTTATATCTTTAATATTTTTTTGATTTTCAAAAAACTTTACAGAAAAATTTGGAGGATTATTTTTTTTATTAAGTTTTTTTTCAAAGGGTTTTAGGCTTTTATATTCAAGTGGATAAGTATTAATAATTGACTGAAATCTTTCTAGTTGACCGTAATTTTCATTAATAGGAAATCTAGGTAATTGAAATTTTTCTTTATTAATATCAATTACACCAGAATGCTGACCA
>CABYDK010000010.1 GCA_902517735.1 uncultured Pelagibacteraceae bacterium
GACTTTGTGGGTATTGAAAAAATTGTAACAAAATATCTTTAATATTGATTAATTTTTTTTAACTATTAAAAAGAATTCCGTTAATTAGGAGTTATTTTGATATTACATAAAGTTAAAGTTTACCCATCAAAAATACATTTACCCAAAAAAAAACAACTTGCGTGGAAAATTGCAGAAATAGCAAGTGATAATGCTAAATTAGATAAGGGTGCTGTAGAAATGGTAATCAATAGAATAATTGATAATGCATCTGTCGCTATCGCATCTTTAAATCGAGGACCAGTAATTTCATCAAGAGAAATGGCCTTAAGGCACTCGCGAAAGAATGGTGCAACATTGTTTGGGGTAAATAGCAAATTAAAATTTGATTGTGAATGGGCTGCTTGGTCAAATGGAACAGCTGTTAGAGAACTAGATTTTCATGATACTTTTTTAGCTGCAGATTACAGTCATCCTGGAGATAATATTCCTCCACTATTGAGTGTTGCACAACAAAATAAAAAAAGTGGATTTGATCTTTTAAGAGGAATAATTACTGCATATGAAGTTCAAGTTAATTTAGTAAAAGGAATTTGCTTACATAAACATAAGGTAGATCATGTAGCACACTTAGGACCAAGTGTTGCAGCAGGAATTGGAGCAATGTTAAGACTCAATACTGAAAAAATTTTTCAAGCAGTTCAGCAAGCATTACACACAACAATTTCTACAAGACAATCTAGAAAAGGTGAAATCTCAAGTTGGAAAGCTTATGCTCCTGCTCATGCAGGAAAACTTGCTATAGAAGCAGTTGATAGAACTATGAGAGGTGAAGGTGCACCTAGTCCAATCTACGAAGGAGAAGACAGTGTAATCGCTAGAATACTAGATGGAAAAAAAGCACTATATAGAGTTCCCCTTCCCAAAAAAGGAGAAAGCAAAAAAGCAATACTTGAAACTTATACAAAGGAATATTCTGCAGAATATCAATCTCAAGCTTTAATAGATCTTGCAAAAAAACTTAAAAAGAAAATAAAAAATTTAAATCTGATAAAAAAAATAGATATTTATACAAGCCATCATACTCATTATGTAATTGGCACTGGTGCAAATGATCCACAAAAAATGGATCCCAATGCTTCAAGAGAAACTTTAGATCATTCAATAATGTATATATTTGCTGTAGCTTTGGAAGATGGAAGCTGGCATCATGTGAAGTCATATACAAAATCTAGAGCTAAAAGAAAAAGTACTATCAAAATTTGGAAATCTATAATAACTCATGAAGATAAATCATGGACAAAAAAATACCATGATCCAGACCCTAAAAAAAAATCATTTGGAGCTAAAGTAATAATTACTCTTAAAAATGGAAAAAAAATAATAGAAAAACAAGATAAAGCAGATGCGCACCCTTATGGTTCTCGACCTTTTAAAAGAAAAAATTATATTAACAAATTTTTATCTTTAACTGAAGGTATTTTAGATAAAAAGGAAAGTGATAGATTTATTAAAACTGCACAAAATCTGAAAAAATTAAAATCTGGTCAATTATATAGATTAAATATTGAAGTTAAAAAGAGCAAAATTAAAAGAAATTTGAAGAAAGGAATTTTTTAATGCACTTTATTGAAAAAGAACCAATTCAAAAAAGACAAGATTTTGTTAAAAAATTACAATCTAATAAAATTTTGAGAGTTCCCGGAGCCTACAACCCTTTAACAGCAAAGCTAATAGAAGAGATTGGTTATGATGCAGTTTATGTTTCAGGTGGAGTTATGGCTAATGACCTTGGTTTTCCTGATATTGGATTAACTACGTTACAAGATGTAAGTACTCGATCTTTTTTAATATCCAGAGTAACTAATCTTCCAACTATTGTCGACATTGACACGGGATTTAAATCTTGTAAAGAGACCATTGAAACATTTGAAGAATTTGGAATTTCAGCAGTTCATCTTGAAGATCAAATTGAAAGAAAAAGATGTGGGCATCTTGATAATAAAATATTAATTTCTACTGAGGCGATGGTTAATAAGATTAAAGAGTGTGTATCAGCAAGGAAAGATGAAAATTTTAAAATTATTGCAAGATCGGATGCTAAAAGTGTTGAAGGGATTGATAAGATGATAGATCGATGTAAAGCTTACGTTGATGCAGGTGCTGAAATAATTTTTCCTGAGGCACTAGAAAATGAACAAGATTTTGAAAAGGTTAGAAAAGAACTTTCCTGCTACTTGCTTGCGAACATGACCGAATTTGGAAAATCTAAGTTATTTAACTATAAAGAATTAGAACAGCTTGGATATAACATTGTAATTTATCCAGTAACTACTCAAAGATTAGCAATGAAAAACGTTGAGGATGGATTGAGGGACATTTATGCAAATGGACATCAAAACAATATTATCGATAAAATGCAAACTAGAAAAAGATTATACGAACTAGTTGATTATGAAAAATATAATAGTTTAGATGAAAAAATTTATAACTTTAGTACTGATGGACATGAATAATGAGTGATGAAATTAAAAAAGGTTTACTTGGAATAGTAGTTGATGAAACTGAAGTTTCAAAAGTTATGCCAGAAATTAATTCTCTTACTTATAGGGGTTACGCTGCCCAAGATTTATGTGAATACTGTAAATTTGAAGAAGTTGCTTATTTAATTTTAAATAAAGATTTACCAAATACTATTCAACTTAAAAAATTTGAAAAAGAAGAAAGAGGTAATCGAGACTTATCAAAAGAGCTTTACTCTGCTATAAAACAAATGCCAAAAAAATCTCACCCAATGGATGTAGCAAGAACTGCAGTAAGTATAATGGGGTTAGAAGATAAGGAAACTACTGACTCATCTTCAGAAGCCAACATGAGGAAGGCTATAAGAATTTTGGCTAAGACACCAACTGCTTTGTCTGCGTTTTATAGACTTCGAAAAGGTAAAAAAATAATTAAACCAAATAAAAAACTAAATATTGCAGATAATTTTTTTTATATGTGTTTTGGAAAAGTACCACAAAAGGAGATTGTTAAAGCTTTTGATGTTTCTTTAATTTTATATGCTGAACATAGTTTTAATGTATCTACCTTTACTGCAAGAACGATCACGAGTAGTTTATCTGATATTCATGGTGCAATTACTGGTGCGATCGCAAGTTTAAAGGGCCCTTTACATGGTGGAGCTAACGAAGAAGTAATGCACATGATGAACAAAATAAAAAAGCCTGAAAATGCATTAAAATGGATAAATTCTGCTCTTGATAATAAGGATGTTGTAATGGGTTTCGGCCATAGAGTTTACAAAAGTGGAGACTCTAGAGTTCCTACAATGAGAAAATATTTTGCTAAAGTTGCTAAAATAAAAAAGGATAAAAAATTTGAAAAAATTTACGATATTGTAGAAAGGGTAATGATAGATAGAAAAAATATTTATCCTAATGTAGATTATCCTACGGGTCCAACTTATCATCTAATGGGTTTTGATACAGACTTTTTTACACCAATATTTGTAATTTCAAGAATAACAGGCTGGTCTGCACATATTATGGAACAACATTCTGCTAATAAGTTAATAAGACCCCTTGCAAGTTATAAAGGTAGCAAACACAGAAAAGTAGTTCCAATTAATCAAAGATAATCATTTAACTAAATGCTTCTGCCCAAGTTCCTTGAGTTGATGCTTTAGAATATTCAGTTGCACGACCTTCAAAAAAGTTCATATGTTCTACCGCATTCAACATTGTATCCAACCAAGTTAAAGGATTTTTATCGATATCATAAATTGGTTCTAGTCCTAACTGAACTAACCTACGATTTCCAATAAATCTAATATAATCTTTAACCTCTTGAGCTGTTAAGCCTTCCATCGGGCCCATTTCAAAAGCCAAATCAATAAATGCATCTTCATGTTCAATAATAGTTCTGCAAGCTTCATAAAGTTCTTTTTTTAATTTTGGCGTCCAAATTTCTGGATTTTCATTTATGAATTCTTTAAAGATTCTAATCATTGAATTACAATGAAGAGTTTCATCTCGAACAGACCAAGTAACAATTTGACCCATACCTTTCATTTTGTTATGTCTAGGAAAATTTAGAAGGATTGCAAAACTTGCAAACAGTTGTAAGCCTTCAGTGAAAGCACTAAATACAGCAACTGTTTTAGCAATATCTTCTTTTGAGTTTACATTAAAGTCTTGCATGTAATCATATTTATCTTTCATTTCTTTATATTTCATAAAAGCTGAATATTCTGACTCTGGCATACCAATTGTATCTAAAAGATGAGAATACGCAGCTACATGTACTGTTTCCATTGCCGCAAAAGCAGTCATCATCATTAATACCTCTGTAGGTTTAAAAACAGTTGTATAATGTCTCAAATAACAATTATTTACCTCAACATCGGCTTGTGTAAAAAATCTAAATATTTGAGTTAATAAATTTTTTTCTGGTTGAGATAAGTTTTTTTGCCAATCCCTTACATCGTCACCAAGTGGAACTTCTTCAGGGAGCCAATGAATTCTTTGTTGTGTTAACCAAGCATCGTAACACCATGGATATCTAAATGGTTTATAAACAGGATTTTCAACTAGCAATCCCATTTTTTTTGGTTGAATAATTTCTTTTTTATTATTTTGAATAATTTTTGTTTTTGCTTTTTCTACTACTGACATGATAGGCACTCCTCGTATTCTGGCTCTTCAGATTTAGTTGATTTATTTTTATAAACATTAGCCATAATATCAGTTGATTTAGCATCATTGATATTCTCGGCTCTTTGAATTGATTTTGATCTACAGTAATAAAGACTTTTCAAGCCTTTTTTCCAAGCATCAAAATGAATTTTATGTAGTTCTTTTTTGTGTACATCAGCAGGTAAAAATAGATTAACTGATTGGGCTTGAGAAATGAAAGGAGTTCTATCTCCACTTAAATCAATTATCCAATGTTGATTTAATTCAAAAGCAGTTTTAAAAACATCTTTTTCTAAATCTGATAAACAATCTAGATGTGATACTGAACCTTGATTAGTTGTAATAGTAGACCAGGTTTCATCATCATTTTTACCATGACTTTCTAGAATCTCCTCTAAATACTTATTTCTAACATTAAATGATCCTGATAAAGTTTTGTGAGTATAACTATTAGCTGCTATAGGTTCAACTCCTGGTGAAGCACCACCACAAATAATAGAAATAGAAGCTGTTGGAGCTACAGCAGTTTTATTGGAAAATCTTTCTTTATAACCATATTCAGCTGCATCTGGACAAGCCCCTCTCTCTTCTGCTAAATCTTTAGAAGCTTGATTAACTTTTTCATGGATATTTTTAAAAATCTTTTTATTCCAAGCTTTTGCCATGACAGACTCAAGTGGAATTTTATTTTTTTGCAAAAAAGAATGAAAACCCATTACTCCTAGACCTACACTTCTTTCTCTCTCTGCTGAATATTTCGCATCTTTAAATTGATCTGGAGCTTTATTTATAAAGTCAGATAAAACATTATCAAGGAATCTCATAACATCATTAATCATGTTAGGGTCATCTTTCCATTCATCGTACTTCTCAATATTTAAAGACGACAAACAACAAACTGCAGTTCTATCTTTACCATCTTTATCAATGCCTGTTGGTAAAGTTATTTCACTGCATAAATTAGAAGTTTTGACTGTTAGGTTCGCTAACTTGTGATGCTGAGGAATTTGTCTATTTACAGTATCAATATAAATTATATATGGTTCACCTGTTTCAATTCTAGCAGTTAATAATCTAATCCATAAATTCCTTGCAGATATAGTTTGTTGAACTGTTCCATCCACAGGACTCTTTAAAGCCCATTGTTCATCAGTTTCAACGGCACGCATAAACGCATCTGAGACCAAAACACCATGATGTAAGTTTAAAGCTTTTCTATTTGGATCACCACCAGTTGGTCTTCTCATTTCAATAAATTCTTCAATTTCAGGATGATCTATTGGAAGGTAGCATGCTGCAGAACCTCTTCTTAAGGAGCCCTGACTAATTGCCATTGTCAAAGAGTCCATAACTTTAATAAAAGGAATAATTCCAGATGTCTTACCTACTCTACCAATTTTTTCACCTATAGATCTAAGATTTCCCCAATAACTTCCAATACCTCCACCCTTTGCAGCTAACCAAACATTTTCACTCCAAAGATCAAGAATACCACCAAGACTGTCTGAAGCCTCATTTAAAAAACAAGAGATAGGTAATCCTCTTTTTGTTCCACCATTAGACAAAACAGGCGTTGCAGGCATGAACCAAAGGTTGCTAATATAATTATATATTCTTTGCGCATGTAAATTATCGTCTGCATAAGTACTTGCTACTCTTGCAAATAAATCTTGAAAAGATTCATTGTGACCAAGATATCTATCTTTTAACGTAGCTTTACCAAAATCAGTTAAGTTAGCATCTTTTGATCGATCTATTTTGATAATTATACCTTTTTCATTTTGAAAAAGTTCAGTTTCATTATTTAAGGAAAATAAGTCAGGTCTATTGCTTTTTGAGACTTCATTCACCGCAGGGCTATATTCAGAGACAGCTTTCTTTAGGGCCTGAGATAATATTTTATTCATTATTTGTTATTATATTTTGTTATTTATACGAAAACAACTATATGTTGTATGCGCTTAATATTAATATACTATATAACTAGCAAATCAATAGAACATTTATAGAACAGTAAAAAAATAATTCAACTATAAAAATAAAAAAAAGGTAAGTAATTAACAGCATGAGTCAGTCAATAAAAATAGATCCTTTGGGTTTTAGGGAATATGACGCAAGGTGGATATATGAGAAAGATATCAATTTAGAGGGAATCAAAAACTTGGGTAAGGGGTTTGGAACCCAAATTAAAGAAAACACAAAAAAAGAAAATCCAAGGGTAATAGTTGGACAAGATTATAGGTCTTATAGTGAAGAAATAAAAACAGCTCTTAAAAAGGGCATGATTTCAACCGGATGTTTTGTTGAAGATATAGGATTATCTTTATCTCCAATGGTTTATTTTGCTCAATTCAATTTAAAAGCTGATGCAGTTGCAATGGTTACAGCTAGTCATAATGAAAATGGTTGGACTGGAGTAAAAATGGGTATTCAAAAAGGTTTAACTCATGCTCCTGAAGAAATGCAAGAATTAAAAGAAATTACTTTAGGTCAAAATTTTTTAAAGGGTAAAGGAAAAGAAAAAAATATAAAAAATTTTGATAAAATTTATAAAGATGATTTAATCCAAAAAAATAAAATAAAAAAAAGAATTAAAGCAGTTGTAGCTTGTGGAAATGGTACAGCAGGAATATTTGCACCTGAAATTTTAAGAGGCATCGGTTGTGATGTAATTGAATTAGATTGTGAACTAGATTGGGATTTTCCAAAATATAATCCTAATCCTGAGGATTTAAAAATGCTTCATGAAATTGCTAAGGTAGTAAAAAAAAACAATGCTGACATTGGCTTTGGGTTTGATGGTGATGGAGATAGAGTTGGAGTAATTGATAATGATGGAAATGAAATATTTTCTGACAAGATTGGTTTATTAATTGCTAGAAATTTATCAAAAGATCATAAAAATTCAAAATTTATAGTGGACGTCAAATCAACTGGTTTATTTAAAAAAGATGATGTCTTAAGTAAAAATAAATGTGAGACTATTTATTGGAAAACAGGACATTCTCATATTAAAAGAAAAGTAAATAATGAAAAAGCTTTAGCTGGGTTTGAAAAAAGCGGCCACTTTTTTTTTAATTCACCTCTAGGACATGGTTATGACGATGGAATTAATTCTGCAATACAAGTTTGTCACCTATTAGATAATCAAAATAAAAAAATGAGTAAAATTATTGAAGAACTTCCAAAGACTTTTCAGTCACCGACAATGGCTCCTTTTTGTAAAGATGAAGAAAAATATAAAGTTGTTGAAGATTTAGTAAAACAAATAGAAAAAATTAAAAATGATAGAATAAAGATAGATAATCAGGAAATTAAAGAAATTTTAACAGTCAATGGAATTCGGTTTTCTTTTGAAGATGGTTCGTGGGGTTTAATTAGAGCATCTTCAAATAAACCATCTTTAGTAATTGTTACTGAAAGTCCAACTTCAAATAATAGAAAAATAGAAATTTTTAAGTTTATAGATAACTTGCTTCAAAGTACTAATCAAATAGGAGAATACGATCAAAAAATTTAATTATTTTCTTTTTCTACCTCACTTACACTTAAATTAACTTCTTCATCTGGCACGTTATTATTTGTATCTTTATTATGAATTTGAGATTGATTACTATAAAATTTTTTAATTAATTCTTCTTCTTTCTTTTTTTGTTCCTGATCAAATTTATCTTCCCATTCTTTAATTCGTCTATTTTCTTCGTTAATCCTCTTTTCTTCTTCGGCTTGACGTTTTATCTTTAATTCATTCTCCTCTTCTATTCTTGTTCTTTTCTCCTCTTCTTTTCTTAGTTCTTCCTCTTGCTCTCTTTTTTCTTTTTCCCTCATTAAGCGTTCTCGCTCTTGAGATTTGATTTCCTCCTCCTTGATCCTTAATTCCTCCTCTTTGGCTCTTTGTTCAGCTTGCTCTTTAAGTAATTGTCGCTCAATCTCTTGTTGTCTTTCTATTTCTAATTGTTTAAGCCTATTCTCGGTTTCTCTCAGTTTTTCTTCTTCATATTTTAATTTTCTAGCTGCCTCTCTTAATTTTTGTTCTTCATCTAGTCTATTTTGTCTCTCAATTTCATTTAGCCTGTTTTTTTCTTGTCTTTCTTTTTCTTTTTCCTCTCTTAACTTTTGAGCTTGTATTGTTTTATTTTTAATAGCTTCTTCTCTAATTCTAATTTTTTCCTCTCTAATTCTTTGTCTTTCCAGCATTTTCATTCGTAATTCTTCTTCTTTTAATCTTCTAGCGTCTTCTCTAATTTTTTTGGCTTCTTCATCTTTAATTTTTTGCTCTTCTATTTTGATTCTTCTTGATTCTATTTTTCTTTGTTTATCCTCATTTTTTCTTACTTGTTTTTCATTATCAGCTACTAATTTTTGTTGAAGAAATATTTGTCTTTTTTCCTCTTTAATTTTATCTAATCTTTCTTTTTGAGCTTGTTTTTTTTCATTTAATAATTCTTTTTTTTCATCATTTATTCTTTTCTTTTCTAGTCTAATTTTCTCTTTTTCTTTTCTCTTTTTTGAGTCTATGTAATATTTTTCTATTTTAATTTTTGTATTTTCTATAATGCCAAAAGGATTTATATTTAAATTTTTTGGGGCTTTTGGAACTAAAGATTTGATATTTTCTAAAATCACGTTCTTTTGTTTTTGTGATTTTTTTGGGCTCATAAATATAGGATAGCATTTCTTTTTTTTTTTTAAATGTTGGAGAAGTTTAAATTGGGTTTTGATTCGGTCTTCAAATTTAATTAATAGATCAAATCAATAAATAAATACAATCTTTACGTGTATCTTTTTTAAATCTCATTTAATTTTTAAAGATTAATAAATGAAGAATCAGATATTAGCTTTAGTAATTTTATGCAAAAAAAAATTTATTATTTATTCTGTTTTTTTTTATTTTCTAATTGTTCTTTACCTAGTTCAGCATTTTTAGGTCCTGTCTATACCGGTGTAAAGACCGGAAGTATTTATCAAACTTCATTATCCTATAGTTCTGGTAAAGTTATAAATAATTTAGGAGTAACAAATTCGATTAATCAATTAAACATTAACAACAACTTTATTAAAAATCCTATTTTACCTGATATTCCATATATAGAGATAGATCCAAAAATACTTAATAACTACAAGGTGGATTATATTGAAATTTCAAATGTAATTGAACCAGAGCCTTTACCGTAATTTATAAATTAATTTTTCAACTAATAGGTGATTATATCTTTTTATAGAATCGTATAATTAATAACAAGGGTGGTAGAGGGAGACTGAAGCCACCCCACTCACATTTTTATAAAGATTTTTCAATGTCAGATAAAAAAATTAGATCTATTGCAAAAACATTTTCCTGGAGGCTTTTAATATTTATCTATTGGATGATATTTGGCTATATTTTTACTGGTTCATTTAAAGGTGCGAGTATATTAGGGTTTGGTTCTATCATTCCACTTTTTTTTTATTATTTTCATGAAAGAATATGGAATAAAGTTAAATGGGGAACCAATCAGTAAAAAAATTTTAATTAATCGATAAATATTCCATAAAAGACCTAATTGAAACTAAAATTAAAAATGTTCCAAATATTTTACTTAATAACTTTTTGTTTATTTTATAAACAGCTTTTGCCCCAAGTCTTGCCATTATCATAGTAACAGGAACAAAAACTATAAAACCTAAAAGATTTATATATCCAATACTAAATGGTGTATTAATATTATTTATTATTTTACCACCTGTGATCATGGTTATTGTTCCACTTAGTGCTATCAAGAAACCTACTGCTGCGGCTGTGCCGATTGACTTTCTTATATCATAACCAAAGGTTCTCATAAAAGGTACCATAAGAGAACCTCCCCCAATCCCAAGTGGAACTGAAATAAAACCAATAATAATTCCTGATAGATTTTTTATTAAATCTGATATTTTTTTTGGATTTTCCATAAGTTTTTCTCTTACAAAAATAAAAAATAATCCTACAATAAAAGCAAATATTGAAAAAAAAAGGACTAAAGCAGGTGTTTTAAGACTTACAGCCAAAAAAGTTCCAGCTATCACACCTAATAAAATAAAAATCCCAAATGATTTTACCATCTTAAAATCTACTGCATCGTATTCCATATGTGTTTTAGTTGAGATTATAGATGTTGGAATAATAATTGCTAAAGAAGTTCCAACAGATAAATGCATCCGTGTTACAATATCAAAATCTAAAACTGTAAAAGCATAATACAAAGCTGGCACCATAATTATTCCACCACCAACGCCTAATAATCCAGCCATAAAACCAGCTACAGCAGCAGCTATTGCCAAAACTACTAATAGATTAATTATTTCATTAAAATTTAAAATTTCCATTAAGAATTAATTTGATTAGCTTTTTCATTATTTTGTACAATAGTCATAATATGTTTTGCTTTTTGAAAATCAGAGTCTCTTGCCATCATATTATCACTTAAATATCTTTTCCAATCTTTAGAACCTACTTGCCCATGATATAATCCTACTGTGTGTCTCATGATATGATTTACTTTAGTTCCTAGCTTAACTTCTTTTTCTAAATATTCTAAAAGTTTTGCTGCCACTTCCTCCCTGGTAGGATTTTGCTGGGTTCCAAAAATTTTTTTTTCTATTTCGACTAAAAAATATGGATTTTGATAAATAGATCTACCAATCATTACTCCATCACAAAATTCTAAATGATTATTTATTTCGCTTATTTTTGTTATACCCCCATTTATAATAACTTCTAATTTAGGGTTTTCTTTTTTTATGTCATAAACCATTTTATAATTTAACCTCGGAATATTTAAATTTTGTTTTGGAGATAAACCCGTGAGCATTGCTTTTCTTGCATGTAAAATAAAAGTTTTTGCTCCTGCTTTGCTCATTTTGTTAATGAAATTATTTAAATATTCAAATTCCTCTGTTTTATCAAATCCAATTCTAGTTTTAGCTGTAACAGGAATTTTACAAGCATTAACCATTGAATTAATACATTCTGCTACTAAATCAGGTTCTTTCATTAAACATGCCCCAAACTTATTTTTTTGAACTTTTTTACTTGGACAACCTAAATTTATATTAATCTCATCATATCCCATGTCTTCTGCAATTTTAGCTACTTCTGCTAATTCGATTTTGTCTGATCCACCTACTTGTAGAGCTAAAGGTTTTTCTTCAGGATTGTAAGATAAAATTTTTTTTCTATCACCATGAATAGCTGATTTCGTAGCTACCATTTCGGTATAAAGCATAACATTCTTGCTCATTAATCTTAAAAAAAAACGATCATGTCTATCAGTGCAATCCATCATTGGTGCAACTGAAATTCTTCTATTTATTTTTTTTTTAATATCCAAGTGGTTTACCCATTATTTTATCAGGCAGCCAAGTTACTATTTCAGGAAATATACATAAAATTAATATAGCTAAGGCCATTATAATCATAAAAGGTATAGAACCTTTTAAAATTTCTGACAAACTTACATCTGGGGTAATTCCTTTGATTATGTAAAGATTCAATCCTACGGGTGGTGTAATTAAACCAATTTCCATATTAATAGTAAATACGATCGCAAACCAATATGGATCAAAACCTAAAGTTGTAATAACTGGCAATAATATTGCTGAAGTCATTACAATAACTGCAACTGGAGGTAAAAAGAAACCTGCTATCAAAAGAAAAATATTAATTAAAATAAATACAACCCATTTGTTTGAACTTAGCTCTACCATACTTTGAGCTAAAGACTGAGTTACGTAAAGTTGTGAAAGAGTAAACGCAAAAAGATAAGAAGCTGCAATAATAAACATTATCATTACACTTTCTTTCATTGAAACTTTAACAATATTCCAAATCTTCTTTGGCTGATAAATTTTGTAAACAACTGCAATTAATACAAAAACTAAAAATGCACCTACGCCTGATGCTTCTGATGGTGTAGCCACACCACCATATAAAACGTATAAAACTCCTACAATAATTGCTAGGAAAGGAAGAATTCTTGGTAAAACCTCGAGTTTTTCTTTTAATGTGGGTTTAATCCTGTTCCTTAATGCTTTTGCTGCATCTTTATCAATAAAATAACTGTGAATAAGTGCCCAAATTGCAAACATCCCTGCCAACATAAAACCTGGTATTAGACCACATAAAAATAATCTACCAATCGACGTACCTGTTGCAATCCCATATACGATTAAAACAATACTTGGAGGTATCAATACTCCTAAAGTTCCCCCAGCAGCGATAGTTCCAGTAGCTATTTGATCTGAGTAGCCTCTTTTTCTCATTTCAGGTATTCCCATAGTTCCAATTGCTGCACAAGTCGCAGGACTTGATCCGCTCAAAGCTGCAAAAATCGAGCAAGCACCAATATTGGAAATAACCAATCCACCTGGCACTCTCCAAAGCCATCTATCTAAGCCTATATACAAATCTTTACCTGCAGGAGAATTAGCTACTGCCATTCCCATCAAAATAAACATTGGTATCGAGAGTAAAACAAATGAGTTTAGACCTGCAAAAAATGTTTCGGCAAAAACATCAAGCATTTGAAAACCTTCAAATGATACTAACAAAACTATAGATACAAAACTCAAACCAAAGGCAATTGGAATTCCAGAAAAAAGCACTAACAAAGTAAATACTGCCACAATTAAAGCTATTATTAGTGGGTCCATTAATTATAATCCTTTTCGTCAGTAAGTTTTATAATTTCTGCTATATATTGTAATATCATTAATACAGCTCCTAAGGCCATCGATGAATATGGTATCCATAATGGTGGATCCCAAACAGTTCCTGTTGAATAATTTTTTGTAAAGGCCTCCTCTACCATTATAAATCCAAAAAAAAATAAGATTAAAAAAAATAATAAACTCAAAAAGGAGGTAAAAATTTTTAATCTAATTGTATTTTTTTTTGATAAAAAATCATAAATCCATTCCATGCTAACATGAGCTTTTTCACTAAGCACATATACGCTTCCTATGAAAGTTGATGCAACCAATAACATTGTAACTAGCTCTGTTTGCCATGTTATCGCTCTTTGAAAAAAATATCTTTCAAATACGAGCTCTACAATAACCAAAATTGATAAAAGTAACGCCAACACAGCAAATGCACCACATGCTTTGGCTATAAAATCACAAAATTGTAGATATTTTTTTTTCATAAAAAAACCCCTATTTATAAAAAATAAACAGGGGTTCTTTATATATTATTTTATTTAACTGCTAAAGCCATTTCCATTAGCTTATCACCACCTGGAACTTTATCAGCAAATGCCTTGTGTGAAGATTTTTTAGCAATCTCTACCCACGCAGCATGGTCTTTTGCATCCATGTATACTAATTTTACACCAGCAGCTTTATAAGCATCTTCAAACTTTTTATCTAAGTTTTCTACTTGTGCTGTCATATACTTTTCAGCTACTTTTCCAGCTTTCATTAAAGCATTTTGTTGCTTTGAATTTAAAGCATCAAAAGACTTTTTAGACATAAGAATTGGTTCATACATAAACCATAAACCAAATTTTCCTGGAGGAGTTGCGCATGAAACTTGTTCATATATTTTGTAACTCACAAAACTACCTGAACTAGTATTCGCACCAGTTAATACACCAGTTTGTAAACCAGTATATATTTCTGATGATGGCATACTTTGAATACCTGCACCTGCAGCTTCAAGCATTTGGTTGAATGCTTTACCAGCAGCTCTCATTACTTGTCCTTTTGCATCGCTAGGATTCTTGATACACTTTGTTTTTGAAGCAAAGCCACCACCTAACCAAGCATCAGATAAAACCACAACACCAGCATCATTAATTATTTTTTTAATTTCGGTCATCATTGGACCTTTATTAAATCTTAATGCATGCTCATGATTTTTTACTGTTCCTGGCATTAAAGTTGCATCAAACTCAGGATGGAACTTGGATGCATAAGCTAATGGAAATGCAGAGATATCCAACTGACCAGTTGTCATTGGTTTCCACTGTTCTTTTGGTTTATACAATGATTTAGCTGGATAGATTCTAATATCTATTCCAACATTTGCTTTTTTTACCTCATCGGCAATAATTTGAACCATTTCATGTCTTGGATCAAATGATCCATCAGCTCTTGGAGTCCCAGGCCATTGGTGACTAGCTTTTAATGTAACAGCAAAAGCAGATCCAATAGTTGTAAAAACAAAAACTAATGAAGTTAAGTATAAAGATATTTTTTTTAACATTATTATTTCCCTCTATTGTTATTTTTAATAATTCAATTAAAATGAACTTATTAATAAGAGTCAAGCCGACAAAAAGAATTTATTAAAGCATATATTATGGATGGACCTTTAAAAAACCTTCTAGTTATTGATCTTACAAGAGTATTAGTTGGCCCCTACTGTACTATGATATTATCAGATCTAGGAGCAAGAATAATAAAGGTTGAAGCTCCAGAGATAGGAGATGACTCTAGAAAGTTTGGGCCATTTATTAAAGATTATTCTGCTTATTTTATGTCTTTGAATAGAGGTAAAGAAAGTATTGCACTTAATTTGAAAAATTCTGAGGATAAAAAAATTTTTGATAAAATTTTGTCTAAAGCAGACATCTTAGTAGAAAATTTTAAACCTGGAACCCTTGAAAAATGGGGATATGGTTGGAAAGATGTATCTAAAAAATATCCAAAATTAATTTATGCATCAGCGTCTGGCTTTGGACAAACTGGTCCTTTAAAAGAATTACCAGCTTATGATATGGTTGTACAAGGAATGGGTGGACTGATGAGTGTTACTGGACAACCTAATTCAGAACCTACCAGGGTTGGAACCTCCATAGGTGATATTACTGCAGGATTATTTACTGCAATTGGAATTAACGCAGCTTTATACGATAGACAGAAAACTGGTAAAGGAATGTTTATTGATGTTTCAATGTTAGATTGTCAAATTGCTATATTAGAAAATGCAATAGCTCGATATCTTGCCAAAAATGAAATTCCAAAACCAATGGGATCACGCCATCCATCAATTGCACCCTTTGAAGCTTTTAAAACTAAAGATAGTTACATTATTATAGCAGCTGGAAATAATAAATTATTTGAAAAACTTTGTGATTTGTTAAAAATGCCAGAAATAAACAAAGACACAAAATTTTCAGATAATTCCTCTAGAGCAAAAAATATGGATGAATTAAAAGTAATTCTTGAAAATAAGTTATCTTCAAAAAATACAAAAGAATGGGTTAATGATATGGAAAAAGAAAAAATTCCATGTGGTCCAATATTCAATATTAGAGAGGCTGTAGAAAATCCACAAATTGAGTCAAGAAATATGATTGTTAAAGCTTACCACAAAGTTATTGGCGACTTCAAATTAGCAGGAAATCCTATCAAAATGTCTTCTTATAAAGATGAAAAAACGAGAGGTGAAATACCTGATTTGGATGAACACAGGGAAAAAATATTAAAAGAATTTACTTAACTATTATTTGATTCGTCATTATCTGTAACTGGCTCTGATGCTTTTTCTTCTGCCTCAGAGACTTGATCTAAAGAAAGATCAACTTCATCTGACTCTTTCTCATCACTGACTGCGTTTTCTACATCCGGCTTTGCTGACTCTGATAATTCTGCTAAATCTTCTTGAGATACTTGAATTTTCTCTGGAGCTTTTCTAGCTCTTTTAGAAGGAAGTATCGGTGTTCCACTTTTTGAAATTTCACCTTTGTATAAACTTTCAAAATCATCACCTACTTCTTCATCGTCATCAGATCCATCTTCCACTTGTTCAACATGTTTTCTTAATTTATAAACTGCACTTTCAGTTAGATCTGAAACTTTAATATTTTTTTCAGCTATTTCTCTTAATGATATAACTGTATTTTTATCATTATCTCTCTCTAAAGTGGGTTCTAATCCTGAATTTAATTGAGTAGCTCTTTCTTTTGCAACTAAAACTAGTTCGTAAGGACTATCTACTTTATCTATGCAATCTTCTACAGTTACTCTAGCCATGCGGAGTGTCTATACAGCCAAACTTGAAAAATCAAGCTTAATTTCTAAAAATATGAAGGAGTAAGTTTATTTTTAACTAATAAAAGTAAGATTATCGAGACCAATATATAAATTCCAGAGATAAGAGAAATTTGTTCAACCGAAAACCCTAAATCAATTAAAATACCAAATAAAGCTGTTCCAAATGCAGTTGAAAAAACCATGAGTGCTGTTGTTAAAGCTTTTATAGATCCAATATACTTTACTCCATAAATCTCAGCCCAAGTTGATGATCCTAATACATTGGCTAATCCATTAGAAATTCCGATTAATCCAAGAAATAAAAATGCTGTCATAGAGCTATCAAAATAAGCTAAAACTAACATAGAAAGTAATAATGGAATGTTCATAAATACTAATAACTTTCTACTAGTAAATTTATCAATTAAAAAACCCGATCCTAATAATGTCATTACAGATAATATTGAATATACCATAAATGACTGCGCTATAACAAATGAGCCCCATTCTTTAGATTCTGTAATAAAAGATTGATAAACAAAAACTCCAGTAGCTATCCAAGGCATAGCCAACATATTCAAACAAATTATATAAAACCTATAATCCTTTAGTACTTCTACTCTTTTCCATTGTTTAATTTTCTTTTCTTCAAAATTATCTAAGTTTTTCTGTTCTCTTGAATCAAAGTTTAAATTTTTTATTAGAAAAAAAGAAATTAAAGGTAGAGTAATTAAAGTTAAAATAGATATAAATATCCAGATATTTTGCCAGACAGTTACTGAAAGTAAGTAGACTATAAAAACTGGTAAAATAAATTCAGCTGTAGAAAGACCAAACCATCCTGCGCTTAGAGCTTTTCCTCTAGATTTAGTAAAATACCTTGTTATAGTAGTTGTAGCTGTATGAGACATTAAGCCTTGACCTGAAAATCTCATCAAAAAAACTGCAATAAATAAAAAAGCTATTGAGGATATCTTTGAAAAAAGAAAACAAGAAAAAGATAAAAGTAAAGTAACGTAAAAAGCAAATCTAAAAATATTAATGTCATCGATTTTTTTTCCAACCCAAATTAAAAGAAAACTACTAAGTAATGTCGCTGATGCATATATTGAGCCAAATTGTCCATGAGTTATAGAAAGAGCATCTCTTATACTCGAATTAAACAAGCCTAAAAAAAAACTCTGTCCAAAACTAGAAAAAAATGTAAAAATAAATCCAAATATAATTACTTTTAAACTTAAACTACTAAACATAAAAAAAAAATATGAGTTGTAATGTTGCTTTCATAGGTCTTGGAGTCATGGGATATCCAATGGCTGGTTATATATCAAATGGTGGACACAATGTAACTGTTTTTAATAGAACTAAATCAAAAGCAGAAAAATGGATTAAAGAATACAAAGGCAAAATAGCAGAAACTCCAGCTGAAGCTGCTAAGGATGCTGAATATATTTTTACCTGCGTTGGAAATGACAATGATTTAAGAGAAGTTACTTTTGGCGATAATGGTGCTTTTAAAACAATAAAAAAAGGTTCGATCTATATTGATAACACTACTGCATCAGCAACAATTGCTAGAGAAATTTACGAACACGCAAAGAAAAATGGATTTGGTGCATTAGATGCTCCTGTATCTGGTGGACAAGCTGGAGCAGAAAATGGTGCACTTACAGTTATGATCGGTGGTGATCAAGCTGACTTTGATAAAGCGAAAGATAAAATTGATTGCTACAGTAAAAAGATGAAGCTTCTTGGAAATGCAGGGAGTGGTCAGCTTGCAAAGATGGTTAATCAAATTTGTATTGCAGGATTAGTTCAAGGATTATCTGAAGGAATTAATTTTGGAATGAAAGCCGGATTAAATATGGAAGACGTTATTGAAGTTATTTCAAAAGGTGCTGCACAATCTTGGCAAATGGAAAATAGATATAAAACAATGATTGATGATAAATTTGATTTTGGTTTTGCAGTTGATTGGATGAGAAAAGATTTAAAAATTGCAATGGATGAAGCAAAAAATAATGGTTCATTATTACCTGTTACAGAACTGGTAGATAAATTTTATGATGAAGTTCAAGGTTTGGGTGGAAATCGTTGGGATACTTCAAGCTTAATAAAAAGATTTAGAAAGTAATGTATGCAGCCAGCATACTATGAAAACCTAGAAGAAATTCAAAATAAGTATTGGTCTATGCTAGATGATGCTGTGACCAATAGAGGTTCGCCTTTTAGAATTCCTGTTTTTATATGTGCTCATCAAGATGAAGTTGATGGTAGAATTGTTGTTTTAAGAAAATCAGACAGATCAAATAATCTATTACAATTTCATACTGATTTAAGATCTCCAAAAGTAAATATTCTCAAAAGGAATAAGAACTCTTCCTTAGTTTTCTACGATAAAGAGGAAAAAATACAATTAAGAGTAAAAGTAGAATGTGAAGTTAATAATCAAAATTCTACAACAAAGGAATCTTGGGAAAAAACTCAGCATATAAGCAGACGTTGTTATTTAACCGATAGTCCTCCTGGAACCACATCGGAAAATCCAACATCTGGAATGATATCTAAATTAGAAGATTTTGATTACACTATGGAACAAAGTGAAGAAGGTTATAAAAACTTTACTGTAATTAAATGTAAAATCAAATCTATTGAATGGCTATATCTTGCTGCAAAAGGACATAGAAGAGCAAAGTTTGACTTAGAAACTAATAAGAATGATTGGTTAGTGCCTTAAAAAATAGATTTAGAATATTTTTTCCAATTATCTTGATAATGTTTTGTATTTTCAAAAACTGCTTTTTTTTCTTCTTCTGTAACTTCTCTAACAACCTTACCTGGTGAGCCAATTACTAAAGAGTTATCCGGTATTTCTTTATTCTCTGTAATTAAAGCTTTTGCACCTATGATACAATTTTTTCCAATCTTAGCATTGTTAAGAATCACTGCTCCAATTCCAATTAAACTATTATCCCCTATCGTACATCCATGAAGCATAACCATATGTCCAACAGTTACATTTTTTCCAATTTTTAATGGATAGCCTGGATCAGTATGCAAAACACTTCCATCTTGAACATTTGAACCCTCGCCTATATGAATATTTTCAATATCTCCTCTTAAGGTTGCATTAAACCAAATACTAGAATTCTTTTCTAAAGTAACATCTCCAATTATAGTTGCATTTGGAGCTACCCAATTTTCGCCAGAGTTTTTTAGTTTTTTATCTTTTAAATCGTAAAACATAATTTATATATTATTACATTATGCCAATACAAACTCCAATATGTGATTTCGGCCAAAAGGCACACGACTTCAAGCTTAAATCTACTGAAAACGAAATGTTAACTTTAAATGACATAAAAGGTGAGAATGGAATTTTAGTTATGTTTATATGTAACCACTGTCCATATGTTAAAGCTATAACCAAAGATTTAGTTGAAGATTGTAATGAATTAAAAAGAATTGGTATTAACTCAGTAGCTATATGTGCAAATGATGCTGAAAATTATCCAGAAGATTCTTTTGAAAATATGATTAAATTTGCAAAAAAAAACCAATTTAGTTTTCCTTATCTAAATGATGAAACACAAGAAATAGCAAAAACTTATAATGCGGTATGTACACCAGACTTTTTTGGATATAACAAAAATTTAGAACTTCAGTATAGAGGACGCTTAAGAGAACTTAAAAATTTAGTACCTGTGAGAAGTGGTGAAAGTGATTTACTCAAAGCAATGGTCGAAATTGCTAAAACTGGTAAAGGACCTGAAAATCAAACACCAAGCGCTGGTTGCAGTATTAAGTGGAAATAATAATTAATGTATCTGATAGTAACTAGAGCTTTTCCTCCAGAATTAGGAGGGATGCAAAGTTTAATGTGGGGTTTAACTAAAGAGATATCTAAAAACTTTATGATCAAAGTTTTTGCTGATTACCAAGTAAATCATAAAGAATTTGATGATAAAGAAAACTTTTCAATAGAAAGAGTTGGTGGAATTAAATTTCTAAGAAAAATTAGAAAAGCACAACTAATTAACGAATTTATCAAAGAAAATAAAGTTCAAGGGATAATTGCTGATCATTGGAAAAGCTTAGAATTAATAACAACTGATAAAAAAAAATACTGTTTAATACATGGCAAAGAAATAAATCATGCAAAGGGTAGTTCCTTAAATAATAGGGCTATCAAAGTTCTTAATAATGTAGAAAAAGTAATTGCCAATTCTGAATACACTAAAAATTTAGCAATTACTAAAGGAATAAACCAAGAAAAAATTAAAGTTATAAATCCTGGCATAAATCCAGTCAAAGAATTAAATAAAAAATCATTAGAAAAAGTTGAGAGCTTGCTGAAAATTAAAACACCAAGACTGATCACTGTCTCTAGGTTTGATAAAAGAAAAAATCATGAAAAAATTATAATGGCTTTAAGAAATTTAAAACAATTATACCCCGATATAGTTTATATTTGTATAGGCTATGGTGATGAAGAGGATAATATTAAAAGACAAGTACAAGAACTTGATTTAGGTCCACAAGTTATGTTCTTCAAAGATATTAGTACAGACTTGAAAAATTCATTGATAGCAAAATCAGATGTTTTCGTTATGCCCTCTATAATACATAAAACTTCTGTTGAGGGTTTTGGAATAGCTTATGTTGAAGCAGCTCAATATAGTGTCCCATCTCTTGGTGGAAAAGATGGTGGTGCATCTGATGCCATTAATCATAATGAAACTGGATTAATTTGTGATGGGAATAGTTTAGACGAAGTTTATTCATCATTAAATCTAATGTTAAATAACAAAAAATATTTAGAATTGGGTAAAAATGCGAAATTAAATTCTGAAAAATTCGAGTGGTCGAAAATTATTGAAAAATATAAAAAAATCTTATCTTAAATTCTCTACTATTCTCTCTAATACTTTTTCGGCACTTAATTTTGATAAATCACTAACCTGTATCGCTTTAAATCGTTCTCTCTCAATATTAACTTTAGCTGCTGTAGTATGTTCACCAAATAAAGTAAGGCCTTTCGCGCCTACATGAGCAGCTATATGAGCTGGACCGGTATCATTAGCAATTATATAAGAACTATCTTTTATTAAAGAAGTTAATTGACAAATATCTAGTGCTTTTTCATTATTAAGAATATTTATAGCATTAATTGATTTTGCTTCTTTAATTTCTGTAGGTCCTGGGGCAATTATAATCTTATATTCATTTCCAAATTTATCTAAAATCAAGCTTATTAGCTCATTGAAATATGGCCATCTTTTAATTGATAGATGTGATGAACAAAAAGGAAATAATAAGATATATTTTCTGAGATCAAATTGAGTTTTAATATCTTTAATATCTGTGCAAGCCCAATCAAAATTTGGCAATAAAGTTTTAGAAGTATTTAAGCCTGAAGTTTTTAATTGCTGACTAAATCTTTCTAATACTGAATATTTATCAAACTCATTTTTATCTTTTCCGTGAGGTAAAGTCGTATAAGAACTTGACCAAACTTCACAACCTGCTTTGGGAAATAAAATTTTTTTATAAAATTGTGTTCTTGAAGAATTCTGAAGATCAAAAACTTTTACAAATTTATATTTCTTAATTTCTTTCATTAAAAAATATAAATAAATTAAATTATATCTAGGTAATCTTTTATCTAAAATTACATCTTTTATATAAGGATTTTTTTTGAATAATCTAAAATATGGCTTAGTAGTTAATAGAAAGATATTATCATTTAAATGATTTTCAGAAATATCTTGAATAGCACCACTAGCTTGGGTTATATCACCGAGAGAACCATGTTTGATAATTAGAATATTAGACATATTTTAAATAACTTAACATAGTATTTTATATAATGAATAAAATTTTAGTTGAAGTATCTGTTGGTGAACTTTTAGATAAAATTTCAATCTTAGAGATAAAACAAGAAAAAATTAAAGATCCAGAGAAATCAAAACTAATAAGTATTGAACATTCAATTTTGAAAGCACAACTAGATCAAAATGTAAAAACCGATGAAAAATTGAATGATTTTTTTCAATCTTTAAAAACTATTAATAATAAATTATGGATCATTGAGGATAATAAAAGACTTTGCGAAA
>CABYDK010000011.1 GCA_902517735.1 uncultured Pelagibacteraceae bacterium
ATTGATGGTAAGATCAATAAAGTAACAGAAAAATTTGTTTTTCTTTTTGTTGAAGGATTAAAAAGTGAACCTGTATTAGATGTTAATGAACTAAAAAGTATGGGGTTAGCTGATAAAATTAAAGTTGGGGAGACCATCCCCGTTTTACTAGAAAAAATTGAAGACAAAAATGGTGAGATCTTAGTCTCAGCAAGTAAAGCACAAAAAATAAAAGGTTGGGATAAATTAGTTGAAGCTTATGAAAAAAATGAGCCAATAATGGGAAAAATTACTTCAAAATGTAAAGGTGGTTGTATCGTAGAACACATTGATACAGGCTCATTAATGTTTTTACCTGGTTCTCAGATTAGTGATAAGCCACTTAAAGATATAAGTCATTTGATGAATGAGCCCCAAAAATTTGCATTAATAAAATTAGATAAAGTTAGAGGAAATGCATGTGTTTCACGTAGAGAAATTATTTCATCATTTAAGAAAGAGGACAAAGCCAAAATTATAGAAAAATATAAAGTTGGGGATATAATTAAAGGTGCAGAAGTTAAGGGCTATAGTTCTTTCGGATGTTTCTTTAACGTGAACAATGAACTAGATGTTTTAGTTCATTTGCAAGAAATCTCGTATTCAAGAGTTAATCATCCTGATGAAGTATTTAATATCGGTGAGAAGCACGATTTGAAAGTTATATCTGTTGATAAAGAAAAATTACAAGTTGGATGTTCAGTCAAACAGCTTTCACCTGATCCTTTTGAACATATTGAAAACTATGAATTAAAAAAGGTATACAAGGCCAAAGTCGTAAAGATTATGGATTTTGGAGCATTTTGTGAATTAGAACCTGGTTTATCAACACTTCTTCACTCGAGTGAATTGAGTTGGACTAAAAAAAACGTATCAGTAAAAAAAATGTTTAAAGTTGGTGATGAGATTGATTGTATCATTACTGAAATAGATAAAGAAAAAAGAAGAGTGGCAATATCTCACCGTTTAACTCAAGATAATCCTTTTGAAATTTTTGAAAAAAAATATCCTGTTGGAACAATAGTTGAGGGAGAAGTAGTTAACAAAAATGAATATTCTTTATTCGTCAAAGTAGAAGATTTAGATGTTGATGCTTTCTTGCATTGTAACGATTTGACTTATCTAAATAATGGAGAAGAAGAGTTAGCTAAATATAAAAAAAATGACAAAATTAAAGTTAAAGTATTAGAAATTAAAACTTCTGATCAAAAAATTAGGGTTGGTTTAAGACAGACTCAAACAGACCCATTTGATTGGTTCAAAGACAAAAAAATTAATCAAGTGATTACAGTTAAAATCATCTCTTCTGATAATAAAGGCTTAATAGTAAGACCTGAGAACTGCGAAATGGATTTTCAAATTAAAAAATCACAAATAGCAATAAATGCTGCAGATGCGAGACCTTCAAGATTTACTGGAGGCGAAAGAATAGACTGTGCAATTGCTGAACTAGATCATGAAAAGAGAAGAGTAATTTTAAGTATCAAACTTCTTGAAGAAATCGAGAAAAAAGAAGCTTTAGAAAAATATGGATCTGAGGGCTCAGGTAAAAACCTCCCTTTTTCATCTTTATCTGAAGATCTAAAAAAAAAAGACGAGGAAAAAGATTAATTAAGAGATAATCAAGTTGGCTATTGTAAAATCAAAGCTTCTAAAACAAATTTCACAAAATTATCCAAATTTTTTAAAAAAAGATCTTGAAAAATTTACAGATATTATTTTAAAAGAAATTAAAAGAACTTTAAGACGTGGTGAAAGAGTAGAACTAAGAGGGTTTGGTGTTTTTTCAACAAATAAGCAAAAAGCTAGAATTTCTAGGAATCCAAAAACTGGGGAAAAAGTACACACTCCAGAGAAAAAAACAATTCACTTCAAAATGGCTAAAGAGTTGTTTAAAAAATTAAATAATGATGAATAAAAATATCTTTGTAGCTTGTGATGTATCAAGTCAAAAAGAAGTTTTGGAGTTGTTATCAAAAATTCACAACAAAATTTCTGGTATTAAAATAGGATTACAATATATCACTCAACACTCACCGGAAGAAATTAAAGAACTGAGTAAATTTAATAAACCTATTTTTTATGATGGTAAATTTTTTGATATAAAGAATACATTAATTGAGTCTATTAGATCATTAAAAAATTTAAACATTACCTATGCTACTGTTCATTTATTAAATGGACTAGAATCGTTAAAAGCTGCTAATGAAGTAGCAAAAGAAATTAATATAAAATTACTAGGTGTTTCAGTGCTAACAAGTTTTGGTAATAAAGAATTGGAACAACTTGGATTTAAAGACCAAATAGAAGAACAAGTATTAAGATTAATTAAAATTGCTGATAAAGCTAATTTGTATGGTGTAATATGTAGCCCATTAGAAATTAAAATTATTAAAAAAATTTCACCAAATCTTAAATGTTTTACTCCAGGAATAAGACAAGATGAAAAAAAAAATGATCAAAAAAGGACTATGAGCGCAAAACAAGCATTAGAGGCTGGCAGTGATTGTTTAATAATTGGAAGACCAATTACCAAAGGTGATCCTAAAAAAAATATTCAAGAAATTTTATATTCTCTAAATTGAATGAGGTCTAAAATTTGTGGAATATCAGACTCAAGTACATTAAGATTTTTAACAAACTATCCTTTTCCACCACAATTTATTGGTTTTATTGTTAATTATCCAAAATCGAAAAGGTATGTTGAAATTGAAAAATTAAAAAATTTATTAAAGGTAGATAAAAAAAATTCTTTATATGTAGCAGTTCTAGTGAAACCAAATAAAAAAATATTAGAAGAAATTAAAAATTTGCCGTTTGATTATTATCAAATATATGATTGCAAACCTGATAAGATAAAACGAATTAGAGAAATATATAATAAGAAAATTATAACAGCATTTACTATTCAAAATTCTGAAGATGTGAAAAAGTATAAACTTTATGAAAATGTTACAGATATTTATTTGTTTGATAGTAAGGGCTATGAAAAGAGTATGTCTTTTAAGCATTCATTAATAGAAAATTTAAAATTTAACAAAGAAGTAATGTTAGCAGGTAACATTCAAGTTAATGATGAACTTGAAAATTATAAAAAAATAGCAGATATTATTGATATATCTGGAGGTGTAGAAACTTCTGGATTAAAAGATATTTCCAAAATAGAAATTTTCTTAAACAAAATTAAAAAAGTAAATGATTAAACTTAAAAAAAATATTCCATTAATTGATCAGCATGACAAACATGGATTTTGGGGTGGTAAATTTGGTGGTAGTTTTATTCCTGAAACCTTGCGTAAACCAATAGATGACTTGACTGTCAAATTTGAAAAGTTGAGAAAAGATAAAAAATTTTTAGCTGAAAGAGATTATTATTACAATAACTGGGTACATAAGGGGCCTACTCCATTTATAAAATTGGAAAATTTAACTAATCATCTTGGTGGTGCTCGAATATATGCAAAAGTAGTATCTGCAGCTAGAGGGGGGGCGCACAAGATCTACGGAGCGATTACTGCTGCAATGCTTTGTAAAAAAATGAATAAACGATATCTCGTGACTGATACCGGGGCCGGTTATAATGGTAAAATGTTTTCTATTGCTGCAAAACATTTTGGTCTCAAATGCAAAGTATTTATGGGACATAAAGATTATTTACGCCAACAACCTAATGTTGACGCGATGAAAAAAAATGGAGCCGAAGTTGTACCAGTTTATACAGGAAGTCAAACCTTAGTTGATGCCGTCTCAGAGGTCATGAGGTATTGGGTATCTAACCACGAAAAAGTTCATCTTGGAGTTGGATCTACTGTTTCAGCAAATATTTTTGTTAAGATCTGCGGATGGTCGACAGCACAAATTTCTCGAGAACTAAAAAAACAAATGATTGATGAGTTTGGTAAAATTCCAAAAAAAGTTAAACTTCTTAATTGTGTTGGAGGTGGCTCGTCAGCCTATGGTTTATGGAGTGAATTTATGGATTATGATAAAAGACAGATTAGTTTCGAAGGGATAGAAGCTGGTGGTCCAAAAAATTCAAAAAAACATGCTGCTCCTTTAAGTAATAATTCTAAAATTGGAGTGCTCCATGGTGCAGCACAAATGGTTTGCCAAGATAAATTTGGACAAATTTCAGAAACTGAATCAATAAGTGCGGGTTTAGATTATCCAGGCGTTTCACCTCTCCATTGTTTTTTGAAAGAAGCTGGAAGAGCAAACTATGTTTCACAAACAGATGAAGATGCACTGAGTGCATATAAATTGATTAGAAAGCTAGAGAACAAAATTAATCCTTCACTTGAACCCTCACATGCGTTCGCTAGAGCAATTGCTATAGCACCAAAGCTTTCTAAAAATACTATAATAATCGTGAATTCATGTGGAGACGCTCTAAAGGACAAACATATTATTAAGAAAAGGCTTGGTAAATATTAATGACTGCTTCCTTAATAGGTCAGGCTTTTAGAAAATGTAAAGCTGAAGGAAGACCAGCCCTACTAACTTATACTGTAGCTGGAGATCCTACAAAAAAGAAATCGTTAGATATCTTAAAAGCTATATCAAAGAATGTAGATATCATAGAATCAGGTATGGCCTTTTCGACTCCCATTGCTGATGGTGGAGATATTCAAACCTCAGCTCATAGAGCTATTCAAGCTGGAATTAATCTTAATGAAACATTTAAGATTATAAAAGAATTTAAGAAATCAAAATATCCAAGACCAGTAATTTTAATGGGTTATTGGAATTTAATTTTACAATTTAATGAAAACAAGTTTATTAAGTTTTGTAAAAAATCAGGTGTTAGTGGTTTAATTATTGTAGATCTTCCACATCCAGAGAATAAAGCCTTTGCAAAAAAATGTAAAAAAAATGAAATTACGTTTATACAACTTTTAAGCCCAACGACATCTAAGCAAAGAATGAAACAGATAATCAAAGATAGCCATAATATGATTTATTATATTTCACAAAGCAGCACAACTGGTGGAAAATTGAAAGTTACTCCAAAAGAAATATTAAAAAACTATAATAAAATTAGGAATTTAGCTAAAGGTAAAAATTGTGTAATTGGCTTTGGTATCACAGACAAAAATATATCAAAATTTAAATCAGCTAATGGAGTTGTGGTAGGCTCACTTAACTCAAAAATCATTACAAATGCTATTAAAAAAAAACACAATCCCGTCATAAAATTAGATAAGATGACTAGAAAACTTAAAAGTAAGATTATATGAATTGGATTACTAAAATAATTAAAGCAGGTGAAAAAATTAAAACTGCTTTTCATAAAAGAGCAACAAAAGAAGATATAGCTAATAGTGATTGGACTTCTTGTTGTAAAGGACCAATCTTAAAAAAAGATTTAGAGGAAAATCTTTGGGTTTGTCCAGAACCTGGGTGTAACAAACACCATCGGATTAAACCACATCAAAGATTTGATATTTTATTTGGTAAAAATAATTATGAAATTTTCAAAACACCAATACCAAGTGATGATCCATTAGATTGGACAGACTCTAAATCTTACAAAGATAGATTAAAAAGTGCTCGTAAAAAAACGGGTCTTAATTGTGGAATGATGGTTGCTTCTGGAAACATTAATAAAATTAAAGTTACAGCTGTTGCATCTGATTTTGATTTTTTGGGAGCTTCAATGGCATCTGCTGAAGGAGAAGCTTTTCTATATGGAATAGAATATGCCTGCCAGAACCGTACACCATTTATTTGTGTGAGTGCTGGCGGTGGTATGAGAATGATGGAAAGTTTAATTTCATTATCTCAAATGACAAGAACTACATTGGCTATCAATGAACTTAAAAGTCAAAATCTTCCTTATATTGTTTTGATAACTGATCCAACTGCAGGAGGAATTACTGCATCTTATGCAATGTTAGGAGATATACATATTGCGGAACCTGGTTCATTAATAGCTTTTGCAGGTAAAAATGTTATTAAAGGGACTATAAAAGAAGAGCTTCCTGAAAACTTTCAAACTAGTGAATATGTAGAAAAAACTGGGTTTGTTGATTTAATTGTTCAAAGAAAAGACTTAGTAGAAAAAATTGGAACCTTATTATCAATATTGTTGAAAAAAAATTCTGCTATAAGCTCTGAAGAAAATGAAACTACAAAAGATTCTCCATCGATTTCAAGAGCTGCATCCTAAAGAAATAGATCTTAGTCTAGATCGTATAAAAAAACTCTGTAAAAAATTAGGTAACCCTCAAGACAAAATTAAAGCGATATCTGTAGTTGGAACTAATGGCAAAAACAGTACAATAAGTGCAATATTTTCTATTTTAAAAGAAGCTAATATAAAATGTAATGTTTACACTAGTCCTCATATTTTAAAAATAAATGAAAGATTTGTTTTTAATAATGAAGAATTAAGTGATGATGAATTAGCTGAATTATTTGAAGAGGTAGAAAGAATTAATGATAACAATCAAATTACTGTATTTGAACTTTTATCAGCTTGCTTTTTTTACAAAGCTGCTCAATACCCTAATAATATTAACCTCGTGGAGGCAGGACTTTTTTTTAGATTTGATGCAACTAACATATTCCAGAAAAATCTAGCTAGTGTGGTAACCTCTATAAGTAAAGACCACCTTGATTGGTTACCAAAAAATCATAGAACTATTAAAAAAATTGTCTTTGAAAAAACATCAGCATTACTTAACTCAAACATTATAATTGCTAAACAAAGCACTAAGGAGACGATGGATTGTATAAAAAAAACAATCTCTCAAAATCCCTCTAATAAATTATTTTTTGATGAAAATTTTAGTTACTCATTTTATGGGAAAGATTTCTTTTACTATGAAGACAAATTAGGTGGCCTTAAACTTCCAATGCCAAATGTTCTAGGTCAATTCCAATTAGAAAATATATCAACAGCAATAGCAACTCTAAGAACTTTAGATCTTGGTATTAAAGATGAGAACATTCAAAATGGAATTAAAAAAATATCTACCTTAGCAAGACTTCAGGAAATTAAGTCCGGAAAATTGAAAGAGTTGGTTAAAAACAATAAATTGATAATTGACGGAAGTCATAATGAAGATGGAGCAAGAGCATTAAATGACTATCTTCAAATCTTGGATTGTAACAAACATGTTATTATTGGAATGATGGCAAATAAAGAACATGAAAAATATATTAGTTACTTTAAAGATATTTCATCAATAACTACTATAGATCTAAAGACTCAACCAAACTCTATTAGTGGTAAAGATTTAAAAGAGAAATTTAAAAATATACCCAATGTTCAGTATCAACCAGATGTAAAACAAGCAATTAAATCTATAGATTTAAAAGAAGGTGATATTTTATTAATTACAGGATCTTTGTACGGTGCTGCTGAAATATTAAATTTAAATTAGATATTTTTATCTAAAAATTCTTTCATGTGGCTTTCGGGAACTCCACCAACTTTTCTGTCCACTTCAACACCTTTTTTGTAGACTATAACAGTTGGAACTCCTCGAATTCCAGCTGCGCTTCCAGTATTTATTCCACCATCTTCAATATCTGCATAATAAAAACCAGCCTTGTCTTTAAATTCACCCGCTAATTTATCCATAACAGGTTTTAAAGCTTTACAAGGTCCACACCATTCAGCAGAAAATTGAATTACCGATACGTCTTCTTTTTTGATTTTACTTTCAAAATCTTCATCTTTAAAATCTATAAGCATAAATTGGATATAATTGATTCAATAAAATTTTCAATGGTCAAAAAAAACTTTTTTATTTAATCTAATTATGCATCTGAATATTTTTGCTCTAAATTCATCACATAATCGTTAATTCCGTCAAGAAATTTTAACTTTTCATCGATTGTTTTAAATGAAAACATCTTATCCTCATTTTCTCTAATTTCATCACACTCAGAATAAAAAGCTGAAACTGTCCACCATTTCTCTTTATTAGTACTTAAAATTCTAGAGGCTATTCTTCTTTTAATTTTATTATGAATATCCTTAGGTAAAATTTCTGGAGCCTCATTATATATCAGATTATGACCAAAAGTTACTAATCTGTCATCTTTAAACTTATTTAATAAAGCCAAGCGTTCTTTCCATTCTGATGAGTGAAATTTTTCAAACAATGGAACATCTTTGTTAAATGTATCAAAACCTCCAGAATAAATTGTCTCCTCAGGTTCAGCATCTTCTTGTGATGCTGTTTCCATTTTTTCTTCTGCTACTTCTTTTAAAATATTACATATATCTTGAGAAAATTTTTCATTTGATTTCATTAATTCTGCTCTTTTGTTTAGCAAATTAATTCCAATTTTCTTATAGGGATCTACCTTAAAACTTAAACTTTTATCTAAAATTATAGGAGCTTTATTAGATTTAATTGTTTTATAAAAACGAGGTGATTTTTTCATTTCTTTTTTTAAATCTTGGTAATTAAGTTTTTGAAGTTCTTCTATATTTGCAGATAAATTTACAACTTGTCCCCATTTATAAACTGGATGCATCCAAGAATTAGGATGCAAAGGTGCGACTAAAAATAAATAGTTTTTACCAAAGAAATTTTCATTAATTGTAAACATTTTTTCTTGTTTGATTAGATTTTCAACTACAACCTTGCTCTTGGTTTTTATGTACTCATGCCATAAATCAGGCTGCTTATTTTTTAATAAACCAAGAACTTTTACGGTTAATTCAGTGTCGAAAAGAGCTCCGTGGGCTCCTGAGGAATCAAAGCCATTGAGTCTCGCTAGCGACTCTAATTTCATAGATTTATTTCCTTTTTGATTGAGCTCAGTTTTTAGAACATTTTCATCAATAGCAAATGCTGCTTTGATCATGTTTAATGCATCATGCCTTGAGTTGCCCTCTGTATTGATTAAATATGGCTTTCTTAATGATTTAAAAAACTCACGCCTAAGAATTTCGTCATCAAAACCGATTGAGCTAAAACCCATAAAAGTTGCTGGTGACCATTCACGGAATTTTTTTTCTACTTGAGCAATCATTTGGTAATGGCTTAAGTTGCCTTTTGTAATTAAATCAACATTTGATTTATTTATACATAGAGCAGTTGCAGATGGAACTCGGTCTTGTGGCATCCTGCATCTGGCTGTAAATCTTTTTTTTTCATTAAAATTTTCGTCCAATAAAATTGCACCAATCTCAATCATGGTAGCCCAGTCTAACTGGGCAGAGTCTGTTTCAATGTCCCAAACTACATAATTCAATTTGCCGTCCTTTGTGAATAAAACTGTTCGACCTTCTCTAAAAATTGGTTTTGATAATTTTCTAATCTTTCACCTTCAACAATGAATCTTTGAAAAATATTTTCTTTAGTGCATAAAAGGATTGCAACTTGAGTTATATTTGAACTATAAACTTTATTGTGGGCTAATGAATATGCTGCACACTGTAAATAATAATCATCAATCCACTCATCTTTTTTAGGTTTGTTACTTTGTTTAAAATCTATAATAGTTTCTTTATTTTCATAAATGCCAATACAATCTGCGGCACCTGCATATTTTCCTGGATAATATAATGTTGCCTCACAGCCCCAAATCTCACTTAATTTATCTCTAAGTCCCTTTTCTATTATTTGATCTGCCATCATTTTTTCATGAGTGTTGTCTCCAAGTAAATCCATATTTAACTTTCCAAGCAGAAATTTTTCTAAATAGTCATGCATAGAACTTCCACGACTGGTTGCCTCTCTTGAAATAATTTCTGCTTGTTTATGGCCAACTCTATTTTTCCATTCAGCCAGTTTTGCTTTTTTTTCTTCAGATTCTGTTGCTTTTAATATTGTTGTTACTGAGGGAAGATTTTCCTGGTTTACTGAATAGTGTCTAGAGCCTTGTAGGATTGATCTTGTAGATTTAGGATAAATAAATTTATTATTCCAATGCATGTAATTTCTTATAATCGGTATTAATGGAAAAAAGAAATTAATTTTTAAGCTGATTTTTTCTTTCAATAAATTTTTCTACGTTTTCTGTTTGCACAGCTTTCTCAACCTGCTCGGGATCTTTTATATTTTCTAAAGTTCTACTAATTGATCTCGCATCAGTCCCAAATTTATCAACTACTGTCATAGCTTCATCTAATTTTTTTCTAAGTGTAATAATATTTTCAAAATGTTTTCCAAATCTGGTAGTGATAGTTTTAAGGTGATTATATATTTCTGTAGCACCTTTTTGAACTTTCAATGATTGAAATCCCATATGTAAGGACTGTAAATAAGCTGAAAGAGTATTAGGTCCACAAATTACTATTTTATATTTTTTCATTAATTCTTGAGTTAATAATTCTTTAGAACTTGGATCTTGATATTCGGTTAACTCTCTATAAAGACTTTCGGTTGGTGCATACACTATTGCAAAATCTGTTGATTTAGGTGGAACTATATATTTTTCCATTACACTTTTAGCTTTGGCCTTAAAAGCACTTGCTAATTTTGTTCTAGCATCAGCAACTTTTCTTTTATCATCAGCTTCATATGCATCAGTAATTGCTTTAAGTTTTTCTAGTGGAAAATGAGAGTCCACTGGAACCAAAACATCTCCTTGAAGTTTAATCGCAAATTCTACATTTTCACTTGTATCTTCCTTCATTTTAACATTTGTCATGAATTGAGATGCTGGTAATAAGTCTTTGATTAAAGCATCTAAAGAATACTCTGCTAGTGTTCCATATTTTTTTACACCAGCTAAAATTTTAGTAATACCCTCCTGGCTTTGATTTAGTAATTGTACCTGTTGATTAAAATTGCCAACCTTCTCATCAACTTTTGTTAAGGCTTCAGTCATATCCTTTGTAACCCCTGTTGATAAAGCGTTGAAAGAATTCGACATTGTTCCCAGCGAAGTGTTGATAGTATTATTTAAGGTATTTTTTAATGTAACTATTTCAGTTTTTAAGTTTGCTATTTCTTCAGCCTTTTGGTTTTCATCATCAACTTTAGGTTTTGATTTTAAATTTAGGTATAAAATACCTAAAGTTGCACTAAGCAATAAAACCAAAATAACTAAAAGAATCATGTCCATATTTAGAAAGATATACGTGATTATTTAAATTTCAAATACAATATATTTAATTTATTTGGAGAGTATTCTAATTAAATTTTTTATACCCTTTTTTTTAAGACTTTTTTTTGAAGTAAAAATACATGCTTGAGATTTTAAAATTACACCATCTTTAAGTACGCGCAAATTATTCGCTTTAAGAGTTTCACCTGTAGATGTTATATCTGTAATTAATTCTGCAGATCCTGTAAAAGGATAGGCTTCCGTAGCTCCTAGGCTACTGACTAATCTAAATTGAGTAACACCCTTTGAAAATAAAAATTCTCTTGTTAAATTTGGGTATTTAGTTGCAACTCTCAATCTTTTTTTCTTTTTATCTCTAAATTCAAATGCTATTTCTTCAAGATCAGCTATTGTTTGAACATCTATCCAAGGGTCAGGGATAGCAACAACTAAATTTGCATTACCAAATTCATATTTTTTAACTAAATTAATCTTTTTTTGAATATTAATTTCACTCTCTTTTAGTAAGTCAAATCCTGAGAAACCAATATCTAAAGAGTTATCCCCTAATCTTTCAATAATTTCTCTTGCATGTAAATAAGAAATTTTTATATTTAATTTATTTTTTATTGAACCAATTAAATCTCTTTCGCCTCTTTCTGAAATAAGTTTTAATTTTTTCTTTTTAAAAATATTTAAAACATCTTTTCTTAATCTACCTTTGCTTGGAATTCCTATGTTAAGTATATTTTTCATAATCAGTTATTTAAGTTTAATGCAGCTCCTACCGCTGATACTTTTTTTTTAGAACCTAAGTCTGAGATCAATTCGTCATATCTACCGCCGTTAATAACATTTTTTTTTTTATTGTTTGATTTAATATCAATTTTGAAAACCATTCCTGTGTAATATTCAAGCTGTCTTCCAAAAGAAGTTGAAAAAATAACATTAAGTTTTGAAATTCTATTGGATACTGTCGGAAAATATCCTTGATCAACTACTAAATTAATTTGGTATTTTTTAAAAAATTTATTTAATATATATGCAGCTTTATTTATAGGACATTTAATATTCAAAAATTCTTTTATAATCTTTGATACATTTCTTCCTTTACTTAATCGTCTTGGATCTCTTATCTTTTTATCAAACCGCTTTAAAATTTCATCAATCGATCTTCCTGCAATAAAAGATGCTTTATTTTCTTTTAACATTTTCAAATAACGCCATTTATCTATTTCAAGAATATTTGGATCAATATCTGAATTTGTCTCCAATCTTTTTAATAAATCAGTGAAGTATTTTTCTCTCCAAAAATGTCTAGAGAGTCTTAGTTTCCATCTTTTTGGAATATCTAATTTGGATATTAAGATATTAAAAATCTCAACATTACCAAGAGTTAAAGTTCCTGATGAATATTTTAAATTTTTTAACGATTTTAATGATGTGTTTATGATTTCTTTATCATCATTTTTTTCATCCTTAGAACCAATAATTTCAAATCCAATTTGATCTCTGATAATTGAGTTTTTTTTATTATGGGATTTTCTGTAAGCCTGTCCGCTATAAGATATTTTTTCTTTACCTTTTAAATTGTTTTCTAGATATCTAAGACATGAAACAATTGTTAAATCAGGCCGTAAACACAACTCAATTCCATTTTGATCAACAAATGAAAAAATAAACTTTCTAAAATTCTCCCCTGATCTTTGAACAATATGGTTTGCCTCAATTATTGAGGGTAATTCAATATATTTAAATCCTTCAGCTTTTACTGACTTAAGAATTTTTTCAGATAAGTTTTTTGACTTCATTTATTAAATTTGATTTTAGAATTATTTGGCTGTTTTCACCTTTAATACCTTTGAGATTCTTAATAGTAACAGTATTATCTTTAAACTCATTTTCTCCACAAATGATCGCAACAGCTAATTCACGCTTGTTTGCTAAATCAAGTTGCTTTCCAAGATTTTTTTTAGTACTTAAAAATACTTCAGCATTAATGTTGTTGTCTCTTAATAAATCAACAATCTCATAATAATTCCTTAAATATTTTTGATCCATTACACACACTAAAACAGGTTTTTGATCCTCCACTTTAATTTGATCTAACTGTATTAATGCAAATAGTAATCTATCAACTCCAAAACTAATTCCTGTCCCAGGAATATCAACTCCTCTAAATCTTGAAATAAGTTTAGCATACGATCCCCCTGAACAGATACTGCCCAAATCTATTTCCTTACCTTTGTTGTTAGTGACTTTGAAATTTAAGTTAGTTTCTAAAATAAAATCTGAATAATAAGCAAGTCCCCTAACTATAGTAAAATTTGTTTTAACTTGTTTTAAATTTGACCCATATCCAAGAACTTCAAATACATCTTCCAATTCTTTTATTCCTTCTTTAGATAAGGGGTTTTTCAAAGTTTCTTTTAATTCTTTTAAATCTTTTATTTTAAGAAAATTTAGTATTTTTACTACTTGATCATTTGATAAACCAGCACCTTTAGTAATAGCACCACTTGGATCTTTCCTCTCTTTTTTTAATAAATCTTCAACTCCCTTTAAACCAAACCCAGGCTTATCTAATTTATCTATAGCCCTAATAACTTTAATTTGTTTTTCTTCAGAAATTTTTAATTCATCAATTAATCCTTGAACTATTTTTCTGTTGCTTACATATATAGTAAATTGATCTTTTTTTAATCCACAATCTGATAATGTGCTTGATATTAAGTTACAAAGCTCAGCATTAGCCTGGGAAGGATTAACATTTCCAATAATATCAAAATCTGCTTGCATAAATTCTCTATATCTTCCGTTGCCAGCTTTTTCATTTCTGAATACATTCTGAATTTGATAACGCTTAAATATTGATGGAAGTTCTTGATTGTTTTGAGCATAAAATCTTGCAAGTGGGCTTGAAAGATCATAACGAAGAGTAATTTTTTTGTCTCCGTCTTTAAATGAGAACACATCAGACATAGGATTAGCCTCATCTTCTGCCAAAAAAGATCCAATATTTTCTGCAATTTCGAACGAAGGAGTTTCAAGAGGATCTGCTCCAAATTTAATAAAATTTTTCTCAATAGCTTTTAAAAGCTTTTTTTTAAGAAGAATTTTTTCACCCCATCGATCTTCAAATCCCGAAGGTAATCCAGGAACTAATTTTTTTTCTTTATTCATTTTTTTGGTACCCGGGCTGAGAATCGAACTCAAACTTAAAGTTCCACAAACTTTCGTGCTAACCGTTACACCACCCAGGCATTCCTTGTTTTTATATTATTTTTATGTGGATTTAAAATTATATTATAAATAAATAGCCTATAGGCTATGGAAACTAACTCTGTGAGAGCTGTTTGAATTCATCTTAAATGTAATATTTATAATCATGATGATCTTTTTAGACAAAAATTCTTAATATTCAAGCTTTAATTAAAAAAAGGGCGTATATCTATTTTAATATATAAAACGCCCTTTAAAATATTTTTTGTATAACTAATCTATTTTTTTTAAATTAACTGCAGATGGGCCTTTAGGACCATCATCAAGAGTAAATTCTAATTTATCTCCCTCGTTTAAATATCTTAAACCTGCCTCTTTTACTGCTGATGCATGAACAAACACATCTTTTTCTTTGTCATCTCTTTCGATAAAACCATAACCTTTTTTACCGTTAAACCATTTTACTTTCCCATTAAGTGTACTCATCTTATTTCTTAGTCCTTTTAATTATTTATAATGTTAAAAATTAATTTCTTTTTCAATAATTTCAAGATGAAAAGTTGTGGTGGCTGAGGAAGGATTCGCACCTCCGACACAAGCCTTTTCAGGGCTCTGCTCTACTCCTGAGCTACTCAGCCTTAAAATTATCCCCTAAAGATTATCCTGCCTTTAGTGAGATCATAAGGGGTCATTTCTACAGTCACGCTATCTCCCTGCAGAACTCTAATTCTATTTTTTCTAAGTTTACCTGCTGTATGAGCTGTAACAGTATGACCATTTTCTAATTGAACTCTAAACATGGCGTTAGGTAATAAATCAGTTACTTTGCCTTTAAATTCAAGTAGATCTTGTTTTGACAAATTTATTTTCTCCTAATTCTTTTTTTTATTGAGTTAGCGTGTCCTGCTAACCCTTCATAATTTGCAAGAGTTATAACTGATGGTCCAAGACTTTCAATACCCTTTTTTGATAAGTTTATATATGAAATTCTTTTATAGAATTCATTAACGCTTATACCAGAAGAATATTTTGCAGATCCATTTGTTGGTAATACATGATTAGATCCAATATTATAATCTGTCATAGCCATAACTGCATATTTCCCCAAACAAATTGATCCGGCATTATAAATCTTGGAAACTAAAGACTTGAAATTTTTGATGTTTAATTCCAAATGTTCTGGTGCAATTTTATTTATTATATCAATAATTTTTTTATCAGAATTAGCATAAATTAAAATTCCATTGTTCATGATACTCGTTCTTGCAATTGATTCTCTTGAAATATTTTTCAATTGTTTAAAAATGTTTAATTTAACCTTCTCAATAAATTTTTTATCTTTAGAAATTAAAATACATTGTGCTAACAAATCATGTTCTGCTTGAGCAATTAAATCACTCGCAATCCAAATAGGATTAGAAAATTTATCACCTACTATAGTTACTTCTGAGGGGCCTGCAGTCATTCCTTCAATTCCAACATCTCCAAAAACTTCTTTTTTAGCAGCAGCAACGTAAGCATTTCCTGGACCAACAATTTTATTCACTGGTTTAATCTTTTTTGTTCCATAAGCTGCAGCTGCTATTGCGGATGGGCCACCAATTGAATAAATTTCTTTTATCTTGCATTTTCTTGCTGCATACAAAACTCCTGCATTTTGTTTTCCTTTATAACCAGGATTGATCATTATTATTCTTTTTACTCCAGCAACAATCGCTGGAATAGCATTCATTAATACACTTGATGGATAAGAGGCAGTCGAGCCTGGCACATATATTGCAACAGACTGTATAGGTAAATATTTATAATCAAGTCTATTTTTAAACTTATCAGTATATGAAATATCTTTAAATTTTTGTAAAGAATGAAACTTATAAATTCGATTATACGCAATATCTATAGCTTGTTTTATTTTTTTATCTAAACTTTTAGTTAATCTATTAATTTTTTTTAGCGATGGAACTATAGTTGAATTTTTATTGTATCTTTTCTCATATTTTAATACAGCTTTATCTCCATTTTTTTTAACATCTTTGATAATTTTAGAAACTGAAACAGAACTTGACTTAACTTTATTTTTTCTAGACAACAATAATTGATCTAATTGTCTATAAAAACCAGTATAATTAGCATTTAATATTTTCATAAATTATTTAATTTCGTTTTGATCCTCTAGTCTTACTTCAATTGTCTCTGTCGTCAAAGAAATATGAGAATTATTGTTAAATAAAAGATTAATTTCATAATCATCTTTGTTTTTTAGATAGTCGATTCCAATAAGCTCAATAACTAAATCTTGTTTTTTTTGATCAATATTTTTTGATTTAACTCTATCAACAAAATCAAATTTACAAATACTATTAATTTTTTTGTCTTCTTGACCTAATTCAACTTTTGTTCTTTCTACTGAGAGTAAAAAAATCTTATTTGATTGTAAAAATTTAATATCAGAAATTTTGACTTTTGCTCCTGCACAGCAAGCTGAAATCATTTGAAGACCTTCGTTATCTGTTGCAATAATTTTTGCTAAATATTTTTTATCCATCAATTTACTCTTTTAATTTTGGCTCCAACCTTTTTAAATTTTTTTTCAATATTTTCATAACCTCTATCTAGATGATAAATTCTATTAATAACTGATTTTCCTTTTGCAGTTAATGCTGCTAATATTAACGAAACTGATGCTCTTAAATCTGTTGCCATTAACTCTGCTGGAGCAAAATTGATATTTCCATTGATTATCGCTTTATTACCATTTGTAATAATTTTTGCTCCCATTCTATTTAGTTCTCCAACATGCATAAATCTATTTTCAAATATATCTTCTTGGATTATTGAACTTTTATTTGCTTTGCATAATAATACCATCATTTGAGCCTGTAAATCAGTTGGGAATCCTGGATATGGAGCTGTTCTTATATTTAAGTTTTTAATTTTTTTATTTCCAATAATCTGAACTTCGTTCTTTTTAGTTATTATTTTTGAACCTATCTTTTTGAGAATATCTATTTCAGTTTTTATAACTTCTGGAATTATATTTTGAATTTTTAAATTTCCCTCAGTAACAGCGGCTGCGATTAAATATGTACCTGCCTCTATCCGATCAAACATTACAGAATAAAAAATCTCCTTAACATCTTTGACTCCAATAATTTTGATCGTTCTTTTAGATATCCATTTAATCTTACAACCCATTTTATTTAAAAATTTTACTAAATCTTTAATTTCAGGCTCTATTGCACAATTTGATAAAATAGTATTTCCTTTTGCAAAACTTGCGGCGATAATTAAATTTTCTGTTGCCCCTACTGAAATTTTTGAAAAACGAATTTTATTTCCTTTTAGTCCATTTGGTGCATTAGCAATAACATAGCCATGATCTATCTTATATTTTACTCCTAATCTTGAAAAAGCTTTCAAGTGAATATCTACTGGTCGTGTGCCTATTGCACATCCCCCTGGTAAAGAAACTTTTGCTGAACCATATTTAGCGAGCAAAGGCCCTAAAACTAAAATTCCTGCCCTCATAGTCTTTACCAAATTATAAGATGCAAAAAAATTTTTTTGCTTAGTGTTATCTATTATTGTTTGATTATTTTTAATCTTAATTTTAGAACCCAATGATTTTAATAAATCAAGCATAGTTTTAATATCTAAAACTTTAGGAAGATTTTTAAGAATAATTTTTTTATTTGATAATAAAGTTGCTGCAAGAATAGGTAAAGAAGCATTCTTTGAGCCTGAAATTTTTATTTGCCCTTTGAGCTTATTAGCTCCAAAGACCTTTAATTTTTGCATGATTAAACTTTAGGTAATGTTACTCCAGTTTGTCCCATATATTTACCATTTCGATCTGCATAAGTTACTTCGGGTTTTTCATTTCCCTTCAAAAAAATAAATTGGGCAACTCCTTCGTTTGCATAAATTTTTGCTGGTAAAGGAGTGGTATTTGAAAATTCCAAAGTAACATAGCCTTCCCAGCCTGGTTCTAAAGGAGTTACGTTAACTATAATTCCACATCTTGCATATGTTGATTTACCAAGACAGATGACTAGCACATCATTAGGAATTTTAAATTTTTCAACAGTTCTTGCTAAAACAAATGAATTGGGAGGTATTATACATTCGGATACGTTTTTTGTGACAAAGTTTGTAGGTTTAAAATTCTTAGGATCTACCACTTCAGAATTTACATTAGTAAAAATTTTAAATTCATCTGAAACTCTTGCGTCATATCCAAAAGATGAAAGTCCATAGGAAATACAATCTCCTCTTATTTGTTTTTCTTCAAAAGGCGTAATCATACTTTTCTCTGTAGACATTTTCCTGATCCATTTGTCTGAAAGAACTGACATTATTTACTTTTCTTTTTTATTTTTTTTTGAAAAAGTTTTCTTTTTTTTAGATTTTTTCTTAGAGCTAAACTTAAACGCTCATTTTTTTCTTTAGCATTCATTCTTTATTTGGATTGGTTAGAAAGTCTAATGTAATAGGTTTTGATGCATCTAAAGTTGGAACTTTAGTTTCATCTTTTTTTAGACCTTCTTTAGCTAATCTTTTTGCTTTTTTTTCTGCTAGCTTTTTTTCTCTTTTAGCTTGTTTTTCCATTAGCTTAGCACTTTTAGTAGATTTATAATCGTAATGAATACCCATAAAAAAATCCTCACGTTTGTATAATGCATATTATTAAAAAAATTAAGGCAATAATTTGAAAAAAATGCTTTATTATCAATGAAATATAATTGTTATAGGATGCTCCTGTAGTTAAATGGTATAACAAGTCATTGGTAATGACTAATTCCCTGGTCAGTACAGGGTGGGAGCACCATCTTTATTTTTTATAAAAAAACTTTCTTAAAAAAACCGCAACAATAATTAGAATTAGAAATATACTAAGAGGAAAATATATATCAGGTGACAATATAATATCCATTATTCCTGGAGGTTCTAAGTTTTGATTTATCACCGTTTCTAATCCACTACCTATAGAAACAACTAAAAAAATTTGAGGTATAATTCCTAAAAAAGTTGCGAAAAAAAAATTTAATATTTTTACATTAAATAATGTTGGTAAAATACATGACAACTGCCATGGTATACCTCCGGCAGCACGATAAATAAGTAAATATAAAAATTCTGATTTTTTAAATTTTTGCTCTAAATTTTGAAATCTATTCAAAAATTTTTCTCTCACAAAATCTTTTAAATAGAAATTTCCAAATATATATAAAAATGTTGCACCTATACTTAAGCCTAAAACAACTACAATTACTCCTAACCATTTACCTAAAATAAAACCACCTAATAAAGCAATTGGTGAACCAAATCCCAAAAAAGGAAATACCCATAAAATTGTAAAAACTAAAAAGGATATAGATAATAAAAAAAAATTAGTTTCCTTTAATTTTGAAAAATATTCAATATTATCTTTAATAAATTCATAAGAGGTTATCTGTTGTAAACTAAACTTTGAGAACAAATAATAAAGAAATAATCCTACAATAAATAAATAGAATAACCCTATAAATAATTTAATTTTTTTTGATTTTTCCATTAATTTGAATGTTAATAATAAAATCTTATATTTGCTATTTATATATTTAGTAACTATAAAGAGCCGTATTTAACTAAAATTTAACCTATAATTATGAAGAGAACTTACCAACCAAAAAAACGAAAAAGATTAAAAAAACACGGATTCCGATCTAAAATGAAAACCAAAGGCGGACGAAAATTATTAAAAAGAAGAAGAACTAGAGGAAGGAAAAATCTAACAGTTTCTTCTAAAGTGAAAAGAAAATTTAAATAATTCATAATTATATGAAAAGCAAAATTCTTGCTCTTTCTAAGAACGAAGAATTTAAAAATCTTCTAAAACAAAAAAAAATTTCAAACAAATATACGACTATTTATTTTGGTTTTTTAAAGGGTAAAAATAAAAAAATGTTTAATATCAGTTTTGTTACTAAAAAAAAAATTGGAAATGCTGTAAAGAGAAATAAAATAAAAAGACGTTTAAGAAATATAATAAATGATGGGATACAAAAAATTTCTTTAAAATTTGATTATTCATACCTTGTTATTGCTAAGCCAACTATGTTAAATAATGAATATACGATTATAAAAGAAACCTTATTTCGAGACTTAGAGAGAATACGCTAATGAATATTTTTACAATTATGCTTATAAAATTTATAAAAGGATATCGCTTAATTATTAGTCCTTTATTGGGTCATTCTTGTAGATATTTGCCTACTTGCTCTGAATACAGCATTGAGTCACTAAAAAGCTATGGTTTTTTTAAAGGTCTTTTATTAAGTGCAAAAAGAATATTATCTTGCCATCCTATAAAATTTTTGGGTGGTGGAGAAGGTTTTGACCCAGTAAATAAAAAAATAAAAACAAAAAAATAATGGATACAAAAAACGTAGTAGCAGCAATTTCTCTTTCGGC
>CABYDK010000012.1 GCA_902517735.1 uncultured Pelagibacteraceae bacterium
CTTGTATCTAAAAGTATAAATTATTAAATAATTGATAAACACAATATTACTACTTATAGTTAAATTTCATTATAAAATCAAAATTTTGAAAAAATTGATTTTTAAACTATTAATTGATGGTGCCCCCGCACGGATTCGAACCGCGGACCTATTGATTACAAATCAATTGCTCTACCAGCTGAGCTACAAGGGCTTAATTGATAATTATTAACTATTTAAGAATTAATCAACACTTTTTTATATAACTTAAGTAATGAAAAACAATTGTTGCGCTGTTAGATACATTTAAACTTTCAATTTTTTTATCAATATTAATTTTCACTAAGAAATCAGCATATTTAGAGGTATGTTTATGCATACCTGATCCTTCAGATCCAAATAAAAGAATATTTTTTCCCTTCCAGTCTATTTCTGTAAAATCTTTCTTTCCGTTACCATCAAATCCGTATACCCAAAAGTTTTTATCTTTTAAATTTTTAAGTGTTGAATTTATGTTAGATACTTCAAATATATTCACATATTCCATTGCACCACTTGCAGCTTTATACATCAGTTTACTTTCACCTGGATAATGCCTTTCTTTAACGATGATTCCATCAATATTAAATGAAACTGCACTTCTTATAAGTGAACCAATATTTCTTGGGTCCGAAATACCATCTAAGCAAGCAATATTAATATCTTTTTTTTTTTTTATAAATTCTTTTAAAACTGGCTTTTCCAAATGTTCGATTTCAGCTACATAACCTTGGTGAAGTATATTTTCTTTAGTTGAGTATTTATCCAATTCTTTTTTGTTTTTAAAAAAAACTTTTACATTATTCAAAAGATTTATGTTTGGACTTTTTCTATGAATATTTTTTTTACTTTCCTCTGTCAAAAATAGGTTTAAAACTTTTCTTTTAGGGTTTTTTAATGCTTCAATGACCGCATGTTGACCAACAATGAAAAACGTCGATTTATTCATAATATTTGGTTAGTTTTACATGTTTTTTGCTATATTTATTAATAAATCTCGTATTGCAATTACACAAATAAAATATATAAAACGCGTGTTGTTTGAAGCTTTATTGAACAAGGGGACACTTCCCCAAAAAGGAGGGGTTCCAGAGCGGTCAAATGGGGCGGGCTGTAAACCCGTTGACTTCGGTCTTCGAAAGTTCGAATCTTTCCCCCTCCACCATTCAATAAAATTTAAAACAATATGGAGTGATACTCTTGGGGTTGTGCGGGTGTAGTTCAATGGTAGAACGCTAGCCTTCCAAGCTGGATGTAAGGGTTCGATTCCCTTTACCCGCTCCAAGAAATAAAAAAAAATTATATTAAAAAGAATGTGAGGAATAAAAGTAATGTCAAAAGAAAAATTTGTAAGAAACAAGCCGCATTGTAATATTGGTACAATAGGTCATGTCGACCATGGTAAAACAACTTTAACAGCAGCTATCACTAAGGTTTTATCTGAAACTGGTGGTGCAAAAGCAGTTGCATATGATCAAATTGATAAGGCTCCGGAAGAAAAGGAAAGGGGTATAACAATTTCTACTGCACACGTTGAATATGAAACTGAAAAAAGACATTACGCTCATGTAGATTGTCCTGGTCACGCTGACTACGTTAAAAATATGATCACAGGTGCTGCTCAAATGGATGGAGCAATTTTAGTAGTTAATGCTGCTGATGGTCCAATGCCACAAACTAGAGAACATATCCTTTTAGCTAGACAAGTTGGTGTTCCCGCAATTTGTGTATACCTAAATAAAGTGGATCAAGTTGATGATAAAGAAATGATCGATCTGGTTGAAGAAGAAATTAAAGAGTTGTTAACTTCATACAAATTCCCAGGAGATAAAACTCCAATTGCTAAAGGTTCTGCACTTGCAGCAGTAGAGGGTAGAGATGATGAAATTGGAAAAAATTCAATTTTAGAGTTAATGAAGAATGTAGACGCTTTTATTCCACAACCTGACAGACCAAAAGATAAACCTTTCCTAATGCCTGTTGAAGATGTTTTCTCAATTTCTGGAAGAGGTACTGTTGCGACTGGAAGAGTAGAGTCTGGTGTACTTAAAACTGGTGATGAAATCGAAATTGTAGGTATTAGAGATACTAAAAAATCAGTTTGTACTGGTGTTGAAATGTTTAGGAAACTTCTAGACTCTGGTGAAGCTGGAGATAACGTTGGTGTTCTTTTAAGAGGTGTAGAAAGAGATGATATTGAAAGAGGACAGGTACTTTGTAAACCAGGATCTGTTACACCACATACTAAATTTGAAGCTCAGGCTTATGTTCTAAAAAAAGAAGAGGGTGGAAGACATACACCTTTTTTTACTAAGTATAGACCACAGTTTTATTTTAGAACAACAGATGTTACAGGAGAAGTAGAATTACCAGCTGGAACAGAAATGATTATGCCCGGTGATGATGCTAAATTTACGGTCAAATTAATTACACCAATCGCGATGTCGGAGAAATTAAACTTTGCTATCCGAGAAGGTGGAAGAACTGTTGGAGCTGGAGTAGTAACTAAAATTATAGAGTAAGCTCTATATAGGAGTGTAGCTCAATTGGTAGAGCGCCGGTCTCCAAAACCGGAGGCTGAGGGTTCGAGTCCCTCCGCTCCTGCCAGTTTAAAACAAATAAAATATGAAAAACCCTATAAAATTTATTCAGGAAGTAAAACAAGAGGCATTTAAAGTAACTTGGCCAACAGGTAAAGAAACTTTACAAGGTGCTTTGATGGTGTTGGCAATGGCAGTTGTTATGTCTTTATTTTTTTTATTACTTGATCAAGTTTTAAAATTCTTTTTAGAATTATTACTTAAAATTAGCATATAATGAAAAATTGGTACATAGTTCAGTCACATTCAAGCTTTGAAAACAAAGTTGCTGGTTTAATTAAAGAAGAGGCAGAAAAAGCTAAAATTTCAGATAAATTTGAAGAAATAGTAGTACCTACTCATGATGTAACTGAAGTCAAAAGAGGAAAAAGAATTCAAAGAAAAAAAAAGTATTTTCCTGGTTATGTATTAATAAAGAGTGAAATGGATAATAATATTTATCATATGATTAAAAATATAAAAAGAGTAAGTGGTTTTTTGGGAACTAAAGGAATGCCAGTGCCTGTTTCTGATAAAGAGATTGAAAAAATTTTAGGACAAATAAAAGATGGTGTAGCTCAGCCAAAATCTGGTATAGAGTACAGTGTTGGTGAAAAAGTTCAGGTAGTAGATGGACCATTTGCATCATTCAGTGGAATGGTAGAAGGTATAGATGAAGAAAAGTCTAGACTTAAGGTGTCAGTTTCTATATTTGGACGACCTACACCAGTTGAACTAGAGTATAATCAAGTAGAGAAAACAAGTTAATGGCAGCAAAAAAAGAAATTAGTGGATTTATAAAATTACAAATCAAAGGTGGTCAGGCTAATCCTGCTCCACCTGTAGGTCCTGCATTAGGTCAACGAGGTGTAAATATAATGGAATTTTGTAAGGCATTTAATGATAAAACAAAATCATTAGCTGGCAAACCAGTTCCAGTCGAAATTACAGTTTATAAAGATAAAAAATTTGATTTTAAAATTAAATCTCCACCTGCATCTTTCTTTATCAGAGAAGCAGCAAAATTAAAAAGTGGGTCAAGTGAACCTGGCAGAAATATAGTTGCTTCAATTACAAAAAAACAAGCAGAAGAAATTGCTAAACAAAAAATGAGTGATTTAAATGCTCTAGATTTAGAAGAGGCAGTTAAGATTATTTCAGGATCAGCAAAATCAATGGGTATAGAGGTAAAAGAATAATGAAATCTAAAAGATTCAAAAAACTTCCTGAAAAAACAAAAGATTTAACTTCAGAATCTATTGAAAAGTTATTACCTGTTTTAAAAAAAAACTGTACAACTAAATTTGATGAGTCTTTAGACTTAAGTTTTCAAATTAATAATAAACAAAAAAAAGGAGAAATTAATATTAGAACAGTTGTAAATTTACCAGGTGGGACTGGAAAAAAAATTAAGGTTGCAGTTGTTTGCGAAGATTCTAAAGCCAACGAAGCAAAAAATGCTGGAGCAGATATAGTAGGAGGTGATGATTTTATCGAAAAAATAAAATCAGGAGAGATAAATTTTGAAAAATTAATTTGTACACCAGAAATGATGGTTAAACTTTCTAAACTTGGAAAAGTCTTGGGTCCCAAGGGATTAATGCCTAATCCAAAACTTGGTTCTGTATCAGAAAATATTAAAGAAGCTGTAACAAATGCTAAATCTGGTCAGGTTGAAGTCAGAAATGATAAAGATGGAAATATAGGTGTGAGTATTGGCAAAAAATCTTTTAAAGATGATCAATTACTAAAAAATTATAATGCAATTTTAGAAGCTTTAGAAAAAGAAAAATCTAATAACACTTTAAAGGGTGATTTAATTAAAAACGCTTTTGCTACATCAACAATGGGTGTTTCTTATAAAGTTAAATTAACGAAGTCTATATAATATGATGAATAAAGAACAAAAAAAAAATTATATTGCTGAAATGACAACTCAGTTTGAAAACAGTAAAGCAGTAATGGTAACTCATTATCAAGGATTAACGATGCCTCAATTAGATGAGCTAAGATCCAAAATGAGAGAAAAAGGAATAGTATTTAAAATTACTAAAAACAGAATAACTAAACTTGCGATTGAAAAAACTAAGTGCAAAGATTTATCTAATTTATTTACTGGCCCAACAGCCGTAGCTTTTGGTGAAGATGCAATTATGTCTGCAAGAATTCTGTCTAAATTTGCTAAAGATAATGAAAATCTAAAACTAATTGGTGGAATAATGGATAATGAGGTTTTAGATCAGGCTGGTGTACAAAATGTAGCAAATTTACCAACGTTAGATGAGGCAAGAGCGAATATTGTAGGAATTTTAAACGCCTCCGCTTCAAAATTAGTAAGTATTTTCCTTGCACGATCGGAAAAAATGAGTAGTTTGACTGCAGAAAATTCTGAAAAAACAACCTAAAGAGTAGATTATGCCAGACCTAAATAAAATTATAGAAGATTTATCAAAGCTTACTGTTGCTGAGGCAGCAGATTTATCTAAACAATTAGAGGAAAAATGGGGTGTAACTCCTATGGCTGCAGCAGCGCCCGCAGCAGTTGCTGGTGGAGAAGCAGCATCAGACAAAGATGAATTTGCAATTATGCTTGTTTCAGCTGGAGACAAAAAAATTAATGTTATTAAAGAAGTTAGAGCAGCAACATCACTTGGATTAAAAGAAGCAAAAGATTTAGTTGAAGGTGCGCCCAAAGAAGTTAAAGCGGGTGTCCCAAAAAAAGAAGCTGAAGAAATTAAAGCTAAGTTAGAAGCTGCAGGCGCAAAAGTAGAACTTAAATAAATTAATAAGAAAGAATTCATAAGCTGATTAAGTTTTAATCAGTTTAAAAAAATGCAAATATCTTTTACTGAAAAAAAGAATATTAGAAAAAGTTTTGGTAAACTAAAAGAAAGTTTATCTATCCCTAATCTTATAGAAGTTCAAAAAAATTCATATAATGAGTTGACAGATTTTAACACTGAGGCAGAACTTACAAAGGGTTTTGATAGAGTTTTTAAAAGTATTTTTCCAATTGATGATTTAAATGACAAAGCAACTTTGGAATACGTATCTTATAGGTTAGAAAAACCAAAATTTGACGTAGAGGAATGTATTGCTAGAGGGCTTACATATTCATCTGCACTAAAATGTACACTTAGATTAGTTGTCTATGAAATTGATCAAGAAAATAATACAAAAGATATATTATCAGCAAAAGAGCAAGAAGTATATATGGGTGAAGTTCCAATGATGACTAATAGCGGTACATTCATAACAAATGGAGTACAAAGAGTAGTTGTGAACCAGATGCACAGAAGTCCAGGTGTATTTTTTGATCATGATAAAGGTAAAACACATGCGAGTGGAAAACTTTTATTTAATTGTAGAGTAATTCCTAATAGAGGTTCTTGGCTAGATTTTGAATATGATGTAAAAGATTTTTTATATTTTAAAATTGATAGAAAAAAAAAAATTTTAGCTTCTACTTTATTGCTAGCTTTAGGTTTTACAAAATCTGAAATTGTAAATGAGTTTTATGATAAAGAGCAATTCAATTATGAGACAAAAACAGAAAAATGGAAAACAAAGTTTAATCCAGAAAATTACAAAGCTAAAAATTTTTCTGAGGAAGTTATAGATGCAAAAACAGGCAAGGTAGTAATTAAACTTGGAGAAAACATTAATTATTTAAATGCTAAAAAACTTTTTAATGATGGGTTAAAAGATATATTAGTATCAAAAGAGTCATTATTCGGTAAATTCTTGCATAAAGATGTAAAAATTAATGGTGAAGAGGATGGTATAATTAAAATTGGCACAGAATTAAACGATACTGTTTTACAACAAATTATTAATGCGAATATTCACACTTTAGAAATTTCGATTACAAATTCAATTAATAAAGGTCCTTATTTATTAACTACTCTTCTAAACGATAAAAATAATTCTAAGGATGAAGCAATTACAGAAATATATAAAATGCTAAGACCTGGGGAACCACCTACAATTGAGATTGCTACTCAAATTTTTAACAATCTATTTTTTAGTTCTGATAGGTATGATCTTTCTGATGTTGGTAGAGTGAAGATGAACTCAAGATTAAATTTAGAATGTTCAGACAAAATTACAATTCTAAGAAATGACGACATTTTAGCAATTATTCATAAGATGTTGGAATTAAGAGACGGTAAAGATGATGTCGATGATATTGATCATCTGGGTAATAGAAGAGTAAGATCTGTTGGTGAGTTAGTTGAGAATCAAGCAAGAATTGGTGTTTATAGAATGGAGAGAGCAATTAAGGAAAAAATGACTACCCTTGATGTAGAGTCTGCAATGCCACAAGATTTGATTAATGCAAAGCCACTTACTGTTTCTTTAAAAGATTTTTTTGCAAGTTCACAGTTATCACAATTTATGGATCAAACAAATCCTTTATCTGAAATTACTCATAAAAGAAGAGTCTCAGCTTTAGGACCAGGTGGTCTAACAAGAGAAAGAGCAGGTTTTGAAGTACGTGATGTACATCCAACTCATTATGGAAGAATTTGTCCAATAGAAACTCCTGAGGGACCTAACATTGGATTGATTAATAGTTTATCAACTTATGCAAAAATCAATAAATACGGTTTCATCGAAAGTCCATATAAAAGAGTAAAAGAAGGAGTGGTCCAAGATAAAGTTGAGTATCTATCCGCAATGGAAGAAACAAAATTTACGATCGCTCAAGCAAATACTAAAATTGACAAAAGTGGAAAGATTATAGAAGAATTAGTTTCCTGTAGGCAAAATCTAAACTTTTTATTATCAAAACCAGAAACCATTGATTATATTGATGTTTCACCAAAACAACTTGTATCTGTAGCCGCATCTTTAATTCCTTTCTTAGAAAATGACGATGCCAACAGAGCTCTTATGGGGTCAAATATGATGCGCCAAGCTGTGCCCTTGCTCAAACCTGAATCCCCATTAGTTGGGACAGGTATAGAGAGCGATGTTGCCTTAGACTCTGGTGTAACAATTGTAGCAAAAAGAGATGGAGTAGTAGACAAAATTGATGGTAAAAGAATTGTTGTTAAAGTTACTGAAGAAACTGATTTTACTAAATCAAGTGTAGATATTTACAACTTACAAAAATTTAAAAGATCTAATCAAAATACATGTATTAATCAGAGACCTTTAGTAAGAGTTGGTGATAAAGTAAAATCAGGTGATATAATTGCTGATGGTCCTTCGACTAGACTTGGCGAATTAGCCTTGGGTAAGAATGTAACTGTAGCATTCATGCCTTGGCAAGGTTACAATTTTGAAGACTCAATTTTAATTTCAGAAAGATGTGTAACAGATGATGTATTTACTTCAGTACACATTGTTGAATACGAAATTATGGCAAGAGATACTAAATTGGGAGAAGAAGAAATAACAAGAGATATTCCAAATGTTAATGAAGAAGCTTTAAAAAATTTAGATGAGTCAGGAATAGTTTATATTGGAGCCGAAGTAAATGCAGGAGATATTTTAGTTGGTAAAGTTACTCCAAAGGGAGACTCTGCATCAGGACCAGAGGAAAAATTATTAAGATCAATTTTTGGTGAAAAAGCTATAGATGTAACAGATACCTCATTAAGAATGTCTAGAGGCAGTAGTGGAACAGTAGTAGATGTGAAGGTATTTAATCGACATGGAATCGAAAAAGATGAAAGATCAATTACAATTGAACGTGCTGAAATAGATCAAGTACAGCAAGATAAAATAGTTGAAGAAGAAATTTTAGAGAGAAGCATAAAACAAAGAGTAGCTGAATTTTTATCAGGGACCTCTTTAACTAAAAAAATCAAAGATCTCGAAACAGGAACAAAACTTAATTTTGAGAATATAAACAAATTAACAATCAACGAAGTTTTTAAAATTACAGTTGGAAATGTTAAAAATGAGGAAACATTAGCACAAGTTAAAGATCAATATAATAAAGCAAAAGAAGATATAACTGAAAGATTTGAGGATAAAGTTCTAAAAATAAGAAGTGGAGATGATTTATTGCCTAGCGTTATGAAAATGGTGAAAGTTTTTGTTGCAATTAAGAGAAGATTAAGACCAGGTGATAAAATGTCTGGAAGACATGGTAATAAAGGAGTTGTAAGTAAAATAGTACCAGTTGAGGATATGCCGTATAGAGAAGATGGAAGACCAGTAGATATAGTATTGAACCCTTTAGGAGTGCCAAGTCGTATGAATGTTGGTCAAATTTTGGAAACCCATCTTGGTTGGGCTTGTAAAGAATTTGGTGAAGAAGTTAAAAAATTGGTTAATGAAAATAGTAAAAGAATAGAAAAAACTGAAAAAATTTCTAAATTTTTGAAATCTGTTTATGGTGAGGAAATTTTTAATGATAAGGTAGAAAAATTAAGTAAAACAGAATTTAGAGATCTATGTGAAAATTTACAAAATGGAATAGCCATTTCAACACCAGTATTTGATGGTGCTAAAGAAAAAGACGTTACTAAAATGCTTGAATTGGCTAAACTACCTGGCTCAGGTCAAACATATTTATGGGATGGTAGAACAGGTGAAAAATTTGATCGACCAGTAACAGTAGGAATCATATATATGTTAAAGCTTCATCATTTAGTAGAGGATAAAATTCACGCTAGATCTACAGGACCTTACAGTTTAGTAACTCAACAACCTTTAGGTGGTAAAGCACAACTTGGAGGCCAAAGATTTGGTGAAATGGAAGTTTGGGCACTGGAAGCTTATGGTGCCTCGTATACTTTACAAGAAATTTTAACTGTTAAATCAGACGATGTTGCAGGAAGAGTTAAAGTTTATGAGACAATAGTTAAGGGTGAAGAAAACTTTGAATCAGGTATACCAGAATCATTTAATGTTTTGGTAAAAGAAATAAAATCATTAGCATTAAACGTGGAACTTAATTAATTATGAAAAAAGAATTAACTGATTTTTTTAAAAATACAGAAATTTCTGAAGCTCAAAATTTTAGTAGTATTAAAATATCTTTAGCAAGTCCTGAAAAAATAAAATCATGGACATATGGCGAAATCAAAAAACCCGAAACTATTAATTATAGAACTTTTAGACCAGAAAAAGATGGCCTTTTTTGTGCAAGAATTTTTGGTCCTATAAAAGATTATGAATGTTTGTGTGGAAAATACAAACGAATGAAATTTAGAGGAATAATTTGTGAAAAGTGTGGAGTAGAGGTTACTAAATCTAATGTTCGCAGAGAAAGAATGGGACATATAAATCTCGCTACTCCAGTAGCACACATTTGGTTTTTAAAATCATTACCAAGTAGAATTGCTTTAGCAGTTGATATGAAGTTGAAAGAAATTGAAAGAGTTTTATATTTTGAAAATTTTATTGTTATAGAGCCTGGATTAACAGGGTTACAAAAAAATCAACTTTTAAATGAAGAAGAATTAGCAAAATATCAAGATGAATTTGGTGAAGAGGCTTTTACAGCTGGTATTGGTGCTGAAGCAGTTTTAGAAATGCTTAAAAATTTAGATCTAGAATTAGAAAGAAAAAGTTTAATTAATTATATTAAAGAAACCAAGTCGAAAGTTAACGAGGAAAGAGCAATAAAACGATTGAAATTAATAGAGTCATTCATAGAGACAGGTCAAAAACCCGAATGGATGATAATGACAGTCGTCCCAGTTATTCCTCCAGAACTTAGACCATTGGTACCCTTAGATGGAGGAAGATTTGCTACATCGGATCTTAACGATTTATATAGAAGAGTAATAAACAGGAATAATCGTTTAAAAAGATTAATGGATCTTAAGGCACCTGACATTATAGTTAGAAACGAAAAAAGAATGTTACAAGAGTCTGTTGATGCATTGTTTGATAATGGAAGACGGGGTAGAGTTATTACCGGAACAGGAAAAAGACCTTTAAAATCTTTAGCAGAAATGCTCAAAGGAAAACAAGGTAGATTTAGACAAAACTTGCTAGGTAAAAGAGTTGATTATTCGGGAAGATCAGTAATTGTTGTTGGACCAGATTTAAAACTTCATGAGTGTGGTCTTCCAAAAAAAATGGCACTAGAACTATTTAAACCTTTTTTATATGCAAGACTAAATAAATTAGGTTTGGCTTCAACTATTAAACAAGCAAAAAAACTGGTTGAAAGAGAAACTAATGCAGTTTGGGATGCACTAGAACTTATAGTAAGAGAACACCCGGTATTACTTAATAGAGCTCCTACATTACACAGATTGGGAGTTCAAGCATTTGAACCAAAATTAATTGAGGGAGATGCCATAGAATTACATCCATTAACTTGTGCTGCGTTTAACGCTGACTTTGATGGAGATCAAATGGCAGTTCATGTTCCATTAAGTTTAGAAGCACAACTTGAGGCTAGAATTCTTATGCTTTCAACAAATAATATTTTGTCACCTTCGAACGGAAAACCAATAATAGTTCCAAGTCAAGATATGATTTTAGGTATTTATTATTTATCACAAGAACCACTAAATGATAAACCTGTAGGTTATTTTACTGATGCAGATCAAATTGAATTTGCTTTATCTTCGGGTCAAATAAAGGTTCATAGTACAATAATATCACGATTCGAAACCCTTGATGAAAAAGGAAATAAAAAATTTGAAAAATATACATCTACTGCTGGAAGATTTTTGCTAGCTAATTTATTACCAAAAAATAAAGATATTAAATTTGCTTTAGTTGATAGATTATTACCTAAAAAAGTTGTTTCAGAGGTAATTGATATTGTATTTAGATTTTGTGGTCAAAAAACTACTGTTATTTTTTGTGATCATTTAAAAGATTTAGGTTTTAAACATGCATTTAAGGCAGGAATTTCATTCGGTAAAGACGATCTAGTTATACCAGAAAGTAAAACACAGCTTATTGATGATACAAAAAAATTAATAACAGATTATGAAACACAATATGCAGAGGGACTAATTACTAGAGGTGAAAAATATAACAAGGTTGTTGATGCATGGTCTAAATGTACGGATAAAGTGGCTGGTGAAATGATGAAAGGTATTTCTGCTACTGAAAAAACTACTGAGGGATTAAAAATAAATTCAGTATTTATGATGGCAGATAGTGGAGCAAGGGGTTCTGCAGCACAGATGAAACAATTGGCTGGAATGAGAGGGTTAATTGCAAAACCATCTGGAGAAATTATTGAAAGTCCAATTATATCTAATTTCAAAGAGGGATTGACCGCATTGGAATATTTTAATTCTACCCACGGAGCTAGAAAAGGTTTAGCGGATACAGCTTTAAAAACAGCAAGTTCAGGATATTTAACTAGAAGACTTTGTGATGTTGCTCAAGATTTAACTGTAACTAAAAAGAATTGTGAAAAACCTGGGTTTATTGAACTATCTGAAATCTTAGAGGGTGGTAATGTTGTAGTAAGTTTATCTGAAAGATCATTAGGAAGAGTAACAGCTGCTGATGTGAAGAATCCAATCACTGGTGAAATTATTATAAAAAAATCTTCAATGATTGATGAAGCAGCTTGCGATTTAATTGATGCAGCTGGTATCAAATCTGTAAAAGTTTATTCTGTAATGACTTGTAGTTCAAAAGAAGGTGTTTGTGCTACATGTTACGGTAGAGATTTATCTAGAGGTAAAATGGTTCATGTAGGTGAAGCAATTGGAATGATTTCTGCTCAATCGATTGGTGAACCAGGTACGCAATTAACAATGAGAACATTCCATGTTGGTGGTACAGCCTCAGTTAAACAAGATTCTCAAATAGTAACAAAAAATGAAGGAACATTAAAAATTATTAACTCAAACATATTAGAAGACTCTAAGAAAAACTTGATTGTTATGGGAAGAAATACTCAACTATCCATTGAAGATGATAATGGTGTACAAGTTGCAATCTACAAAGTTGCTTATGGATCTAGATTATTTTTTAAAAATGGAGATAAAGTTAAAGCTAATACCAAAATTTGTGAATGGGATCCTTATACAACTCCAGTAATTGCAGAAAAAAGTGGTATTGCAAGTTATGTTGATCTTATTGACAGTGTCTCAATTCAAGAAACTATAGACGATGCAACCGGTATCTCTTCTAAATCAGTCATAGATTGGAGATCACAATCTAAAAGCACTGATTTAAAACCAAGAATTACTTTAAGAGATGAGAAAGGAAATGTAATAAAAAAAGCAGATGATAATGAAGCTAGATATTATCTGGTACCTGACTCTATCTTATCTGTAAAAGATGGTCAGAAAGTTTCTGCTGGTGATGTTATAGCTAGACTTCCAAAGGAAACTACAAAAACAAAAGATATCACTGGTGGATTACCTAGAGTTGCTGAATTATTTGAGGCAAGAAAGGCCAAGGATAGTGCAATAATTGCTGAGAATGATGGTCAAGTAGTATTTGGTAAAGAAGTAAGAGGTAAACAGAGAGTTTCAATAGTACCTGAAGATGGATCGGAACCTTCTAATTATCTAATTCCCAAAGGTAAGCATATTAATTTTAACCAAGGAGAAAGAATTAAAAAAGGCGAATATCTTTTAGATGGACAGCCGTTACCTCATGATATTCTAAGAATAATGGGTATAAAAGATTTAACAGAATATTTTGTAAATCAAGTTCAAGAAGTTTACAGACTCCAAGGTGTCATTATTAATGATAAACATATTGAAACAATTTTAAGACAAATGTTAAAGAAAGTTGAAGTAAAAAATTCAGGAGACTCATCTTATTTACCAGGTGAAATTGTTGACAGAATAAAATTTGAAATTAATAACGAAAAATTAAAATCTGATGGAAAGACACCTGCAATAGGTGAAAGAGTATTAATGGGTATTACAAAAGCTTCATTACAAACTGAGTCTTTTATATCTGCTGCTTCATTTCAGGAAACAACTAGAGTACTTACAGACGCAGCCATTAAAGGTAAAATTGATCCATTAAATGGTTTAAAGGAAAATGTTATCGTCGGTAGACTAGTACCTGCAGGGACTGGTAATATTAAGAACAAATGGAATAAAAAAGCTCTTGAAGACGATAATAAATTTTTGTCGGAACAAGAAAAAATTGAACCTTCTGAAAACCCTGTAAATCAATAAAAAATTGATCTTCTAAACCTAGTTTTAGTTTGACAAAGTCATATTAATAAGTAATTTGGCGATGTTTTTGGTTGGAATGTAGTGTTAATCTTAGACACTAAACGCTGCCATAAATAACCCGTCAGTTATTTCTTTTCAAAAACAATAAAAAAATAAAACAAAATATTATGCCAACAATTAACCAATTGTTAAAAAAAAGAAGAGTAAAACAAGCTAAAAGGAATAAAGTTCCTGCTTTACAAAAACAACCTTTAAAAAGAGGAGTTTGTGTTAAAGTTTATACTACTACACCAAAAAAACCTAACTCAGCTTTAAGAAAAGTTGCAAGAGTAAGACTTTCGAATGGTTTTGAGGTAACTGCTTATATTCCTGGAGAAGGTCACAACTTACAAGAACATTCAGTAGTTTTAATAAGAGGTGGTCGTGTCAAAGATTTACCTGGTGTTCGTTACCATATATTAAGAGGTAATTTAGATACCCAGGGTGTTGCAAATAGAAAACAACGAAGATCATTATACGGTACAAAAAAAGGTAAGTAATTTATGTCTAGAAAAAAAACCCAACCTAAAAAAAATATCACTCCAGATCCAAAATTTAATTCAATTATAATACCCAAACTTATTAATAATATTATGTACGACGGTAAAAGAGGTGTTGCAGCAAAAATAGTTTATGATGCAATAGATAAAATTAAAACAAAAACAAAAGAAGAACCAATCAATATATTTAATGAAGCAATTAATAATATTAAACCCACTGTTGAAGTAAGATCAAGGAGAGTTGGTGGAGCAACATATCAAGTACCTGTTGAAGTAAAAAGTAAAAGAGCCCAAGCATTAGCTATTAGATGGTTAATTGACTCTGCAAGAAAAAGAAAAGACAAACATATGTCTGATAAAATTTTTAATGAATTATATGACGCTTATGAAAAAAAAGGTTCAGCAGTGAAAAAAAGAGAGGATGTTCACAAAATGGCTGAGTCAAATAAAGCATTTGCTCATTTTAGATGGTAATATTTTATGGCAAGAACACATACATTAGATAAATATAGAAATATCGGCATCATGGCACATATCGATGCAGGCAAAACCACTACTACAGAAAGAATTTTATATTACACAGGAAAGAGTCACAAAATTGGAGAAGTTCACGATGGTGCCGCTACTATGGATTGGATGGAGCAAGAACAAGAGAGGGGAATCACTATTACTTCAGCAGCAACAACTTGTTTTTGGCAAGACCACAGAATTAATATTATTGATACTCCTGGACATGTAGATTTTACCATTGAGGTAGAAAGATCTTTGAAAGTTTTAGATGGTGCAGTAGCTGTATTTGATGGTGTAGCAGGTGTAGAGCCTCAATCAGAAACTGTTTGGAGACAAGCAGACAAATATAAAGTTCCTAGAATTTGTTTTGTTAATAAGCTTGATAGAACAGGTGCAGATTTCTTTAGATGCGTAGACATGATTAAAGATAGATTGGGAGCTAAACCACTAGTTCTTCAAATTCCTGTTGGTATCGAAGCTTCATTAAGTGGAGTAGTAGACTTAGTAAAAATGAAAGCACAAGTTTGGAAAAATGAAGCTTTAGGTGCAGAATGGGAATACAAAGATATACCTGAGGATTTAAAAGAAATAACCCAAAAATATAGAACAGAATTAGTTGAATTAGCTGTCGAACAAGATGAAAAATTAATGGAAGCATACTTAAATGGTGATGAAATTAAGGAAGATGATCTGGTAAAATGTATTAGGAAAGGGACATTAAATTTTAGCTTTGTGCCTGTTTTGACTGGCTCAGCCTTTAAAAATAAAGGCGTTCAACCTTTACTAGACGCTGTAATAAATTATTTACCTAGCCCAATAGATATTGGATCTATTAAGGGAACTAAACCTGGATCTGAGGACGAAATAGAGATGAAATTTGAGGATGGAGCTGGTTTTTCAGCTTTAGCATTTAAAGTAGCAAATGACCCATTTGTTGGCTCTTTAACTTTTATTAGAGTTTATTCTGGAACGATTAAAACTGGTACAGGGATTTATAATTCATCAAAAGAAAAAGAGGAAAGAGTTGGAAGAATGCTTTTAATGCATGCTAACTCAAGAGAAGATATTAAAGAAGCTAATGCAGGTGATATCGTAGCTCTTGCCGGATTAAAATATACAATAACAGGTCACACTTTATGTGACGAAGAAAATCTAGTTTTATTAGAACCAATGGAATTTCCAGATCCAGTTATTGAAATTGCTGTTGAACCAAAAACAAAAGCTGACCAAGAAAAAATGGGTGAAGCTTTAGGTAGATTAGCAAAAGAAGATCCCTCATTTAGAGTAACTTCCGATGAAGAGTCGGGACAAACAATTATTAAAGGAATGGGTGAACTTCATTTAGATATCATTGTTGATCGAATGAAAAGAGAATTTAAAGTTGAGGCAAATGTAGGAGCTCCTCAGGTAGCTTATCGTGAAACTTTAGAAAAAGCATCAGAAGTAGAATATACTCATAAAAAACAAAGTGGTGGAGCAGGCCAATTTGCTAAGGTTAAGCTTTTAGTAGAACCACAAGAACCAGGTGCAGGAAGATTAGTTGAAAGTAAAATTAAAGGTGGAGCTATTCCCAAAGAATTTATTCCTGGTGTTGAAAAAGGAATAGAGACGGTTTC
>CABYDK010000013.1 GCA_902517735.1 uncultured Pelagibacteraceae bacterium
CTCTTTTAAATTAAAGGTTATTCACATAATTCAACTTAGAAGTTTATATTTGTGCTTGATTTCTATTGATATCATTAAAAATGAAAATTTTAAATTTATTTATTATAATTCTTGCTTCCTTGTTTTTGTTTTCTGGCTGCCAAACAGTAAAAAAAAAAACTGATACTATAGTAGAAAAAGAGAATAAAAAATTGACAAAATATATTGGAAAATCATCTAAAGAATTAAAATTAGACTTTGGAATTCCAGATGAAGACTTTAAAAATGAAAAAGGTAATTTTGAATTGGTTTATAAAAATAAGAAATACGGAATTACTTGTGAGAGAAGATTCGAACTTAATTCAGAGTCTATAATTATTGGATTTGTTTCAAATGGATGTTTTTGATTACTCGCGGAGAATGATCTCCGCAAGTAAGGTTTTTGCTTATTTTATTTCAATAAGTTTTTTCTTTTTATGCTCTGGGATTATTTTTTCACAAGAAATTATTAAAAGACCATCCTTTAGTTGAGCTTTACCTATTTTCACATCATCAGCGATAGTAAATGATCTAGCGAACTGTCTTTGAGAAATTCCTTTATGAATTATTTCTCCATCAGAAATTTTATCTTCTGATTTATTAACTTGTTTAGTTTTTACAGTTAATAAGTTATCTTCAAACTCAACCTCAACATCATTTTTTGAAAATCCTGCTAAAGCAACTTCTATAGCATAGTTGTCCTTACCAGTTTTTCTGATATTATATGGTGGATAATTTGATTGCATTGTTAAATGCCCATTACCCAACATATTTTCAAATTGATCAAACATATCGTCAAAACCAATTGAAAAAGGTCTTAGAGAGTTAAATATAGATAAATCCTTACTTGTCATAATATCCTCCTTTTTTAAGCAAGTTTATAATGCAAGCCCCATTAGGCGACTTACAAATATAATGTGGTAATGATTTTTATTTTTTCAAGTCTTAGAAAACTAAATTTTATTTGAAATTTTTAATGCAAAAGCATAATCTAAAGCTATTTCTTCTATAGCCCCATCTCTTCCTGATTTTCCTCCATGACCTGCATTCATTTCAGTTTTAAGAAGAAGTAAATTATTATCTGTTTTATATTCTCTTAATTTTGCCGTGAATTTTGCAGGCTCATCAAAAAGAACTCTGTTATCACTTAAGCTTGTAGTAATTAACATGTTAGGGTAATCCATCTTTTTAATATTGTGATACGGAGCGTAAGAGTAAATGTAATGAAAGTGTTCTTTATTATCTTTTGCATTTCCAAATTCATCAAATTCTCCAACAGTCAAAGGCAAAGAGTGATCAAGATTAGTTGTTAATGAGTCTACAAATGGTACGGCCATAATTATTCCTAAAAAAAGTTCAGGAGCTTGATTAACTGCAGCTCCCATAAGTAAGCCACCGGCAGATCCTCCCATACCAATAATTTTACCTTTGGATGAATATTTATTTTCAATTAAATATTTTGCAGCATAAATATAATCCTCAAAAGTATTTTTTTTGTTTGTAAGTTTTCCTTCTTTCCACCATTTCATACCTTTTTCCATACCTCCCCTGATATGTGCAGTCACCCAAATCATGTCTCTATCAATTAAGCTAAGTCTAGTTGAGGAAAAATTAGGACTTATTGAATGCCCGTAAGACCCATAACCATAAAGTAATAAATTTGCAGAACCATCAATTTTTGTTTTTTTATGTCTAGTTATAGTTAGAGGAATTAATCTTCCGTCATGTGATTTATACTCAGTTCTCTCTACAATATAATTATTCGGATTGTGACCTGATGGAATTTCTTGTTCTTTAATTAATTTTTTATTTTTATTTAATAAGTTAAATAAAAAAACCTTTGAAGGTGTTTTTGGTGATGAGTATCCCAAATATACTTCATCAGTATTCCTATTTTTTTGCCTTAAAGAAATATTAGGAACACAAACTTTTTCATCTGATAATATTAACTCTTCTTCATTTCCATTTTCTAAATTAATTACAAATAGTTTATCTAGAGCATTAGATGTTTCTGATCTAATAATCCAATTATTTAAAAATATAAGTCCGCCAATTAAAGTCTCTTTTTTTGCAGGAATAAAAGTTTGCCATTTTTGAATTTCAAGACTATTTGAAATTTCGATCTTAAAATCTTCAGCATTTTGATTCGTATGATTATAAAATTTATTATTCCAAGAATTTACAGAGTATAAAATTCCTTTTTCTCTTTTTTTAATTAATTTGGGTTTAGGAAAATCCTCTTTTACACTAAAATAATATTGTTCAGATGTATTATGATCTGAAGTTGAAATAAAATAAAACTTTTCATCGGAGCTAATTCCTATAGAAACAGTAAATGCTTCATTTTTTTCTTCAAAAATAAGATCATCAGAATTATTAAAACTTCCAATTTTATGTCGAAAAATTTTTCTTGCTCTGTGATTTTCATCTAATTTTGAATAGAAAATGTATTTATCATCTAAACTAAATGTAATACCACCAGTTGTTTCTTTAATTTCTTTAGTTACTATTTTATTAGTTTTTATTTCTCTAATATAAATCGTGTAATATTCCGAACCTTTAGTATCTAATGAATATGCTAATAATTTATCATTATTACTTACCTCTAAATCTCCAACTCCAAAATATTCTACTTTGAGTTTTTCTTTTTCTTTATCACCATTCCAAATCTCTTCAATCAAATTTGTATCAATTTTTTTTCTTAATTTAATTGAATAGTTCCCTTCAGCAGTTGTTTTTGTCCAATAATCATAAGTATGATCTTTGTAAGGCAGCGACTCATCATCAAGTTTAATTCTTCCCTTAATTTCATTGAATAATTCTTTTTGAATTCTTTTAGTATTTTTTAATTGATGTTCAGTATATTTATTTTCCTTTTCAAGATAATCTCTTACTTCAGGATTTAACTTTTCTTTATCTTTCAATACCTCTAAAATATTTTTTTGATGTATCCAGCTGTAATTATCTTCCCAAGTGACACCGTGGCAAGATTTTAACTCAGGTTTTTTTTGTAATTGTGGTAATTTCATTTAGTCTAGGAATTATATGAATATAATAATTTATACATTAGTTATTTTGACTATTTTTTATTTATTATTGAAGAGATTCTCATCAGTCTCTTCAAAAAAAATCTCTAAAAGCCTCCGTATATTGTTAATAATTGGCCTATTTTTACTCGCTATTTTATTTGCAATAGGTGGGAGATTTTTATTAACGCTACCATTAACTATTGCTAGCTTAGCATTATTAAAGCTTAAAGGCTTGTCAATTTTTCAATTAATTTCGTTATTTAGACTAATACAAACTTTGAGAAAGTCAGGAAGATTTTCTTTCAATCAGTCAAATTCTAATAATGTTTCTTCAATATCTGTTTCGGAGGCTTATAAAATTTTAAATTTGGATATGAATAAAAAAATTACTAAAGATGATGTAAATAAAGCATATATAAAAATTCAAAAAAAAATTCATCCTGATATCTCTCCCGAAACATCAAAGTTGTCGTCAATAGTGAATGAAGCTAAAGACATAGTTTTAAATGATATTTCTTAATTTAAAATTTCAATAATTTTTTCAAATATTTTATCTGGATTAATTTTATCTTTAGCTAATGAATTATGCGTAACGGTTTTTTTGCCATCTGGAATTATTGGAAACATTTTAGAGCTATAACTTCCATAGATTAAAGGAGTGTCAGCCATTAAGGTTATTGTTTTTATGCCTAATGCTGCAGATAGATGACTAAAACTGGAGTCATTACAAATAGAAAGATTACAATTTTTTATAATTGGTAAAATTTCCTTAATTGATAAATTGTCAAGAGGAATACATAAATTTTTAAATTTCGATTGTAATATTTCATTTAAAATAATTTGCTCCTCATCATTTTTACCTGTTGCAAGAAAGAATTTACATATTTTAATTTTTTGTATTTTTTCAATTACATTCAAAAATGTTTTTGAGGGTATTCTTTTAGTTGACCCAGAACCACCTATACCTAGAAGTACATTTATTTCTTTTTTGTTTATTTTGAATTTTTCAATTGATTGTAAAATTGATTTTTCATCAATATATATTTCTGGATCTTCATTAATATCTAAACCTAATTTATCTTTAAAAAACCTTCTTGGTGTTTCAGTAATATGTTGTTTATTTTTTTGGAATAGAGGGTACTGGTAAATTTCTGATATTCCTGAAAGTTTTGAAATTAAATTGAATCTAAAAGATGAATTAAAAATTATAATTTTATTGAAATTATGTTTTTTAATATCTTTAATCAAATTTAAACTACCAAAAAAACCACTATGCCTATTCTCAGTTTTATTATCTCTTTCTAAAAGAAGAATTTTATCGATATAATTAGTTTGATGAAGATATTGATCAGCTTTTGAGCTTTCTTTAACAAGTAAACTTATAGGTGTATTATATTTTTTAGACAATGCCTTAATATAGGGCAAAAAAATTATAGTATCCCCAATACCCATTCTATTTTGAACTGCTAATATTTTCATATGGTATTTATAAACTTTACTGAGTATATTTTTTATATAAATTTTTAATATGACAAAAATAAGTGGAATATATGCAGCTACAATGTCAGTTCTTAATTCTGATTTGAGCTTAAACGTTGAAAAAACAATAGATCATGCAGAAAGACTAATTGATCAAGGTTGTCATGGAACAGCAATATTTGGAAGCACAGGACAATCTCAATTATTATCTGTTTCAGAAAAAATTGATTTATTAAACAAGTTATCAATGAGTAAATACAAGGATAAACATTTGATTGGGACCGGTTTTAACTCTTTAACGGAAACAATTAATTTTATGAAAATAGCGAATTCTCTAAATTTTAAAAAATTTTTAATCATGCCTCCAGCTTACTACAAATATGGTGATTCTGAAGTTATAGATTTTTATTCAAAAATAATAAAATCTATCCCAGAATGTAAGATAATTCTCTATAATTTTGAAAAACTTTCTGGATATAAATTTAGCGTAAATTGTATTAAAGAACTTGTTAAAAAATTTCCTAATCAGATAGTAGGTGTAAAAGATAGTTCGTATAATTTATTTGAAAGCTTAAAATTAGAAAATTTTTCTATATTTCCAGGTTCTGAGATAAAATTATTAAAAGGTTTACTGTCTGGATGCTCTGGAATAATAACTGCCACATGCAACGTTACTGCTAAGTTATCAAGAAAAGTTTACGATGATTTTCAAATGGGGAATGAACAACTATATAATGAAAAATTATGTAATGTAAGAGGTGCTTTTGATAAATATAATCTAATATCTGGGTTGCATAGCTATTATTCTCAAGAAAATAAAATTTATAAAAACATTTTACCACCTTTGAGTCTTTTGAATAAAAAAGATGAAAAAAATTTATTAAACAACTTAAAGGACTTAAATTTTTCAAATAAATCATCTTTGGCGGCATAAATGCAATTAGCTAAATTTTTAAATAATATATTTAAAACGGGTGGTTTTATACTCACTGATGCTAATAAAAAAGATTATATAATTGGTAATCCAGGTGATAGTCCTATCAAACTTAAAATTTTAAATTCTAATCTTCATTATAAATTATTATTTCATCCAGATTTATATTTTGGTGAAGCTTATACTGATGGGGAAATAATTATTGAAAACGGAACATTATCGGATTTTTTAGATTTAGCTCTAATGAATATTGGTAGAGGTGAGTTGAATTTTTTTAGCTATTTTATTAATAGGTTGAGAGGGTCTTATAGATATTTAACAAATTTTAATTTTTTAAAAAAATCTAAAATGAATGTTTCACATCATTATGATATTAAAGATGAACTTTATGACTTGTTTTTAGATCCCAAAAGACAATATTCATGTGCATATTTCAAAAATGAAAGCGATAGTCTTGAAGTAGCTCAAAATAATAAGATTAAACATATAATTAAAAAATTAAACATAAAACCAAACCAAAAAGTATTGGATATAGGTTGTGGCTGGGGATCTTTAGCTATTGATATAGCTAAAAGTGCAGGATGCGAGGTTACAGGCATTACCTTATCAGAAAATCAATTAAATTATTGTATTCAAAAAGCAAAAGATATGAACTTAGAAAATCAGGTTAAATTTAAACTAATGGATTATAGAGAGCTCAAAGAAAAATTTGATAGAATAGTTAGCATTGGAATGTTCGAACACGTAGGTAGAAAATTTTATAAAAAATTCTTTAATCAAATTGAAAATTTACTAAATGAAGATGGAGTTTCTTTAATTCATACAATAGGATCGGTTAATCCTCCTAGAGACCCCCACCCGTGGATTACAAAATACATATTTCCTGGGGGTTATACGCCAAGTTTGAGTGAAGTAACGACGCCCATAGAGGCTGCAGGCCTAATAGTAACTGATATTGAGGTTTTAAGGCTTCATTATTCACATACTTTAAGACACTGGAAGGAGAATTGCACAAAGAATAAAGACAAAATTGTAAAAATGTTTGATGATAAATTTTTTAGAATGTGGGAATTTTACCTTGCTGGTTGTGAAATGGCATTTAAGTGGGGTGATCAAGTAGTATATCAATTTCAACTAACAAAGAATTATAAATCAACACCTGTTACTAGAGACTATATTTATCAATAAATTATTGATAGTATAAATTTTCCTCAAAAATGAAAAAGTAAAAGCAAAAGGAGAAGATCAAAAAGCTGGTGTTGATTTAGTAAAAAGAGCGTTAGAAGCTCCTATTAGACAAATTACTAAAAATGCTGGAGTAGATGGCTCTGTTGTTGTTGGTAAACTATTAGAACAAAATAAAAAAACACATGGATATGATGCACAAAATGAGGAATATTGTGACATGTTTGCTAAAGGAATTATTGATCCTGTAAAAGTTGTAAGAACTGCTCTTCAAGATGCAGCTTCTATTTCTGGATTGTTAGTTACAACGGAAGCAATGATAGCTGACAAACCCGAAGAAAAAGATGCTGCCCCAGCCGGAATGCCTGGTGGAATGGGAGGAATGGGAGGAATGGGAGGAATGGGTGGTATGGGAATGTAACCCTAACTCGTTCTTAAAAAATTTAGAAACGCCAGAGAAATCAGCCTCTCTGGCGTTTTTTTTTGTTTTTAACTTCAAGTAAGTTTAAAATTAAAAGTAGATTATTTAAAAAAGTTAAAATACAGAAGATGAGCTATTTATTTTAATATTAAAAAAATATGAATATAAAATTTAATTTGTTCAGATTTTTTCCAAGAAAATTTGAGAGAATTTTTAAATCACTTTACAAACATAAATTAGATTACAATTTAAACCATTTGCAAAAAAAAGGATTAAATTTAAACATAGTATATGATATTGGGGCATATAAAGGTGAATGGAGTAAAAATCTTAGTAAAAAATCACTTAAAGATAAAAAATTTTATTTATTTGAAGCAAACGAAACTAATGAAAAATTTTTGATAAAATCGAATTTTAAATATTTTTTGGGAGTTCTCTCTGACTCAAAAAAAGAAATTAAGTTCTACTCTAGAGGACTAACAGGGGATTCATATTATAAGGAACAATCAGAAAGATATGATGAAAGATATAAGGCCACAATTACTACTACTACGACTTTAGATGATGTTGTAAATGAAAATAAATTAGAATACCCAAACTTTATTAAAATAGATACTCAAGGAAGTGAGATTGATATCTTAAAAGGGTCTAAAAAAACTTTATCTAGTTGTGAACTTTTATATTTAGAAACTCCAATCATCGAATATAATTTAAATTCACCTGATTTGAGTGAATGTATTAAATATTTAAATTCTATAGGTTTTATACCTTATGATATTTGCGAAATACATCATATGGATAAAATGTTAGTTCAAATTGATATTCTGTATATAAGAAAAACTAAATTTTTAGAAATTTATCCTAATCAACAAACAATAGATTTATTAAAATAGATTAAATATATAAAATTTATAAATAAAATAGGTTTTTTATTTATATGGATGTAATTGAGATTAAAAAAATGATATTTGCTTAATTTTATTCTTTAAAAGTAAGTTTAATGTGGTTTTTTTTAAGTTTTCAAAGTCTCTTATTAATGTATAACGGCGAGAATTTATGAGCCAAGAAATAAGAAACATAACAATTATTGCACACGTTGATCATGGAAAAACTACTTTGATCGATAACTTGATGAAACAAAGTGGGTCTTTTAGAGAAAATGAAATAGTGGATGAAAGACTTTTAGACTCTGGAGAATTAGAAAAAGAAAGAGGGATAACCATTTTAGCGAAACCAGCTTCAATAAATTGGAATAACTCAAGAATAAATATAATAGATACACCAGGGCACAGAGATTTTGCTGCTGAAGTTGAAAGAGTTTTAAGTATGGCTGATGGTGCTCTCCTATTAATTGATTCAGCGGAAGGTGTAATGCCACAAACAAAATTTGTTTTAGCTAAAGCATTAAAACAAGGATTAAAACCAATAGTAGTTATAAACAAATTAGACAAAGCTGACCAAAGAGCAAATGAAGTTTTGGATGAGACATTTGATTTATTTGTAAGTTTAGATGCAAACGAAGAACAATTAGATTTTCCAGTTCTTTATGCAAGTGGAAGATCGGGTTGGGCTGATACAGAAATTTATGGTTCTAGAGAAAATTTAAGTCCACTTTTAAACAAAATAATAGATCATGTAAAACCAGCTGAATTAGATAAAACAAAGCCTTTTGCTATGTTATCAACGTTATTATATTCAGATAGTTTCTTAGGAAGAAGTTTGGTTGGAAGAATTAATCAAGGAACTGCAAAGGCTAATCAATTAATTAAAGCGATTAATTTGAACGGAGAAAAAATTGACGAAGGAAGATTAACTAAAATATTTAGGTATGAGGGAACAAAAAAAGTTCCTATTGAAGTTGGAGAAGCTGGAGATATTGTTGTAATAGCTGGCCTAGAGAAAGCTAATGTAGCTGATACTATATGTGATTTAGAAGTTAAAGATCCAATAGAAGCAACACCTATCGATCCGCCAACGATGTCTATTTCAATTACTGTAAATACATCTCCTTTAGCTGGCACTGAAGGTAAAAAACTTACCAGCACTCAAATTAGAGATCGTTTAATTCAAGAAGCACAAAATAATGTTGGAATCAGTTTCTCTGAGAATGAAGGAAAGGACTCTTTCGTTGTAAGTGGGCGTGGTGAATTAATGTTAGAAATATTACTTACTCAAATGAGAAGAGAAGGTTTTGAAATGACTGTATCTCCTCCAAAAGTTTTATATAAAAAAGATAAGAATGGAGTTAAGCTTGAACCAATAGAAGAAGTTACCATGGATCTTGATGAAGAACACTCCTCAAAAATAATCGACTCTATGAATAAACGAAAAGGTAAATTGATAGAATTAAAAGATACAGGAAAAAATAAAAAGCGACTTATATTTCATGCTCCTACGAGAGGTTTAATGGGATATACGAGTAAATTTTTAACACTTACAAAAGGAAATGGAGTAATTAATAAAATCTTTCATTCCTATGGACCATTTGAAGGTAATATGGAAGGAAGGAAAAATGGTGCTCTAATTTCAATGGAACAAGGTAAAGCAGTTGCTTTTGCAATTTTCAATTTACAGGCAAGAGGTGAAATGTTTATAACTCATAATGATCCTGTATATCCTGGTATGATTGTTGGTCTATCACCTAAACCAGGCGATATGATTATTAATGTTATGAAGGGTAAAAAATTAACTAATATGAGAACCCAAGGAACTGATGAAAATGTTGTTTTGACACCAGTTAGAAAAATGTCAATAGCTGAACAATTAAGCATATTAAATACTGATGAAGCTTTAGAGATAACTCCAGAATCTTGTAGATTAAGAAAAGCTATTCTTGATCCTCATGAAAGAAAAAAAAATGAAAAATCAGGTGCTGCAGCTTAATCAAAAAATTTATCTACCAGATATAATCCTAAAGCAACACATGGACCAATTCCAAAAGCAAAAAGCAAAGTTCCAAATCCAACTGTACCACCTAAATACCATCCAATACTAACAACTGAAATTTCTAATGTTGCTCTAACAGCTGCTACTGGTAAGTTTGATATTTTTTGTAAACCTATCATTAAACCATCTCTTGGTCCTGCCCCTAAATTAGATACTAAGTAAATACCTCCACCTATCCCGACTGTTACAACTGAAATTACAGCTAAAATAAACTGGTAAAAAAAATTAGATGGAGTTGGTACAAATTTTATACAAATATCTATCATCAAGGCAATTATCAAAGCATTGAATATTGTTCCCATTCCAGGTTTTTGACCTAGTGGTATCCATAAAATTAGAACAGATATACTTATTAATAGTGTGATCGTTCCTATGCTTAAATTTACGTTTAAAGAAATTCCTTGAGCTAATACACTCCAAGGAGATGCTCCCGTGAAAGATACTATTAATAAACCTTCACCTAATCCAAAAAGCATTAATCCAAAGCATAAAAAAAAGAATGTAGAAAATTTTGGTTTGAAATTATATGGTTTTTCAGAACTCCATTTAACTTTTGGTATTTTCTTTATTTTTAAAAACATTTTTTAATAAGCTATTTCTATTATTGATAAAGTTTAATAATGTAATTGCCAAATGAAAAAATTTGTAACCATTTTAATATTTACACTCATTTCCTCTATTTCAGTAGCTCATATGGCTCACTATAAAAATTATAACAAAATTGAAATGGAAATTTTCAGGAACGGTCAATTAATTGGTTATAGTAATTATTTATTCAATAAAAAAGGGAATAATACCATTATTACAAATGAAACTAAATTTTCTGTTAAAGTTTTAGGAGCAACAATATTTAAAATTGAAGGATATAGTGAAGAAAAATATTTCAAAAATCAATTGATTTCATTCAACTCTAAAACTAAACAAAATGATAAACAAAAATTTGTAGACCTTTTTTTTGATAAAAATTCAAAAAAATTTATCATAAAAGGTTCTTCTTATAACGGAGAAGCATCTGTTGATAATGTTATTGGAAATTGGTGGAATCATAAAATTTTACAAACTGATAGTCAAATTAGTCCAATTTCAGGAAGTGTAAAAGAACAAGTTGTTACTTTTATTGGAATAGAAAAAATTGAGCAATATGGAAAAATTTATAATGTTGATCATTTTACACTTAAATCTAAAGATGTAACTTTACCAAAAGATAAAAAATTAGATTTTAACATTTGGTATGATCAAGAAAACGCTCAAATTATCAGAATATCATATTCTAGAATGGGAAATTGGGAATATCGTTTAAAAAATTTTGAGTAAATATTATTATTTACCTGCAACTACCATACCTTCGATCATCATAGTTGGAGAATTTGTTGAATACTCAAATTCTAGATCATTAGCGAGAGTCATATTTTGAAACATTTCTTTAAAATTTCCTGCGATTGTAATTTCGTTAATTGGATATTTGAATTCACCATCTTCAATTAAAAAACCTGTGGCACCAACTGAATAATCACCCGTAACAATGTTACTTCCATGACCAATAGTTTCTGTTAAATAAAGACACCTTGAATTTGAATTCAACAGATCTTTAAAAGAAATTTTCCCTTTATTGAAATAAAGATTACTTGTTCCACCACATCTACCATTAGATCTAAGTTTCAATTTTTTTCCATTATAAGTATCTATTAGATAATGCTTTAAAACCCCCTGCTCTACTAATTTTAACGTATCAGTTTTAACTCCCTCAGAGTCAAAATTTCTGGAGCCAAGGCCTTTTAATATATCTGGTTTATCAAAGATATTTATTTCATCTGAAAATATTTTCTGATTAATCTTATCTTTCAAAAAGGAGGTTCCTCTTGAAATAGCAGACGATGAAATTGCATTGGCAAAAGTGCTTAGGATTCCTTTTGCAATTCTTTTATCAAAGATTAAGGCAATCTTTTCACTACTAATCTTTTTTGGACTAAGCTTTCTGATAGTTTGTTCAGCGGCTAATTTTCCTAATACTTCTGCATCTTTGATATCTCTTAGATGACATTTACTAGTATATTCATAGTCACGCTCCATACTTTTCTCATCTTTTGCAACAGTTACACTTGAAGCTATAAATGATGAGTCTTTATAACCTTCGCAAAAGCCATCACTATTAGCTAAAATAAAATTTGATTTATCTTCAGTAAAGCTAGACTCAGTATTAATAATTTTTTTGTTGCTTGATGCTGAGATTTCTAATCTGGTTAAATATTCGATTTTATCCTCATTTTTAATATGAGTATCATCATATAAATCTAAATCTTTAACTTCTTTAGCTAGTAAATCTTTATCTGGAAGTGAATTAAATTCATCATCTGGTGTAATTTTTGTAGTATCAATACATTTTTCAATAAGATTATCTAGATTTTCTTTTAACAAATTTGATGATGATATTGATGATTTTTTTTTATCAATATAAGTTGTTATACCAATAGCAAGATTATCAGATCTATTAGACTCATCTAATTTTTTATTCCTAAAATTTACTGTTTCAGAAATCGAATTACTAACGATAACACTTGAGTTTGTTGCTCCTAATTTTTTTGCTAGATCTAAACAATATGAGGCTTTTTTAGATAAATACTCCTGATCTTTGATCATTAAAGTTTTGTTCCACCCACTGTCATTTTGTTAATTAATATAGAAGGCTGAGCAACTCCAACAGGAACACCTTGACCAGCTTTTCCACAAGTTCCAATTCCTGGGTCTAACATCATATCGTTTCCAACCATAGAAACCTCTTTTAAAATAGAAGGACCATCACCTATAAGTGTTGCACCTTTAATAGGTGATCCAATTTTGCCATTAATAATTTCGTATGCTTCTGTACAATTAAATACAAACTTGCCTGAAGTAATATCAACCTGACCACCGCCAAAACTAACAGCAAAAATTCCTTTATCAACTGATTTAATCATTTCTTCTTGAGTGTGATTGCCATTTAACATCATTGTGTTTCTCATTCTTGGAAGAACTATGTGCCTGTAATTTTCTCTTCTACCGCTCCCAGTAGATTTAGTTCCCATTAATCGAGCATTCAATCTGTCTTGCATGAAATTTTTTAATATTCCATTTTCTATTAATACAGTTTTTTCTGTAGGTGTACCTTCATCATCTATTGTTAAACTGCCTCTTCTGTTATCAATGGTTCCATCGTCTATAATAGTAACACCCTCACTTGCAACTTTTTGACCCATTAAGTTATGAAACGCTGAAGTTTTTTTCCTATTAAAATCTCCTTCTAAGCCATGACCTACAGCTTCATGAATTAATATTGCTGGCCAACCAGGGCCTAATACTACTTTCATTTCGCCTGCTGGTGCAGGTTTACTCTCTAAATTTACAGAGGCTATTCTTAAAGCCTCATCACAAACTTGTTTCCAATTATCTTTTTTTAAATAAGAATCATATGATTTTCTGCCTCCTATACCATATACACCTGACTCTTTTCTTCCATCTTTATCAAGCACTACAGAAACATTAAATCTAATTAAAGGTCGAACATCTGTTAATGTTTCGCCTCCAGATCTAATTATCTCAATTGATTTTTGTTCACCACTAAAGTTGGCTGTAACCTGCTTCACCTTATTATCTTTTGATCGCAAGTAATCATTTACTTTATTTAAAATCTCAATTTTTTCATTAAGCGACTTTTGTTCTATAGGATTAATATTTTCATAATATTTCTTATTAGATTTAGGAATAGAATGATTATAAGTGCCTTTTGTTGATTTTAACGTCGACTTTAAACTTTCTGAGGATTGTTTTAATGAATTTTTTGATATTTCATTAGAGTGAGAGTAAGCAACAATTTCTTCTGATATGGCTCTGAAACCAAAACCTAAATCTGAGCTATAACTTGAATTTTTTATTTTATTATCATCTAATATAATTGTCTCAGATTTTGAGTCTTCCAAATAAAGTTCTCCATCATCACATTTATTTAATGTATCAGAAACAATATTCTCAGCTTCATTTCTAGATATGTCTGATTTTTCAAAGAAATTACTCATAGCCTAAGATACATAGTTTGTTTAAGATATTTTTCAACTGGAGTATTTTACGCATATACATAAGTACAATTAATGAGTAATTAATTGATAAATATGAAAGTTTATTTTAATAATTCTTGTAAAATTTGTAAGACAGAAATAGATTTATATAAAAAAGAAAAAATTCAAGAAATTGATTGGGTCGACATAACAAATAATACTTTAGCTGAAAAAGAAACCTCTAAAAATAGTAAAGAACTATTGCGGAGACTTCATGTAAAAGAAGGTGAAAAAGTTTTACAGGGAGCAGAAGCATTTCTATTATTATGGAGAAAAATACCTAAATACAAATTTTTATATAATTTTTTTAGTTTACCAATAATTTTTAATATATTCTCTTTTTTTTATGAAATTGTTGCATTTGTTCTTTATTTTAAAAATAGGAAACAATTAAAATTAACTAAAGAAAAACAATAAAAATTTGCTAAGTAAAGACATGGAAGCAATAAACATTATTAAAACTATAGAATACATCAATAAAATAATCTTATTCTTTTTTCTTCTTAGCCTAACGAAATCTTTATCATCTAAATCTGAAACGTCTCTTTGCCCTGCTACTGGATAATCGTAAGTAAATCTCCAAGTACTATCTCCAAGCCTAGAGTCCAAATTATTGTAATAAGATATCCATTCCAATGTATATCTTAAAATTAAATAAAGAATAATTAGAAAAGCAGTGCCTAAAATCATTACTAATAAATATTTAATTATTATTTTTGTCTCTTTGTCTTGCTATTAATTTTGTTAGAGAGTCCACCATAGTATCTGAGGCCTTGAATATATCTACATTTCTAAATTCATGAGAAATATTTTTTTCTGGATTAGTTTTATCTTCAATAACAATCCCTTCATCTGGTGAATTATTTTTTATGTATATAAGTAATAACCATTCCTCATCTTGAGACTCATCCCATTTAATAAATACCTCACCTGTTTCAAATCTTCTATCTATACATCTTAAAATAGACATAGTTCTGGTAATATGTCTTTTATTAAGTTGAAACACTAAGCTACTAGCACTTCTATAAAAACTCTCTAATGCAAATTCTACTTTCTGTCTTGCTAAAGTATATTCTTTTTCTTTTATTAATAATGTTTCTCGATCTTCATTTCCTTGAAGTTTGACTCCAAGAGCTTCTACTCTTTCTTTAATTTTTTGATCTCTTATAACTCGATATTTTTCTTTAAGTTTATCAATTCTTTGTTGTAATCCAGCATAATCTTCTCTTTTTTCCTTTAATGAAATTTTCTCAAGTTTTTCAAGTTCCTTAATTTCTCTAATTCTAAATTTCTCAATTTGTTTGTCTAATTTAAGCTGTTTTAAAAATTGTTTTTGCTTTTCAGCCTGTTCAATTCTTAAAATAGCTTGCTCTTTCCTTAAAAATAATTTGATATCTTTTGTTCTTTGCTTTTCTAATCTAGCTTCTTCTTTTAAAGCTTGCTCTTTAAGTTTTATTCTTAAAGCTTCTTGCTCTTTTTTTTGTTTTTGAAAAGCTATCTTTTCCTTTCTTTCATTTTCAATACTTTGTAATCTCAATCTTCTTTTTTCATCGAGTTTTAAAGTTTTATAATTTGAAATAGTTTCAGAAATTTTATCAAAAAACCCTTGTATATATTTTTCTAAACTAAAATTAATTTTAAAATCAAATTGTGGTTTTAAAGATAACTGTAATTTAACTAACTTAAAAACTAAACTTTTACTTTGAGATTTATTTATATTGAAATTTGTATTAATTTTTTTGATT
>CABYDK010000014.1 GCA_902517735.1 uncultured Pelagibacteraceae bacterium
ATGTACAACCAATTTGGGCTGAAAATTTTCTTAATAGAATTTCTAACTCTTATATGGGACTTAATTTAAGCAGAGGAAAACCAATTAAATACTATAGTAGTGATAGATTGGTTCAGATAATTGGAAATGGACTTTTAACATTTGTTGATGAAAAAACACAATTGAATGATTTTTTTGACGATAATGAGATGATTTTTTATAAAGATATTAATGATTTAAGTTATAAGCTTAATAAATATAAAAAAGATATTCGTAATGGAAAAAAAATTGCAAAAAATGGTAAAAAAAAATATTTTAAATATTTTAACTCATCTTTAGTCTCTGAATATATTGTTTCTAAAACTTTTGATATAAAATCAAAAAATAAATTTATTTGGTAAATGTTTTCTATTATTATTCCAACTTTAAATAATTTAAGATATTTAAAAATTTGCTTAGATAGTATTCGTAAAAACTCTAAATATACTCACGAAATTATACCTCATGTAAACATAGGTGATGATGGAACAATTAATTATTTAGAAAAAAACAATATAAAATTTACTCTAACTAATTATAATGCCGGTATCTGTAAAGGTATGAATTTAGCATCTAAATTGGCAACAAAAGATTATATATTATACTCTCATGACGATTTTTATTTTTGTCCTCAATGGGATGAAATTCTTAAAAAAGAAGTTGATCTTATTGGTCACAAAAACTTCTATCTTTCTGGAACGATGGTTAATAATGGCCAAATAGATTTAAATTGTGGTGATACTGCTGAAGAGTTTGATGAAAAAAAATTTCTAGATAACCATAAAAATCATAATTATTATGACTTCCAAGGATCTACTTGGGCACCACATTTGATTCATAAAGATATCTGGAAAAAAGTAGGGGGGTTTAGCGAGGAATTTTATCCTGGCACAGGATCTGATCCCGATCTGAATATGAAATTGTGGAAACTTGGAATTAGAATATTTAAAGGGATAAATAATTTTAAAGTTTATCACTTTGGCTCAATTGTTACCAGAAAATATAAAGATGATAAAAATATAATTACTGAGTCAGGAAGCAAGGGTGGAAAAATCTTTTTTTTAAAATGGGGTATGTCAATTAAATTTTTTAAAAAATTTATTTTACAGTCTGAAACTAAATATAAAGGACCTTTAAATGAACCTAGAAAAAATTTTGTTTTTCTGATCAATTTTTTTTTAAATAAGCTGAATTATCTTTATCTAAAATATATTTATAATTTTAATAACAAAATAAATGATTTAAATAAATGAAATTAATAAATATCAAATTACCAGGTCCTAAAATAATAAAAACTAACATATATAAAGATAAAAGAGGTTTTTTAAAGGAAACTTTTAGAAAAAATTTATTTGGTAAAAAGAATTTTCCTTTCGATGTAATGTCATATTCAAAAAAAAATGTTTTAAGAGGTTTACATATACAAATTAAATCCTCACAAGCTAAAATTATCACAGTTACTCATGGAAAAATCTTTGATGTTGCAGTTGATCTTAGAAAAAAATCTAAAAACTTTGGAAAATATTTTTCAATAATTATTTCTGATAAGTCAGATTTTTCTTTTTATATTCCTGCAGGTTTTGCTCATGGTTTTATGTGTCTTTCTGATAAATGTACTGTAAATTATAAATGTTCTAATTACAGAAATTCAAAACATGAGAGAACATTAATTTGGAATGATCCTAAAATAAAAATAAAATGGCCATCAAAAAGGCCTATATTATCTAAAAAAGATAAGAATGGCTTACCATTAGATTTATTTAAATAAATGAAAAAATTTTTTCTGGATCTAGGTAAACAACCTTTAGCCAATAAATATTTAAAAAAATTTAGATCAAATCAAATAAAATATTCTCTAAGAATTTATTTTAACACAAATTCAAAGTTAGTTTCTATATCAAAAAGAATACCATCACATATTATGTTTAATGCCAAATATCCATATAGATCATCATTATCAAGTACAATGAGATATGCTTTTAAAAACTTATCAAAAGAAATTAAATCAAGATTTAATCCAAAAATTTTATTAGAAATTGGAAGTAATGATGGTGCATTAATTCTTAATTTCAAAAAAAAAAATGTAATAGGTGTAGAACCATGTAAAAACTTAGCACGAATTACAAAAGATAAAAAATACTTAACTTATGATAATTATTGGAATTTTAATTTAGCTCAAAAAATCAAAAAAAAATTTAATTCAATAGATTTAATATATTCTGCAAACACAATAACTCATATCAGTGATTTAAATAATGTATTCAAGTCTATAAACTTTTTATTATCAAAAAATGGTATTTTGATTATAGAAGATCCGTCCTTATTAGAATGTCTAAAAAAAAACACTTATGATCAATTTTATAATGAACATATATATATATTTTCAACTATATCTTTAAAAACTTTGTTGGATAAATTTGATTTAGAAATATTTGACATTAAAAATTTAACAACTCATGGTGGGTCATTAAGATATTACATTAAAAAAAAATCAAATAAAAATCATAAAATTAACAAAAAGGTTAAAATACAAATCAATAAGGAAATAAAATATGGTCTCGATAAATTTCAAATATATAAAAAATTTGCTTCTAATGTAATTAAATCAAAAATTAAACTTTTAAAAATATTAAATAAGCTAAATAAAGATAATAAAAAAGTAATTGGTTATGGTGCAACAGCTAAAGCAGTTACTATATTAAATTATTGTAATATTAATAATGATTTAATATCAAATTTTGTTGATACTACACCTGAAAAAGTAAATAGTTATATGCCAGGAAAAAATATAAAGATTTTAAGATATAATAAAAATTTACTTAAAAAATTTGATTATGCCTTTTTGGGAGCTTGGAATTTTAAAAAAGAGATTATTAATAAAGAAAAAAAATTAATTAAAAAGGGTCTCAAATTTATAACACATGTACCTAATCCAAGAATATTTTAAATAAATGTTGAAAAATAGAACTATTATCTGCTATCTTTATACTAAATATGATCATGAAAGTTCATTTAAAAATTTTATTTATAATTATAAAAAATACAAAAGTGGTTTAGATCATGATCTTTTAATTTGTTTTAAACTATTAAACAAACAAACAATAAATAATCTTAGCAAAAATTTAGTAAATATTAGATATATTGAATTTATTGATAGCTCTAATTATAACGATTTTGATTTTGGTAGTTACAAAAGAGTGGCAGAAAAATTTCCTGAAAATAATATTCTTTTTCTAAACTCACATTCTTACCCAATTTCTCCAGATTGGTTAAAAAAACTAATGTTTTATAAGAATAATAATAATATTATCGCTACGTCAGGATCATATGAAAGCTTATCAGATTCAATAAAATTAAAAAAATTTTACAAAATTTTTTCATATTTACTAAGAAAGATAAAACTCAAAAACAGTTTTAGAAGTTTTCCAAATCCTCATTTAAGAACATCTAGTTTTTTAATACAGGGTAAAATATATTATGAGTTTATTAAAAATCAAAAAATCAATAATAAATTTGATACTTGGAATATTGAAAGTGGCAAGAATGGTTTATCTTCTTTTTTTAGAAATAAAGGCTTTGACTTATTGGTTATAAATTCTGATGGGAAAAAATTTGTTGAAAATCAATGGTTTTTAAGCGAAACATATAATTATCTAAATCAATCAAAAACTATAATTTCTGATAAACATACTAGAAAATATCTCAAATTAAACTCTTCAGATCAAAAAGCCACTCAATTTAAAACCTGGGGGCTATAATGAATTATGGTCTCAAACTTGATTTTTTTCCTAAAACTGAACTAATCAATCCGTTTAATCTAAACTTATATTTTTCAAAATTCTTTTTATCTTTTAATATTTTATAAAATAACAATCTTAAAATAATCCTAATAATTATTGGTACAAAAATTAATATTGAAGGAATTTTACCGTATTTTGATTCATAATAATAATATTTTGACCATATGAAATGCCAAATAAGAATATTTGAAAAATTTTCACTTTCTAAATCAACAGATCTACCTTTAATTCTTACTTTTGTGTCGTTAATTTGATAAGAAAAATAGCCTTTTTTCTTAGCTCTATAACAATATTCGGTTTCTTCAAAATATAAGAAAAAATTTTCATCGAATTTTCCAATATCTAGGAAGGCGTCTTTATTAATGAACATGCAAGACCCATGAATAGATTCAATTTTTCCAAATTGTACATCCTGATTAATTTGTTTATGACTTTTTTCTTTTACTTCTAAAAATCTTGGACCTAAAGCAGCAAATTTGTTTTCTTTTGTTTTTGCAAAATCTAAAAAAATATTTAAATCTTCAAAATTAAATTCTAGATCGGGACTTATTTGTAAAAAATATTTAGTTTCGATTTTATCTACAGCATAATTCAATGCTGAACTTACACCATTATTTTGTTTGATATAAACTGATATATTATTGTAATTTTGTTCAATATTTTCTTTTAATTGATGATTTTGGGAATTTTCTATTATTATTGTTTTTATTGTTGAGGGTATTTTCTTTATAAAATCATATATGATTTTTTCACTTTTATAGGTAATTATTATTATTGTTATCTCATTCATATTTTAATTTTATTTAATGCATTATTTTTAAATAGATTTGCCTCTTGAATATATCTTCTTACCATCTGAGTTGTTTTATGACCCGTCATGGCCATAATACTTCTTTCATCTGCACCAATTTCGGCAGTAGAGGTCGCAAATCCTGACCTTAAACTATGTCCTGCATATTTTGTTTTATCCAAACCAGCCAATAGTGCATATTTTTGAATTGTTAAAGCTACTGTTTTGTCAGATATATTGAATACTTTACCGTTGTTAATTTTGGCATGAGTAATCCATTCTTTTAATGATATAACAGGACAATAGATTTTATTTTCGAAGTAGGGGATTGCCTTAGTCATTCCAAGACCAGTTTGGTCTGTCTTAGATCTTCTTACTAATATTTTTACTCCTTCATTAACAAAATCAATATCTTCATATTCAATTGATACTAATTCTGATCTTCTAAAGCCACCTGCAAATCCAATTAACAATAAAGCACGATTTTGATACTTTTTATATTCATTTTTATCTTTATCTATTAGATTAATAATCAATTTTAAATCATTGATTAATAATGGTTTTTTAGATGTTTGTTTAACTCCCATTTTTCTTTTTATTCCCATTAAATTTTCAGCAATGATTGGATGTTTTGTATCGATATAATGCCCTTTTAATCTATGAATAACTTTTATTGAGGCTAATCTTCGTTTTAAAGTACTAAATTTACTAAAAGAACTTAAATGAGTAAGGTATAAAGCTATAATTTTTGGATCACTTGGCATTGAAGAAAAACCATTTTTTGTACAGAAACTTGAAAAATCTTTAAAATCGGATTGATAAGCTCTTAATGTATTATTTGCTTTAGAATTTTTTAAATTCCTTAAGGTTTCTAATTCAAGGTTTTTAACATCTGTAATTAGTTCATTCATATATTTCCGATAACCATTAATTATCGGAAGTTATATAATAGGTGATTTTTAATGTCAATAGTTTAAATTATAAAAATTATGGGTTCGATTGATGGAGAAATTCCTGCAGTTTGGTTTTTAATCAGTTCAATTGGTTTTATCATTTTAACTATTATTCAATATCGAAATACTGGTAAGAGTTTCAACACAATATTTTTATCAGTAATGGCAATCATATTTTTAGCTAGTTACTTAATATTATTGACCAAATAAAAAGTTATCACCATAATCCACAGAAAAATATTCAATTTAGAAAAAACAACTATTTAGTGATACCCTATTTTCTAACAATTTGTTAAGTTAAATACGAATTAAGAGGCAACTCTTAACTGGCCGATTGGAGAAAAGCCGAGAGGTACAAGTCCAAGGGGCAGAAAGCTCTACAAAGTATCGCTGAACATGTAGAGCGGGAGACATGGCGGTAGCGCATCAACGACGTGTCAAAACAACTGTTCTTTGCACCCTTAAAAGTGCAAGGAATCAGATGTTTTTCATTAATGAGACTTAAAGGTACAAAATTTCAATTAAAAGTCTGGAAATACTTAAAGACCATACAAAAAGGTAAGATAAAAACCTATAAACAGGTGGCTATTGGAATTAAAAACCCTAAATCAGCTCGAGCTGTAGCTAATGCTTGCGCTAAAAACCCGTATGCTCCAAAAAATACCCTGTCATAGAGTAATTAGATCTGATGGAGCTCTTGGAGGCTACTCTGGGAGAGGTGGAATTAAGCAAAAGCTCAAATTACTTAGATCTGAAAAAGTAACTATTTAGACCTATTTAGAAGCAATTTTATATTAAAAAAGTCAGTAAAATCAATGTTTTTTTAACTTTTTATATCTTTTAATCTTAAATAGTATAATTCGCCCTTCGGTTGCACCATATATAATCCAACAGCTAAAATAGAATACTCTATGGCCGTTTAAATGGTATATTCAATTAATGCATCGCTTTATTATTTAACTCCAGCAACGCTTTTAGACTACTTTAGTTTACGAACAATTACATAATGACAATGTTAAAAAAACCCCTATTTTAAATGATTATTTAATGTTTTTTTTAATTTAGCAAAAATGACCACTTTAATAAAATATTGGAGTGATTTAATTTCAATATTTCAAAATATTCTATTTATTTAATAAAATTTGTAATTAATAAAACGTAATAAATACAGTAGTTTATATAAAATACTTAATATAATACTTTAGATAATAGTAAATAGATATTACCTATTATTCAATTCTTTTAATCAAACTCTCTCTCCTTGAAATATAGATACCACTAAAAACGATAATGAATAATCCAAGAAAAGTCCAATTATCAGGAAAATCACTAAAGAAATAATAACCAATAATGATATTTGTGATGATTTCAAAGTAGCTAAATGGAGCTAGTTTAGATGCATCAGCATATTTAAGAGACAATATGAGAAATAAATGTCCAATACAGGCAAATATACCTATAGCAGCCATCATAGACCACTGATTTAAGCTAGGTTTAACCCACACAAAAGGCATTACAGTTGATATTATTATGGCCCCTACTACACCAGTTAATAATAATGTTAATAAAGGATTGTCTGAAGTGCTTAGTTTGCGAGTAATAATTAAGTAAAACCCGTACATTATACCTGTTCCAAGTGCAGCTATACTTGCTAAGTTAATTTCAACAAAACCTGGCCTTATAACTACCAAAGAACCTACAAAACCAATAATAACTGCTGCCCATCTCCTAAAACCAACTTTTTCTTTTAAAAATATAGGTGAGAAAGCAGTAACAATTAATGGAGCAATAAATGCTAAAGTTAATGCCTTAGCCAAAGATATTATTGAAATAGCATAAAAAAAACAAATGTTTGCGCAGAGTAAAATTAAACCTCTAATAAACTGCAATTTAGGTTTATCGGTCCAAACTAAATTTTTCTTAAAAAAGAAAAACATGATCGGTAGAGTAAAAGCAACAGTAAAAAAATATCTCGCCCAGGTAATTTGTAAAACTGGAAGATCTGAACTTAAATATTTGGCAAAACCATCCATTATTGGAAGCATAATCCAAGCCAATAGATTAAAAGTAATAGCCTTCATTTGGCTACGATATAGGTTAATTAAAGTACTTTAAAGCAAAGAATACAACAATAGGAATTGTTATAAATGACATTAAAGTTGATGTAACAATTGTACTTGCAATACTATCAACAACTTTTTTTGGTGAATACATACTACCAACCAAATAGTTTAATATAGCACTTGGCATAGCACTTTGTATTAACAGAACACCAGCAGCAAAACCGGAAAGATTGAAATTATATATAATAATAAAAGCAATTAATGGACCCAATATAACTCTACATAAAGATAATATAATTGAGTCTCTTAATGAAAATTTAAATCTTGTTAAAGCAATGCCAAGTGACATTAATACTAAAAAAATAGTCGCATAAGTTAAAAGGAATGTTGTATTTTCAAGAAATAAAGGAGTTTCGATTTCAAAGAATAAGAAAATAACTGATATTATTATTGCGTAAACTGGTGGACTTTTTATTACAACATCAAACGAGAAACTTTTCTTCGCTAAAAAAACACCTAAAGTAAAGTGAAATAAGATGATCACTGATGCAATAGCAGATGCAACACCCAAACCTTGTGTACCATAGGCAAAAAGGCAAATAGGAACACCCATATTACCCGTATTAGGAAGAATTAATGGTGGGAGCTCCATACTAAGATCTTTTTTAAGAAAAAAAAGTAAAATGAGACCAATAACTGCAAATCCACCAATCATTATTAAAGCATAAATAAAATAATGAGTAAAAATACTTAAAGTAATTCCAGTTGTCGTAACTGTATAAAAAATCATCGCTGGAGTACCTATATTTCCAGCAAAATTAGTTATAAAGTTAGTATCAAATTTTGGGTTTTTTTTACCTAAATAGTAGCCAACTCCAATCACAAAGAAAACAGGGAAAATAACTTCAAAAATCTTAATATATATTTCCATTAATTATATAATCTAATTAATGTAGGAAATTTGAGAATATTTTTATTCTTTTTAAATATGGACAAACAATTTTTTGAATTAATTTCAGTTGTTTTGTGAGTAATTATAACAATTCTAGCTTTTTTATTTTTTTTGTCAGGTGTTTGAATAATTCTTTTTACTGAAATCTTATATTTAGCTAGTCGATTTGTAATTAGTGAAAGAACTCCTTGTCTGTCTTTGACTTCAAACCTAAGATATAATGAATTTTTGTAATTATTATTATTAAACGCTTTAACAGATTTTCTTTTATAATAAGACATGCCAAAAGGATATTTGATATTACCTTTTAATATGGATAATAAATCAGATAATAAAGAAGACGATGTGGGTCCTGGACCCGCGCCCTCACCTTGTAAAAGACACTCACCAATAGGTTTGCCTTCCATAATTACAGCATTCATAACTCCGTTTACATTACCTATATAAGTATTTTTGTTAACTAAACATGGATGAACAGTTTCAAATAATTTATTTTTAATTATCTCAGATATACCAAGTAATTTAATTCTAAGACCTAATTGATTAGCAATTTTAATATCCTCCAACTCGATATTTTCTATACCTTCCATTATACATTTATTTTTTGAGATTCTAGTATTAAATGAAAGAGCAGATAAAATTCTAATCTTGGCAAATGCATCAAAACCGTTCAAATCTAACTTTGGATTTCCTGGTTCAGCATATCCAAGTTTTTGAGCTTTTAATAATACTTTATTAAAAGTTTCATTTGTAATTTCCATTTCTGATAAAATATAATTAGTAGTCCCATTTAATATTCCATAAACTTTATATATTTTATTTGTTGCTAATCCCTCTTTAATAGTTCTAAGAATTGGTATACCACCTGCTACTGATGCTTCAAATTCAAGATTAACTTTATTTTTTTCAGCTAATTTTGAGAGATTATCTCCATGTTTTGCTATTAAAGCTTTATTTGGAGTAATTACATTAATTTTATTATTTAAAGCAGTTTCTACTAAAATTTTAGATATACCATCCGACAATCCAATACATTCAAATAAAATATCAATTTTTTCTTTTTTAAAAATTTGTAAAGGATTCTTATAAAAAATTTTTTTTGATATAGAAAACTTTCTTTTTTTATCTTTATTTTTTGCGGAAATAGCTACAATCTTTATTTTTTTACCTGTTTTTTTTTCTATGTCTTTTTTTTTTATATTTAATTCATTGTAAAGATAAATACCGACTTGTCCTAATCCTACAATTGCAATATTGATGTTATTTTTCATCTCAATTATCTAAATTTGGATATGGATTATTTTTAGCATATTCGCTTAACTTTTTTTTAAACTCTTCGAGTGATAAGTTATCTGAAAAACCGATGTTTATTAAATTACTACTTTCAACATTTTTATTTGTTGAGCAACCAATTAAAAACAAAAAAATAATTAAAAAAATTCTCATTCTAATCCTTCCTTCAAATTAAAATTTTTTTAGTATATTCATATTTTGTACTGCTTGTCCTGCCCCACCTTTAATTAAATTATCTATTGATGATAATATAATAATTTTATTTCTAAATTTAGATTTACAAATAGATATATTACAATTATTTGTGTTAATTACGTCGTTTGTACTTATTAAAGAATTCATCTTAACTATATTAACAAATTTTGATTTTTTATAAAATCTGACTAATTCATTATGTAAATTACTAATTGTTTTACCTTTACTCAAATCTATATAAATTGTGCTTAAAATTCCTCTAAACATTGGGGATAAATGAGGAGTAAAAATAAACCCAAATTTTCCCTTTGAATTTTTTCTAAATTCTTGCTCAATTTCTGAATTATGTCTATGAAAACCCACTCCGTAAGCACTTAAAGAATCGTATAAATTTTTGTTCTTATATTTTTTATGAACTCCTCTTCCAGCACCTGAATATCCTGACTTAGAATCTATAATAATATTTTCTTTTTTAATCAAATTTTTTCTTAATAATGGAACTAAAGGTATCAATATAGATGTAGGATAACACCCTGGACATCCAATTATTTGAAATTTTTTAATCTTATCTCCTGAGAGTTCTGGCAAAGAATAAATTGATTTTTTTATGAGTTTTGGTGCTTTATGTTTTTTTTTATACCATTTTTGATAATCTGATAATTTATCCAGTCTAAAATCAGCTGCTAAATCAATCAAAATATTCTTTTTTAAAAGTTTTTTAGAAATATCTTGGGCTCCACCATTTGGTAGAGCGGTAAATACTATATCAACATCATTAAGTAAATTATCTTTAAATTTAATAATTCTTGGTAATTTTTGGTTAATTAATTTTTTATCGAAAATTGATATTTTCTTTCCTATTGAATTGTTTCCACAAAGATATTTGATATTAATTTTACTATGTTTTATTAAAAGTTTAATTAGTTGAATACCAATATAACCAGTTGAACCAGCGACTAATACATTAAGCTTAGACATTTTATATTATAACAGATAAAAAATTAATAAAAAATTATCTTTTAGAAAATTGAAAGCTTCTTCTAGCTTTTCTTCTACCAGGTTTTTTTCTTTCGACTGCTCTAGGGTCTCTGGTAGTAAGATTTTCAGTTTTTAAGGTAGATTTAAGATTCTCGTCAAACATAACCAAAGCCTTTGATATACCATGAACCATAGCACCAGCTTGACCAGTGTGACCACCACCACTTACATTACATCTTACATCATAAGTAGTTGCTTGATTTATAATTTCAAATGGTCTTGTTACTTGCATTTTATGATTTTCACTTACAAAATATTTGTCATACAACTTACCATTTACATAAATTTTTCCTGTTCCTTTTTTAACCCAAACTTTAGCAATAGATTTTTTTCTTCTACCGGTTGCATATTTGCTATCTTTAAAATCCAAGACTAGTTTTGTTCTTTTTGGTGAAGTTTGAGTATTTTCCATTATGAATTTCTAATTATATTTTTTTTATTTAATTTTTCTAGTTCAATTATCTTCAAATTTTGTGCTGAATGTGGGTGTTCATTACCTGAATAAATTTTTAATTTTGTCAATTGTTTTTTACCTAATACACCACCTGGTAACATTCTTTTAACTGCTAGTTTCAAAGCCTCGCCTGGTTTATTTTCAGCTAATTTTTCTGGTGTGATTTCCTTTATTCCACCAGGGTGACCAGTATGTCTAAAATATTTTTTATTTTGAAATTTTTTACCTGTAAATTTTATATATTCTATATTTTTTACAACAACAAAATCTCCATCGTCCATATGCGGTGTAAATGTAGCCTTGTTTTTTCCTCTGATAATTTTAGAGACAACACTGGCTAATCTGCCCACTACAGCATTTTTAGCATCGATTTCATACCAATCAGATGATAGTTGATCTTTTTTAAGGAATTTTGTCATAGTGCGAGGATTAATACTATTATTAAACTTAATGTCAATTTGATAATTATATTGCAAATATCAAGTTATCTGTTAAAAATATACTGCCGATTTGATCCTATTGCGGGCTATAAACTGCTAAAAAGGAATTCTCAAAAAACGTCGGTAGGTATTTGAACTATATTGTGCACCTTACAAAAAGTAAAAGCACTAAAAAAGGAGTATAAATGACTACGAAAAGAAACCACCCTGAAACAATAGCTATTCATGGGGGAGACTATAGAAGTGATCCAGCAACTAATGCAGTTGCTGTACCCATTTATAGAACAACAGCATATCAATTTAACAGTGTAGATCACGCAGCTAATCTTTTTGCTTTAAAAGAGTTTGGTAATATCTATACGAGAATAATGAACCCAACTAATGATGTACTTGAAAAAAGACTTGCTGCCCTTGAAGGAGGTTTGGCCTGTTTAACTGTATCATCTGGTCAAACTGCATCAACATTTGCAGTATTAAATGTTGCTCAATCTGGTGATAACATTGTTAGTTCAACAGATCTTTATGGAGGAACTGTTTCTTTATTTACACATACTTTAAGTAAACTTGGTATTGAAATAAGATATGCAGATCCAAAGGACCCTAAAAACTTTGAGAAGGCTGTTGATGAAAAAACTAGAGCTTTTTATGGTGAAACTTTACCAAACCCATATTTAAGAGTTTTTCCAATTAAAGAAGTTTCTGATATAGGTCGTAAATATAACATACCTTTAATTATGGATAATACAGCTGCACCAGTAATTTGTAAACCAATTGAGTATGGCGCAGCAGTAGTAATTCACTCTTTAACTAAATACATTGGTGGTCATGGTACTGTTGTAGCAGGAAGTATTGTTGATGCTGGTAATTTTGATTGGACAGCTGACCCTAAAAGACAACCTTTGTTTAATCAACCAGACGCTAGTTATAATGGAGCAATTTGGGGAAAAATAGTTCCTGAATTAACTGGAGCAAATATTCCTTTTGCTGTAAGAGCAAGAGTTTGTTTATTAAGAGATCTAGGTTCTGCTTGTGCGCCTGATAATGCATTTGCCATAATTCAAGGTCTTGAAACTGTCGCTCTAAGAATGAAACAACATTGTGAAAATGCTCAAAAAGTTGTTGAGTATTTAAAAAAAAACAAAGAAGTAACAAAAATAATATATTCTACCGAACATGAAAAACCAATAGCAAATAGAGCTAAACAATATCTTAAAGGTGGTTATGGTCCTATGATTGGTATTGAATTAAAAGGAGGTTTTGAGGCAGGTAAAAAATTTATAGAGTCTTTAAAAATGTTTTATCATGTTGCGAATATTGGGGATGCCAGAAGTTTAGCAACACATCCTGCAAGTACAACACATAGTCAATTAAATGAAAAAGAACTTGCTGCTTCTGGAGTAACGCAAAGTTACGTTAGATTGTGTATAGGTATTGAACATGTAGATGATATAATTGAAGATTTAGATCAAGCTTTTAAAAAATCTGCAGAAGGTAATTTAAAAGCTGTAAGCTAATTCGAGAAATTAAATATCTGTTTGCAGAAGCTAATCATTTGCTTTTTTAAATTTTGAAATATAAAGCAAATACAAGGTTGAAAGTATTATAAAAATTGAATTTATCTGGTGTAATGATGCATATATAATTTTTACTCCAGATGTTAATGTAATAATACCTAATCCAATTTGAATTATTAGAAAAATTCCAATAACTATAATTGGGAGTCTTAAAATTTTATTTTTATTATTGAAGATAAAAATCAATAAATAAATATAAACAGCAACAATTAGATAAGCTAAATTTCTATGAATAAATTGAACCAAAGATGGATTATCAAACAATTTCACAGTAAATAACTCACTTAATCCACTATCATTAGGAAAATATGAGGATCCCATTAATGGCCATGTATTGTAAATCATACCAGCATCCATACCAGATACAAATGCTCCTATTATTAATTGTAGAAATAATAGAAAAAGAAAAAATTTTATTGAATTTAATTTCATTGAAACATAATTGACTCTATATTCTGATAATTTAAGAAACTTCCAAAAAACTAATGATAATATTATAAAAGCAGTAACTAAATGTATAGATAATCTATAATGACTTACATCTAACCTATCAACTAATCCACTAGAAACCATGTACCAACCTATAAATCCTTGAAAACAAACAAGTAAAAAAATTACACCATATTTTTTTAAGATCCATAAACCATTTTTTATAGTAAAATAAATCATTGGAATTAAAACTGATAAACCAATTAACCTACCTAGCTGGCGATGAATCCATTCCCACCAGAAAATTATCTTAAATTCGTTTAAACTCATATTAAAGTTTTTTTCACTATATTCTGGAATAGTTTTATAGAGATCAAAATATTCTATCCATTTATCACTTGTT
>CABYDK010000015.1 GCA_902517735.1 uncultured Pelagibacteraceae bacterium
TTGCAATAGAAAATTATTGTGAGAGTTATCATTTACCAACGATTCATCCAGAATTAAATAAAGTTTCAAATATTAATGATCATTATCATATTCAAGGATTACCCAATAGATTTGCTGGACAAGGAAGCAAAAAATATGAGCAACCTGCTAAAGGAAATAGAAAGTTTAATACTTTCACCAATTGGGACAAAAGTGTGTCTAAATATTCAGAATACATTGCTTTATTTCCAAACGTAATGATTGGTTTGCACATAGATCATTTTTATGTTTTTTGGTTAGAACCTCTTACAATGAACAAAACTAAAGAACACATGCAAATGTATTATGTAGGAAATGAAAGTGCCAATGGATTAGTATTAAAAGAATTAAGAAAAGAAAATTCAAGATTTTGGAAAGATGTTATGCAAGAGGATGTTAATGCAATTGAAGGTATGCAAGAGGGAAGAAACTCACCAGTTTACAATGGTGGAAATTTTTCACCTATTATGGATCAACCAACTCATCAATTTCATAAATGGGTAGCAAATAGTTTAATATGAAAATTATTTTGATTATGGGTCTGCCCGGATCTGGTAAAACAACTTTAGCAAATGAGTTGGCTCCAATGTTAAAAGCAAAAAGATTAAATGCTGATGAAGTTAGAAAAGAAGCTAATGATTGGGATTTTTCTGAAGAGGGTAGAAAAAGACAAGCCAAAAGAATGGCAGACTTTGCTTTTAAGATGAAAGAGGATGGAAGCTTTGTTGTTGCAGATTTTATTTGTCCAACACCTGAAGCAAGAAGCTTATTTCCCGCAGATTATATTATTTGGCTAGATACAATTAAAGAAGGAAGATTTGATGATACTAATAAGATGTTTATAAAACCTGACAAGTATGACTTTCATGTTACTACACAAGATGCTAAAAAATGGGCACCAAAAATATTAAAGGAGATAAAATAATGGCTTACGAATGGGATAATAAAAAACCTACTGCACAAATGTTAGGAAGATGGCAACCATTTCATGACGGTCACTATACTTTATTTAAAGAAATAATTAAAAAAACTGGTCAAGTTTGCATTCAGATTAGAGATGTTCAAGGTGTAGATGACAATCCATTTGATTTTGATACAGTCAAAAAAAATATTGAAGATAGACTAAATCCGGAATTTGAAGGACGATTTAAGATCATGATGGTACCTAACATTACTAATATTTGTTACGGCAGAGGAGTAGGTTATAAAATCGAGGAAATTGAGCTTTCAAAAGAAATTCAAGAAATTTCAGCTACTAAAATAAGAGCTAAGATGAGAGAAGAAGGTAAACTTAAATAATTTTCAATGAACATTAAAGTCATTAATAAAAAAAATATTTCAAGAGTTGTCATTAATGAACCCAAAACTTATAATTCTTTATCTTTTAAAAATTTAAATGATCTAATTAAAGTTTTTAAAAAATTAGATAATGATAAAAACGTTAAAGTAGTTATTTTAGAAGGTGCTGGCAAAGGATTTAGTGCAGGACATAACTTAAAAGAAGTAAGAGGTTTAAAAAAAAAAGAAAAATATAAAAAATTATTTAACCTTTGTTCAAAATTAATGCTTCAAATAGTTGAAGGAAGAAAACCAGTAATTGCTAAAGTGCACGGTGCTGCTTACGCTGCAGGATGTCAGTTAGTTGCAAGTTGTGATTTAGCTTACAGTACTAAAGATGCTTTATTTGCTACGCCAGGAGTAAATATTGGATTATTTTGTAGTACCCCAATGGTAGCAGTTAGTAGAAAAATAAGCAGAAAACCAATGATGAAAATGTTACTAACTGGAGAACCTATCAAAGCAAATTATGCAAAAGAAATTGGTCTGATCAATGGTTGTTTCTCAAGATCAAAATTAAACAATGAAGTTTTAAAAGTTGCTAAAAAAATTGCTTCAAAATCGAACTTGACAATCAAAATTGGTAAACAAACTTTTTATAAACAGTTAGAGATGCCTTTAAGAAAAGCTTATGCCTATACTAGTAAAATGATGACAATTAATATGATGGCAATGGATGCAAAGGAAGGAATTTCTGCTTTTTTAGAGAAAAGGAAACCAATTTGGAAAAATAAATGACGATTAAAAATATTTTAATCGTTATATTTATATTTGTAGGTTTATATGTAGTTTTAGATTTTAGAGATCATAATTTTAAAAGAGCTACAGATGCTTGTATTGCTGGAACTAAAATGCTGGATAAACCAATTACTAAACAGGAAGCTAAAGAGTTTTGTGAAGATAAGATTAATAAAGGTAAATGATAAGCGATTTAGAAAAAAAAAATAATACTTGTTGTGGGCCTGGATATGCTAGTCCTTCTGAAGCAATTAAAGCACCTAATGAAAAACTTTTATATACTATAGCTATTTATACTGGAACAGGAATTCAAAAACCTGATTATCTAGCGACTATAGATGTTGATCCGGATAGTCCAACTTATTCAGAAGTTATTCACCGTTTAGAGATGCCAGGGATTGGAGATGAATTACATCATATGGGATGGAATGCTTGCTCTTCATGTCACGGTGATTCAGGAATGAGCAGAAAATATCTTTTAGTACCAGGTGTTAGATCAAATAATATTCATGTAATAGATACCGCAACAGATCCATTTGCTCCTAAAATTCATAAAGTAATTAAAGGTTCAGAAATAAAGTCCAAAACAAATTTGTCAGGACCACATACAGTTCATTGTCTAGGATCTGAAATTATCATTTCTTTTCTCGGTGATGCCAAGGGTGAGGCACCAGGAGGATACTTGCATCTTAATAAGAATTTTGAAATTGTTGGAAGATGGGAAAACTCAATGGGAGATATCCCTTTTAGCTATGATTTTTGGTATCAGCCACGTCATAACGTGATGGTAAGTTCAGAATGGGCTGCTCCCAACACATTTATGCCGGGCTTTGATTTGGAAGAAGTAGGACATTTAAAATATGGACGAAGACTTCATATCTGGGATTTTAAAAAAAAAGAACCAATTGAAACAATGTATCTTGGTGAGGATGGACTAATTCCGTTGGAAGTAAAATTTAAGCATGATCCTGATAGCACCCATGGATTTTGTGGGGCTGCTCTTAGCTCGAATGTTATTCATTTTTGGAAATCTAAGGAAGGAAAGTGGGAGTGGGAAAAAGTTATAGATGTTAATAATGAACCACACCCAGATTGGCCTATACCTATCCCTGGTGTAATGTCTGCAATTCTTGTTTCAATGGATGATAAATATCTATATTTAAACAATTGGCTTCATGGAGATATGAGACAATATGATATAACAGATCCACACAAACCAAAATTAACTGGACAAGTGTGGATTGGTGGACTTTTAGGTAAAGCACCTACTATAAATGGAGTTAAAATTGCAGGAGGTCCACAAATGTACCAATTATCTTTAGATGGGAAACGAATGTATGTAACAACTTCTCTATTTTCAACTTGGGACAATCAATTTTATCCTGACATAAGAACACAAGGTGGTGCTATGGTTATGATTGACTGTGATGTTAAAAATGGTGGAATGAAGATCAATAAAGACTTTATAGTTGATTTTGGTAAAGAACCCAATGGCCCAAGTAGATGTCATGAAAGTAGATACCCTGGTGGAGATTGTACAAGTGATATATGGCTATAAAGAAAATCACTATTATAAATCGTAAAAATAAAACTTTTGAGGTCTCAGACCGAAAACCTTTGCTACAAGAATTGCGTGCTCAAGGAGTCGACCTTCCATACGGTTGTGAATATGGAGGCTGTATAACTTGTGCTGCAAAACTTATTAATGGTGAAGTAGATCAACGTTCTCAAGTAGCTTTAAATAATAGACAAATTAACAATGGTTATGTTGTTTTATGTGTTGCTCGACCAAAAACTGATTGCAAAATTGAAATTGGAGTTGAAAGTCACGATAAACTATACCGCAATCCTTTTCTTGACCCTCTTGCACCACATGAGTTAAAAGCTGATATTGCAACTCAAAAAAATATTAAAAAAAAATAAGTATATGGATCATAACAAGCCTTATAGTGATGAATATTTAAAAGATATTTTACAGTCTGTTAAGACTATAGCTATGGTAGGCGCTAGTCCTGATAAAACTAAATTTAGTTATGGTGTTTTAAGAGTACTTCACGAAACTGGATATGATATGATACCAGTGAATCCAAAACCTGAAATTAAAGAAATACGTAATTTAAAAGTATATCCTGATCTTGCATCAATCGATCGTCCTGTTGACATGGTTGAAGTATTTAGAAAACCAGAGGATCTTTATGGTGTTGCTGAGGAAGCGATTTCTATTGGTGCTAAGGTATTATGGGGACAAATTGGTGTTATTAATCATGAAGCTGCACGCCTTGCAGAGGAAGCTGGTCTTAAGGTAGTAATGAATAGATGTCCAAAAATTGAACTCTTTCGCCCATTTTGGAAACCAAGACTTGATCAAAAAATATAATACAATAACACAACTCAACTATAATAAAATTACAATACTAGTATTATTTAAGTATATTAAAAGTATTTAGATGAAAAAAATTTTTCTTATATATGGTCATTATGATGAAAAATCATTTAATGCAGCTATAAGAAATACTTTCATAGATAGAGCTAAGGAGAAAGGTCATACTGTAGATTCTGTTGATTTATATAAAGAAAAATTTGATCCTGTCTTTGCAGGTGAAGAACCAGATGAAATAGTATTAGATCATAGAAAAAGAATTGAAGCTTGTGATACTATTGTATTGATTGCGCCTATTTGGAATTTTAGAATGCCAGCTATTGTAGAAGGATGGATAGATAAAGTATTATCTCCACCTTGGGCATTTAGATTTAAACAATTAGTTGGAAATTACGGTTATCCGATTGGAAATCTAGGAAATAAAAAAGCAATAATTTTTTGTACTTATGGGTCCCCAAGACTAGCAATTACAACTTTTTTTTTGAATCTACCAATTAGAAGATTAAAAAGAGGAGTATTTCATATGTGCGGCATTTATAATATTAATTATAGAAGATATTTTGCGGTACCATTTGTAAGTGATTCAAAAAGACAAAAATTTTTAAAAGATGTTAAAAACACAGTTGATAATATTTAATATATTATTTTTTTTTCTATTTTCCATCTCCTTCTCAAAAGCCGAATTAATAAATCCTAATAGCAACATAACCCCAAAAGAGGTTGTTAAAATTCAATTAAGCGGACTTCAAAAAAATGATCAAAAATACAAAGATAGTGGAATAGAGCAAACATGGAATTTCGCCCATCCAAATAATAAGATTGCTACGGGACCACTAAATAATTTTAAAAGAATGCTAAAAGGTACTTCTTATCAAATGATGATTGATCACTTAAGTCATACAATCACAGAACTTGGAAGTAGTGACAAATGGGCTCAATTTGAAGTAATTATTCTGGATAAAAATAAGATTTATCACAAATTTAATTGGCAAGTTGAAAAATATACTGTTGACGGAGATTTAAAAGACTGTTGGCTTACAACAATAGTTTCAAACCCGATCCCTCTTGGAAGCTCAATTTGATTATCCACATATACATTTTTGTATCGAATTTATTAAAAATTTAGTAGGAATCTTTGAATGAAAACAAAATCTAAAGTTGTGGTAGTTGGAGGAGGTGTTGTAGGTGTAAGTGCTCTTTATCATCTAGCAAAAAAAGGTTGGTCAGATGTTGTTCTTGTTGAAAGAAAAGAACTAACTTCAGGTTCTACTTGGCACGCTGCTGGTTTATTACCTTTATTTAATATGAGTTATTCAGTTGGGCAACTTCATAAATATGCTGTGAATTTATATAAAACACTAGAGAGAGAAACTGGAAAAAATGTAGGATTTAGTGTTGTTTCAAATATTCGCTTAGCAAGCACAAAAGATAGAATGGATGAGTATCATCAATACGCAGGAGTAGCTCGAACAATCGGAGTTGATGTAAAGTTTTTAACTCCAGATCAAGTAAAAGAAATTTGGCCTTTGTGTCATACTGATGATTTAGTTGGTGCAATTCAGCACCCTGAAGATGGATATATTCAACCAGCGGATTTGACTCAGGCACTCGCAACAGGCGCAAGAAATAGAGGTGCCGAGATTTATAGAAATACAACTGTTCTCTCTATGAGGCAAATTAAAGATGGCTGGATTGTTGAGACAGATAAGGGATCTATAGAATGTGAACATGTTATTTCATGCTCCGGAAACTTTGCAAGACAAACAGGTGAAATGGTAGGACTAGATATACCAGTAATTCCTGTTGAACATCAATACATTGTTACTGAACCACATCCTGAAATTCAAAAAAGAAAAAAAAATGGTTTACCAGAGATGGGAGTATTAAGAGATAGTGATAGCAGATGGTATATGAGAGAAGAGGCTGGCGGGCTAATTTTGGGTCCATATGAAGATGGTGCTCCTGCTTGTTACGTTGAAGGACCCTCAAAAAATTCAGAGTATGAATTATTTCAAGAAGATTTAGATAGATTAGCTCCACATATTGAAGGTGCAATACATAGGGTTCCCGCATTTGGAGAAGTTGGAGTTAAGAAAGTTTATAATGGTGCAATTTGTTATACACCTGATGGAAATCCAATAGTTGGTCCAGCATGGGGACTTAAAAATTTTTGGATAAATGAAGGACATAGTTTTGGAATTACTGCTGCGGGTGGAGCTGGGTGGCAATTGGCAGAGTGGATAGTTGATGGTGAACCAACCATTGATATGTTAGGAGTTGAACCGAGACGTTATGGAAATTATGCTACAAAATCATACTTAAAGGCAAAAAATGAAGAGGCATATAGTCATGTTTTTATAGTCCACTATCCAGATGAAGAAAGACCTGCAGCTAGACCATTAAGAACTGCCCCATGTTATGAAAGAATGAAAAATTTAGGAGCAGTTTTTGGTCAGAAATTTGGATGGGAGAGACCTAACTTTTTTGCTTTGGATGGCATGGAACAAAAAGATGATTGGTCATTTAGAAGATCAAAATGGTTTGATGCAATTAAAAGAGAATGCAAAAACGTAAAAGAAAATGTTGGTCTTTTAGATATGACAGCTTTTGCTAAGTGTAGAATAAGAGGACCTAAGGCTGAGGAATTTTTAGATTATTTAGTTGCAAATAAACTTCCAAAAAAGACCGGAAGAATAAATTTATGTCATGCTTTGAATACAAAAGGTGGAGTTCACTCAGAATTTACAATAATGAAAGAAACAGAAAACAGTTACTATCTAGTATCAGCAGGGGCAAATTTAAGGCTTGATCATGATTGGATACAAAAATGGATGCCTAATGACGGATCAGTAATATTTGAAGATTTAACTAATAGCACAGGGGTTTTGGTCGTAGCAGGTCCAAAGGCAAGACAACTGATGGAAAAAGTCTCTACAGATGATTTTTCTAACGAAAATTTCAAATGGTTAACTGCTAAGAATGTAAATGTTGGATATGCACCAGTAAATGCAATGAGAGTAAACTTTGTTGGTGAACTTGGATGGGAATTACATCATCCTATTGAGTATCAAAATCACATATTTGATAAATTAATGGAAGCTGGAAAAGATTTAGGTATTAAACCATTTGGAATAAGAGCAATGAATAGCTTAAGAGTTGAAAAATCATACAAACTAGTTGGTACTGAATTATCTATTGAATATTCTCCATACGAGTCAGGCCTTGATAGATTTATTCACCCAAATAAAGGAAATTTTATTGGTTTAGAGGCTTTAAATAAATGGAGAGAGAAAGGATTTGATAATAAATTAGTAACATTAGAAGTACATAATACAAAAGATGCAGATGTATTGGGAAATAACCCGATTTTTAAAGATGGTAAAGTAGTTGGTAGAGCGACTAGTGGTGAGTTTGGATTTAGACTAGATAAATCAATTGCTCTGGCCATGGTAAAACCAGATGTTTCAAATGTTGGCGACAAATTACAAGTTGATATATTAGGAGAAATGTACGACGCTACAGTATTGGATGAAAGTCCTTACGATTCAAAAAATAATTTATTGAGAGCTTAATGAAAATTTTAGTCGCTGTTAAAAGAGTTATTGATTACAATGTTCAGGTTAGAGTTAAAGAAGATGGTACTGGAGTTGTTACAGAAAATGTTAAGATGTCCACAAACCCACCAGATGACAATGCAGTTGAAGAGGCAGTAAAAATTAAAGAAGCTGGCAAGTCTAACGAAGTTATTGCTGTGACTATTGGTGAAGAAAAGGCTCAGGAAACAGTTCGTAAAGCTTTAGCAGTTGGAGCAGACAGAGGAATTCATGTTAAAGCTGAAGGAGTTTTAGAGCCATTAGCAGTTTCAAAATTATTACAAAAAGTTGTTGAAAAAGAAAAACCAGATTTAGTATTTATGGGCAAACAAGCAATCGATGATGATTGTAACCAAACTGGTCAAATGTTAAGCTCGTTGTTAAACTGGCCTCAAGCAACATTTGCATCAAAAATAGATATCAAAGATGGAAAATTAGAAGTTGTTAGAGAAGTAGATGAAGGATTAGAAACAATTGAAATTAATATTCCTGCAATTGTTACATGTGATTTAAGATTAAATGAACCAAGATACGCATCATTACCAAATATAATGAAAGCTAAAAAAAAACCTATTGATCAACTTAATGCATCAGATCTTGGAATTGATTTGGCTCCCAGAATTGCTCAAATAAAAGTAGAAGAACCTCCAAAAAGAAAAGCTGGAATTAAAGTCTCAAGTGTTGCAGAGTTAGTTCAAAAATTAAAAAATGAAGCAAAGGTAATTTAATGTCAGTATTATTAATAGCGGAACATAACAATAAAGAGTTAAGACCTTTTACATTGAATGCTGTCACTGCAGCATCACAGATTGATCAAGAAGTTCATGCTATAATTATTGGTCATAATTCTGAGGAGGCTCAAAAAGCTTTAGCGGCATTACCTCCTATTAAAAAAGTTATCAGTGTTGAGGCACCTCATTATGAAAACTTCACCGCAGAAAACTTTGAACCTGTTATAGTAAAAATATCAAAGAACTATTCTCATATCGTTTCATCTGCAAATACATTTGGTAAAAACTTAATGCCAAGAATTGCTGCTAAGTTAGACACTTCTCAAATTAGCGATATCACAAAAGTTATATCTTCAGATACTTTTCAAAGACCGATTTATGCTGGAAATGCTTTTGCAACTGTTAAAAGTAAAGATTCAAAAAAATGTATAACAATCAGACCAACTTCCTTTGAACCATGTGAAAGTTCAGGTGGTTCTGCACAAATTGAAAAAATAGATGGGGCTGAAGAGTATCAACAGACTAAATTTATAAAAAGAGAGGAAATTAAATCAGATAGACCAGAACTTGGAACTGCGAGAATAGTAGTCTCAGGTGGAAGAGGGATGGAAAGTGGGGAAAATTTTAAACTTATTACTGAAGTTGCAGATAAATTAGGTGCTGCAATAGGAGCCTCTAGAGCAGCGGTTGATGCTGGATATATCACTAATGATCATCAAGTTGGGCAAACTGGAAAAGTAGTTGTGCCAGATTTATATATTGCAGTAGGTATTTCTGGAGCTATTCAGCATTTAGCAGGAATGAAAGAGAGCAAAGTAATTGTCGCAATCAACAAAGATGGAGAAGCCCCCATCTTTAGCGTTGCAGATTATGGACTTGAGGCAGATCTTTTTGAGGCACTTCCACAATTTTTGGAAGAGTTGAACAAATTAAACACTATACAAAAATAATCCTTAAAGATAAAAATATTATATGGCTAGAGAGTCGATGGAATATGATGTTGTAATTGTTGGTGGAGGACCATCAGGATTATCAACTGCAATTAAACTTAAACAAATTGATCCTAATTTAAATATTTGTTTATTAGAAAAAGCATCAGAGATAGGAGCACATATTTTAAGTGGAAATGTGTTTGAAACTAGAGCATTGGATGAATTAATTCCTAATTGGAGGGAATTAAATGCACCAATTAAAACTAAAGTTAAAAAAGAAAAATTTTTATTTTTAGGAAAAACAAAATCCTTATCTTGGCCGACTTGGTTATTACCTTCAGTTCAACAAAATCATAAAAATTATATCATTAGTCTTGCTAATTTATGTAGATGGCTTGGAGAACAAGCTGAAGCCCTAGGAGTCGAAATATTTCCTGGATTTCCAGCTAGTGAAATTTTATATAAAGAAGACGGTTCAGTAAGAGGAGTTGCGACTCAAGATATGGGAATAGATAAAGACGGTAATCAAAAAGATAGTTATGAGCCTGGTATAGATTTAATTGGAAAAGTAACTGTTTTTGCTGAAGGATGCAGAGGCCATTTAGGAAAACAATTAATTAAAAAGTTTGAACTTGATAAAGGTAAAGATCCTCAACAATATGGAATTGGATTCAAAGAAATTTGGGAAATTAATGAAAAAAAACATGAGGAAGGACTAGTGATGCATACAGCAGGCTGGCCATTGGATAATAATACCTATGGTGGAAGTTTTATATATCATGCTGAGAACAAACAAGTTTTTTTAGGTTATGTCATTGGTTTGGACTATAAAAATCCTCATTTATCTCCATTTGACGAATTTCAAAGATTTAAAACTCATCCAAAAATTAAGAATATTATAGAAGGGGGAAAGAGAATTTCATATGGAGCTCGTGCTTTAATTGAGGGAGGTTTGCAAAGTTTACCTAAAATGTATATGCCTGGAGCTTTACTTATAGGATGTGATGCGGGAACTTTAAACATGCCTAAGATAAAAGGTTCTCATACTGCGATGAAAAGTGGAATGATTGCGGCCGAAACAATTAATCATTATTTAAAAGATGGAAAAGATCTCTCTTTATATGATAATCTTTTTAGAGAAAGCTGGCTGCATAAAGAATTATATAAAGCCAGAAATGTTAAGCCAAGTTTTAGTTGGGGTCTAATTTTAGGAATTATTTTTACAGGAATAGATCAAATATTGTTTAGAGGAAAATTTCCTTTTACTTTGAGACACAAACATGCTGATCATGAAACTCTAAGGCCATCTAATGAAATGCCTAAAATTAATTATCCAAAGCCAGACAACATTATTACATTTGATAAAACAAGCTCTGTTTATCTAACAGGTACAAACCATGCTGAAAATCAACCAGTTCATTTAAAATTAAAGGATCCGGAATTACCAATTAAATACACTTTAGAAAAATATGATGAGCCTGCTCAAAAATATTGTCCTGCAGGTGTGTATGAGGTTCAAAATGAAAATGGAAAAAATAAATTTGTTATAAACTCTCAAAACTGTATTCACTGTAAAACTTGTGACATTAAAGAGCCATCCCAAAACATTATTTGGGTTACACCTGAAGGTGGAGGGGGTCCAAAATATGGAAATATGTAATCTAATGAATTATAATAATTTATGAGAGATCAATTGCAAATTTCTTTAAAGTTTCAATAGGTAAAATCTTAAGAGTGTTTTGATGAGTACTTTTTAAGTATATAGGACAGCCTTTTCCTGCCTCTACTGCTCTAGCATACCAACTTGCACAAACACACCAACCATCCCCATCTTTTAATCCTGGAAAACCAAATTCAGGATGTGGAGTTATAAGGTCATTCCCAGCTTCCTTACACCATTCCAAAAATTCTGTAGTTACTTTAGCACAAACAGTATGAACTCCATTATCTTTTTCATCGGTATTACAACACCCATCTCTGTACCATCCTGTTAGTGGATCGAGAGAGCATTGTTCAAGAGCATATCCTAGAACATTTTTTTGTTTTTTATTCATATTTTATTCAGCATATTACTTAAATTTAAATTTTTCCTCAACATATCCTCTTTTTAACCAATATAAGTTTCTTGTGTATTCTTTAAGATTTTTTGTCTTAAAAAAATCACCCACTTTATAATGATTATACTCATGATTTATAGAGAAAAAAATTTTTGAATTTTTTATTACATAATTTTTATATTTTTTTTGATTTTGATAATCAATTTCTGTAAATGAGTCCGAATTAAATACTAAATCAAATTTGATATTATTAGAAAAAAGAATTTCAGGAGATATTATTTTTATATTATTGTTTTTAAAATCTATATTTTTTGGTTTAGAAATAATTTTTTTATCATTAATTAGTCGAGATAAATAATTTATCTGACATATTCTAGGCACTAGAAGATCCACTAGCGTATAGTTTTTAATTCCAAATTGATAACAATAATAAGCTGTTCTACCTAAACCCCCTCCAAATTCTAAAATATTTTTTGTTTTAAACTTATTATCATTCATGATTTTTTTTATTTTATATGCTTGATAAATAGCTTGGATCTCTCTTTCAGATATAATTCCTCTACTTGTTTTTATACCTTTTTCACCTGGAAATGGATTTTTAAATTTCAGTTTTAATTTAATTTTCTTTTCAATTTTACTAATTAACTTTTCGATATTTAAATCCTTATATTTTTTGTTATGGTATTCAGGATTATCTAATCTTAAAATTTCTAGAGACTCACATAAAGAAATCAGTTTATCTACTATAGATACAGAATATTTAAATTTAAAGTTGAAACCTGGATTATCATGAAATACTTTAACATTGTTATCAAATCCATAAAAAATATTAAATAATCGAGGATTATCTAGAGCATATTTTAAATTATTCTTATTATTTTTAGTAAAGTTTAGAAATTCAATATGGTATTTGTTAAATATTGAATGCCACATACTATCTTTGTTAATTTGATCATGTTCATTAAGTATTTCATATATTTCATTTAGTTTTGACTTATTTAGAAAAATTAATTTATTAGATGTTCCGACTATATGATTTATTTTTAATAATGCTTCTTTTCTAAATAAGTGATTTTTAAGATCAAAAATTTCTCTATAATATTTAATTTTAAAGTATTTTTTAATATTCACAAAATCTAAAATTTATAGTTAATGATAAGTAAACTAAATACAAAAATATAACCACTTAAGTTTTAACTCTTTTAAATTTTTGTTGGATTAGACTGACCTTTATAAACTTTCTCTGGATCAAATTTCTTTTCTTTTTCTGTAAATTTCATCTCAACTTTTCTTCCATTATTTATAGGCCCTAAAGGAACTGATCTATAAAAACATGAACGATAACCAACATGACAACTAGCTCCATTACCAATATCAACTGTCATCCAAATAGAGTCTTGATCATCATCAATTTTAATCTCAGTTACTTTTTGGGTAAAACCACTTGTTTTTCCTTTATGCCAGATAGATTTTCTTGATCTACTAAAATAATGAGCTTCTTTGGTCTCGATAGTTTTTTTCAATGCCTCTACATTCATGTATCCATGCATTAAAATTTCT
>CABYDK010000016.1 GCA_902517735.1 uncultured Pelagibacteraceae bacterium
CAACTAGCTGCATAAGTGTAAAAAAAAGTAGTTTTAAAAAAGCTATAAATAGAATATTTGTAAAAAAATTTAATGAGTTGTGGTTAGACTTCAGATTATCAACTTATTTTGCAATAAACAAAAATCAATTTAATTTATTAAAAAAAAATTTGACTTTTTATAGATATTATGAGGACAGCTACGACAAAAAATTTAAGAAGTTTATTAACTTAAAATGGTGGAATAGACGAAGTCAGGCCTTTGATTTTATATTATTCTTGAATCCTAAGAAATTTAAAAAGAATAAATATTCATTAGACTTTTTGATTACGAAGCTAGTTAACAAATTTTCTTTTATTTTTTAATTTATACTTTTCCCACAAAATCATGTTGGAAATAGAATTTTGAATTTTAACTTTAGGTCTCCATCCAAGAATTTTTTTTGCTAGTGTTCCACTTGCAACTAATTTATCAGGTTCTCCTTTTAGTTTCTTAGAAAAAACAATCTTAATTTTTTTTATTTTTATTTTTTTATGAATTATTTGAAATATTTCTTTTACACTGAAATATTTTTTAGATCCAAGATTTATAACTAAAAAATTTTTTTTTATTTTAATCAATTTTTTTAAACATAAATAATGTGCTCTTGCCATATCGTTTACGTCTATATAATCTCTAATTCCAGATTTATCTTTAGTATTAAAATTTAATCTTATATTTATAGGTTTGTTTAAAATGATATTTCTTATTAAGATTGGAATAAGGTGAATAGGTGGATTATGTATTTCGCCAATTTTATTTTTGAAGTTTGAACCTACTACATTAAAATATCGTAAACATATCGATTTAATTTTTTTTTTTTTACATTCATGTTTTATTAATTTTTCAGATAATAATTTTGTTTTACCGTAATAAGAAATGGGATTTAAGGAAGACTTTTCATTAATTGGAAACTCCCTTTTTTTGCCATAAACTGATGCAGAACTTGAAAAAATCAAATATTTTATTTTATATTTTTTAGTTAATTGAATAATATTTTTTGTGCCTTGAACATTATTTTTTTCATATAATCTTTTTTTTTTAAATGATTCTGTAAGTTTGCTTAGTCCAGCTAAGTGATATATTGCGAAAATTTTATTTTCTCTAAAAACTTTTTCTAATTTAACTTTATTTGTAATATCTATTTTAAAAAATTTGTCACCTTTAAATAATTTTTTTTTACCTATAATTAAGTTATCGATTACGATTACATTAAAATTTTTTTTTTTCAAGAAAAGTGTTAAATGAGATCCAATGAAACCACATCCTCCTGTAATTAAAACTGTTTTCATATTTTATAATTTTGCACTATAAATATTTACTAGAATTACGCCTAAAACAATTAAAAATAAACCAACTATAGCCTGCCATTGTAAAGTTTGTTTGAAAAATATGTATCCTAAAATTGCTATTGTAAATATTCCGAGTCCACTCCAACTTGCATAAACTATTGCAATAGGAAGTTTATTTACAACAAATGTAAGAAGGTAAAAAGCACTTAAATAAAAAACTGCAAGAAAAGTTGTTGGAATTAATTTAGTAAAATTTTGAGAAACAGGAAGAAGTATTGTACCTGCAACTTCAAAAAAAATTGCCCCTATTAAAAATAAATAAGTTTTAAGCACTTTTTAGAATATTATTTTTTATAAGATCATCTTTTATTTCATCTAATATTAAAGGATCATCAATTGTAGGAGGCATTTTAAAGTCAACATTATCTGCCATTTTTCTAATTGTTCCCCTCAGTATTTTACCAGATCTTGTTTTTGGAAGTCTTTTAATAACTATAGCAACTTTAAAAGCTGCTACAGGTCCAATTTTATCTCTCACCATTTGAATGCATTCTTTTGAAATAGTTGCATTATCTTTATCAACCCCTGCTTTTAAAACAATTAAACCTATAGGTAATTGGCCTTTTAACTTATCTGCAATACCGAGTACTGCACATTCAGCAACTGATTGATGTTCTGACAAAACTTCTTCGATAGCACCAGTAGATAGTCTATGACCAGCTACATTTATGATGTCATCTGTTCTAGACATTATCCAAATATAACCATCTTCATCAATATGTCCGGCATCATAAGTTTGATAGTACCCCTCATAATTTGACATATAGTTGTCTTTATATCTTTTATCTGCATTCCAAAGAGTTGGAAATGTTCCAGGTGGTAACGGTAATTTTACAACAATATCTCCCATCTCATTTGGTTTTGCCAAGCTGTGATCTTGTTTGATAACTTTTACATCATAACCAGGAACAGCTTTACATGCAGAACCATATTTAGTTTCCATCATTTCAATACCTGTACAATTAGAACTAATAGCCCAACTTGTTTCAGTCTGCCACCAGTGATCAATTACCGGAACTTTTAATAAATTTTCAGCCCATTTAATTGTATCTGGATCAGCTCTTTCCCCAGCAAGAAATAGACTTTCAAATTTAGAAAGATCATATTTAGAAAAAAATTCACCTTTAGGATCTTCTTTTTTAATAGCTCTGAAAGCAGTAGGTGCGGTAAATAAAGATTTTACCTTATAATCAGAAATAATTTTCCAAAATGCTCCAGCATCCGGAGTGCCCACTGGTTTACCCTCGAATAAAACTGTTGTGCATCCTTTAAATAAAGGAGCATAAACAATATATGAGTGTCCAACAATCCAACCGATATCACTTGCAGACCACCAAATATCTCCTTCATCAATATTGTAAATATTTTTCATGGTCCATTTTAATGCTACTATGTGACCACCAATATCTCTTACAATTCCTTTTGGTGTACCAGTTGTTCCTGAAGTATAAAGAATATAAGCAAACTCATTTGAATTCATTTCAACACAATCAACTTCTTTTGCTTTTAACAAAACTTCATCCCAACTTATTTCTTTAGGGGCGTTTAATTTCACTTCATGAGCAGTTCTTTGAAATAAAATCATTTTATCGATTTTATGATTAGCTAGTTTTACAGCTTCATCTACTAAAGGTTTATATTCAACTGTTCTTCCAGGTTCAAAACCACATGAGGCTGTGACTAATACTTTTGCTTTACTATCGTCTATTCTACTTGCAAGTTCATTTGAAGCAAATCCTCCAAAGACTACTGAATGAATTGCTCCAATTCTGGCACAAGCTAACATTGCTATTACCGCCTCAGGTATCATGGGCATGTATATGATTATTCTATCTCCTTTATTGACTCCCTGGTTCTTGAGTGCTCCTGCAAATTTTGAAACTTTTGATCTTAATTCTTCATATGTTAGTTTATATTTGCTTCCAGTGATTGGACTGTCGTAGATTAGTGCTGTTCTTTTTCCTTTACCTTGATCAATATGAAAATCTAAAGCGTTATAACAAGTATTTGTAATTCCATCCTCGAACCATTTGTAAAAAGGAGGATTTGATTTGTTCAATATTTTAGTTGGTTTTTTAAACCAAAAAATATCATTTGATGCTTCTTGCCAAAAATTCTCAGGGTTTTTTATAGAATGATCGTAAATTTTACTAAACTTCTCTGACATAGTATTTTGATTCGATAACGTTTCTTTTTTTGATTTTTAACTTATAAATTGTATTTAATTTTAAAAAACCAATAAAATCAACGTAAATAAATGACAATTAAGTCTTCTATAAAGTGATTTAATTTGTTATTTAACGCTCAACTTTGGCTTAGGGAAGCCTGAGCCTAGTTTATATAAACTAAACAAAGTAAAAACTAACTAAAGAGGGAGTTTTTTATGAAAAAACTTAAATTGTTTGCTCTTACTGTTGTTGCCTTAATTGGTATTACAGGTGTAGCAAACGCAGCGACTGTTATGTTAGCTTCTGATGACTTTGTTGGAATTTCCTTTTGGGTAATTTCAATGGGTATGTTGGCAGCTACTGCTTTCTTCTTCATGGAAAGAAGCACTGTTGCTCCTGGCTGGAAAACGTCAGTAACTGTTGCAGGTCTTGTAACTGGTATTGCTTTTATCCATTACATGTACATGAGAGATGTATGGGTAAGTACTGGTGACTCACCAACAGTATATAGATATATTGATTGGTTAATTACTGTGCCATTACAGATGATAGAATTCTATTTAATTCTAGTAGCTGTAAGAAAAGCAAATTCTGGAATTTTCTGGAGATTGTTAATCGGTTCATTAGTAATGTTAATCGGAGGATATCTAGGAGAAGCTGGATACATCAACGCTACACTTGGTTTCGTTATCGGTATGGCAGGTTGGGTATACATTCTTTATGAAATATTCTCAGGTGAAGCTGGAAAAGCTGCTTCAAAAAGTGGAAACAAAGCTCTTGTTACCGCTTTTGGTGCAATGAGAATGATTGTTACAGTAGGTTGGGCAATTTATCCATTAGGTTACGTATTTGGTTACCTAACAGGTGGAGTAGATGCTAACTCACTTAACGTTGTTTACAACTTAGCTGACTTTATAAACAAAATTGCATTCGGTCTAGTAATCTGGGCTGCTGCAGTAAGTTCAGCTGGCGCAAGAAGCAGATAATTACTGTTTAAATTTAATTTATAGGGCGAGTATGTTTTACATACTTGCCCTATTTTTTTTTGCCTTTATAAATATTTTATGTCTAAAATAACTTATTTGACTCATGATAATCAAACCTTCACTGTTGATGTTCAAAATGGCTTAACAGTAATGGAGGGTGCAGTACAAAACGATATTCCAGGTATTGATGCTGATTGTGGGGGAGGAATGGCTTGCGCAACTTGCCATGTTTATGTCAAAGAAGATTGGTTAGATAAACTTCCTAAAAAAGAAGATGGTGAAGAGGATATGTTAGATATGGCATTTGAACCAAAAACAAATAGTAGACTAAGTTGCCAACTTATAGTTTCAGATGAACTTGATGGACTAATAATTAAAATTCCATCTAAGCAAGCTTAAATGAATAAAATAGATGCATTAATAATTGGAGCAGGACCGACAGGTTTGTTTACTGCTCACCAACTAAGACTAATTGGACTTAATTGTGAAATAGTTGACAATTTAGATAAAATTGGTGGTCAATGTATTGAACTTTATCCAGATAAACCCATTTACGATATTCCTGCTGTTCCTGAATGTACTGGAGAAGAACTAACAAACAATTTATTAAACCAATTAAAACCTTTTAATATTAAATTTCATTTAAGTGAAAGAGTGGACGAAGTGAAAAAAGATAAAGATAATTGGATTGTTAAAACAAGTAATGGAAAGTCTTTTTTAACCCCTAATGTAATTATTGCTGGTGGTGTAGGCTCATTTGAGCCAAGAAAATTTCCCGTTAAAGATTGTGAAAAATTTGAAAATAAATCAGTTCTTTATTCAATTAAAGATAAAAGTATATTTGAAGGAAAAACAGTAACAATATTTGGTGGTGGAGATAGTGCTTTAGATTGGGCAGTAGAATTATCCAAAAATTCAAAAGTAAATTTAGTTCATAGAAGAGATGAATTTAGAGCCGCCCAGGCCACAGTAGACCAAGTTCATAAGCTTAGCAAAGCTGGAAAAATAAATTTACTTACCAAATACCAAATGACCGGAATTAATGGCAAAGAAAAATTAGAAAACATTGAGATTAAACATGATAATAAAGAAACCAAAAATGTTAAAACTGATTATGTTTTAGGATTTTTTGGATTAATTATGCAACTTGGTCCAATAGCTGATTGGGGTTTAAATATTAATAAAAAGACCATTGAAGTTGATACTGAAAAATTTGAGACAAATCAAAAAGGTATTTATGCGGTGGGTGATATTTGTACTTATCCAGGTAAATTAAAACTTATTTTGTCAGGTTTTCATGAAGGTGCTTTAGCTGCAAGAGCATGTTTTAAGCTAGCAAGACCTAATGAAAAATATAGATTTGAATTTACAACTTCATCTAAAGCAATCAAAGATCGTCTTGGTGTAAAAGGTGATTGAATTACTTTCAGCTGATACTCCCAATGGTAAAAAAATTACTATCATGTTGGAAGAGATAAATTATAAATATAAACTTACCAAAGTAGATATAAATAATGGAGAACAATTTAATCCAGATTTTATAAAAATAAGTCCATTTAGTAAGATCCCAGTAATTATTGATCATGATACAAATGAGACTATTTTCGAGTCAGGGGCTATCTTGATGTATCTAGGGGAAAAGAGTGGAAAGTTTTATGATAAAGAAAATCGACTAAAAATAAATCAATGGTTAATGGCACAAATGGGATATGTAGGTCCCATGATTGGTCAGCACCATCAATTTCATCATTATAATTCTGGTAAGAGTGAATTTGGTGAGGAAAGATATTTTAAGATTGCCAAAAAAATTTATCAAGATCTTGATAATCGTTTAGAAAACTCAAAATATCTTGCTGGAGAAAAATATTCTATAGCTGACATTGCAACGTGGCCATGGATTGCTAGACATGAATGGCATGATATAGGACTTAAGAATTTTAAGAGCCTTTCCAGGTGGTATTTAGATATTGCAAGTCGTGATGCTGTTATCAAAGGCTATGACCATTATAATAATGGTTCAGAAATTCCAAAATTTTAATTAAAATTTACCTTTTTTATCTGAACCTTTATAAAAAATTTCCTGAAGATTATCATTTTCTTGTTTTTTTAATTTAATATCTTTTTCATCAAGTAAATTTTGAGGTCTATCAATTATTTCGTGATAATTAAATTCATCAACTCCCCTTGCAAGCTGAACACCATTTTTACCTAAAACTTGTTTTACATTCGTTCCGATATAACTCTGAACTACAAAACCTATTCTTCGATCATTACTTTTGTTTAGTTCTGAGCCATGAACAACAGTTGGATGATGAAGAGACATTTGTCCAGCCTCTAAAATTAGAGGGGTTGTCTTTTCTTTTGGTACATTCTTAACTGTTTGACCTCTAGTTAATAAATTACCCTCATTAAATTTTTCATCATGTTCTTTAAGATTATCTTTATGTGAGCCTGACCACATTCTCATACAACCATTTTTTTCATTAGAGTCAGTTATAGCAACCCATGCAGTGACCCAATTATGAGGCTCTAAACCAATATATTTAGCATCCTGATGATAGCTAACAAATCCCTGTTCATAAGGATTTTTAATGAATAAAGTTGTTCCACAAACAAGTATATTTTCACCAATTAAACTTTGAACTGCATCTAGAATTTTTGAATTATGTGTAACTTCATCTAACAATGGTGAAATTAAATGAGCGTTATATCTACCTGATTTTTCTAATTCTCCGGGTAATTTGTTTTCAATTAATTCAATTTCATTTCTTATTTCTTTTGCCTTTTCTTTTGAAAAAATATTTAATGGAGAAACAAACCCCTCGTCTTTATACTGTTTGAGTTGATTTGAGGAAAGATAAGACATATTATTAAAAAAGATTATATGAGTGTATCTATTTCTTCAATAAATTACTGCCCAGTAAAATCAATATCATTTCAAACTGTTAGTGATTGTAAGATAAGAAAAAATATAGGAATAGTTGGGGATAGAGTTTTTGCATTTTCGAAGGGTTTAGAATTTAATCAAGCTCAATTATTTGAAAAAAATCTCAATGAGAGAAGAGGTAAATGGAATAAAATTTTAACTCTCAAAAATTCTCCTGTGTTAAATAAGTATAATTTTATATTTAAAGATAATAAATTAACATTTTCTCAAAAGAATAATGAAATTTTGACAATTGATGTAAGTAAGACAAATGAGTATGAGTTGCTTTCAAACAAAATTTTAGAATTAGAGAATTCCCTTCAAAAACCAATATTTTTGATGAAAAATACAGAGATTCCTTTTTTTGATACATCGATTTCAAATAAAACTGTCTTAACTCACTCGATATCTTGTCTAAATAACAAAAGTATTAAAGATTTTGAAAAAAAAACAAATCAGACAATAGAACCTCAAAGATTTAGAGGCAATATTCATGTAGAAGGAATGGAAGCATGGGAAGAAAGAAACTGGATTGGAAAAATTATTAAAATAAATAATATTTCATTTAAAGTTGAAAAAAATATACCAAGGTGTGTAGCAATTAATTTAAAACCTAATACTGATGATAATAGTTTAAATTTACTTCAATCACTAAAAAATAATTATGATCACTTTAATATGGGAATTTATCTTACTGCTCTTGATGATGGACGGTTAAATATTGGTGATAATGTTTCTGTAAAATAATTTTTATCAACTTGAGATTGTAATTTTTCAACTATACTTTTTAAATCTTTTTTGATTTAATTATTTATTAATTAAAAACAATGAGGAGATAAATATGAGTAAAATATTTAAGTCATTAACAGTTTTACTTGTGCTTCTTTTTTCAATTTCTTCTGTAAATGCAAAAACTCTTACTGAAAGACTTGCGGATGGACACAAATTAAGACTTGGTTTTGGAACAGCAGTGCCGTGGGCTTATGCTGGAGATGGTGGTGAAGCTTTAGGATTTGTTAACATGATAGCATTAACAGTTCTAGAAGAGATGGGTATCACTGAACATGAAACAAAAGTTTTTGAATGGTCAGGATTAATTCCAGGATTAAATGCAGACCGTGCAGATATGATTACTGGAGGAATGTACATCTTAAAAAGTAGATGTGAAAATATGGACTTTTCAGATCCTATAGGTGTATTTGGTGATGCAATGTTAGTACCGAAAGGAAATCCTAAAAACATAAACAATTATGCTGATGTTATTTCAACCGGTGCTAAATTAGTAACAGGAACTGGATTTAACACTGTAGAAGCAGCTAAAAAATATGGTGTGCCAGACAGTCAAATGCTTTTAGTTGAAGGTGAAGTTGGAATTCTTGCAGCAATGAAAGCTGGAAGAGCTGATGTTGCAGTGCAAACATTCTTCGGTGCTAAAGAGCATGAGAAAAAAACTAATGGAAAATTTGAAGTTACTGATCCAAAATTAATGCCTAAGGAAACTTTAAACGTTGTAGGTATTGGATTTAGAAAAAGTGATGACAAATTTAGAGAAGCATTTAATGCAGCTCTAGCTAAAGTTATGGCTAACCCAGCAACAATGTTGAAAAGAGCTGGAGAGTATGGGTATGATAAAGCCCAACTTCCTCCACCAGACATGAGTACCGCGTGGGCTTGCTCAACTAAATAATTTAATAAGTTATTAAAAATAAACCAGGCAGCTTAATTGTTGCCTGGTTTTTAAAATTTAAAGGTATTTATTTGACTTATTTTGAATTTTTAAATGAACATGGAATAACCCTTTTGCTTGGGACAGTAACAACTGTGAAAGTGCTTGTTTGTTCAATGATTCTTTATGTAATTATTTCTTTGATATTCGGCCTGATGAGGCTTTCAAAAAATCCGATAATACAAGGAACAGCTACCGTATATATAGAATTTTTTAGAGGTACATCTCTTTTAGTACAATTATTTTGGGCGTACTATGTTTTACCATTTTTCGGAATATCATTAGAAGCTTTTACTGCAGGTGTAGTAGCTCTAGGTCTGAATTTTGGAGCATATGGTGCTGAAGTAGTTAGAGCTGGAATACTTGCGGTACCTAAAGGACAATGGGAGGCTGCCCATTCCTTAAATTTTACTCCAGCAAAAAGAATTAAGAGAATTATTATTCCTCAAATTTTTCCAATAATATTACCGCCAGCAGCAAATTTAACTGTAGAATTATTAAAAGCTACTGCATTAGTAGCATTAGTTACCGTCGTTGATCTTACTTTTGAAGCAAAACAAATTAACTCTATAACGTGGTTATCAGCACAATGTTTTGGAACAGCATTACTTATCTATTACATCATGGCGAGATTCGCATTAGTCCCATTTTTAAGATGGTTAGAAGTTTTAGCAGCTAGAAAAGTTGGAAAGGAGAAAATTTAGAACATGGAAATGGGTTGGAGATGGGATTTTACTTATGAAATTTTGCCTCAAATGGCAATTGCAACATTTAATACTATTCTTGCAGCTGGAGTAGGTTATGCAATCGCTTTGATTGTTGGATTATTTTTTTTATTAGCACAAAGAACACCCTCTAAAATTTTTAATTGGGTAAACAGAGAAATAGTTGAGTTTATAAGATCAACACCACTACTAATACAATTATTTTTTGTTTATTTCGTACTACCACAGTTTGGTATTACTTTATCTGCTTGGGTGTGTGGAATGATTACTATTGGTCTTCACTTTGGAACATATATGTCAGAAGTGTATCGTGGAGCACTTGAGGGAGTTTCAAAGACACAATGGGAAGCTTGTAGAGCTTTAAATTTTTCTACAATTTACACATATAGAAGAATAGTTCTTCCCCAGGCATTTCCTATAGCTATTCCTGGAATGGGTAATTATTTAGTCGGAATATTTAAAGATACACCACTTTTATCAACAATTGGTGTTGCAGAATTATTTCACGCAGCCACAGCAGTTGGTGGTTATAATTATAGATATTTAGAACCTTATACTTTAGTGGGTATCATATTTTTGACGCTATCAATTCCTGCAGCAATGTGGGTTAGAAAACTTGAGAGAGATGTTAATATATCCCAAGGTAAGATAAAAAAATAGATTATGAAAAACAATAATTCAGAACAAATTATAGTGAAGTTTGATGAAGTAACTAAACAATACGGTGATTTAGTTGTTTTAGATAAACTTAATCTAGAAATTAAAAAGAATGAAATGGTTTCAATCATAGGTCCATCTGGATCAGGAAAAACAACTGTATTGAGAGTTTTAATGACCTTGGAAAAGATAAACGGTGGAGTAATTCATTTAGATGGAGAACCTTTAACACATATGGATTCAAATGGAAGTTTAGTTGATGCGAATGAAAAATATCTAAGAGAAAGAAGATCGAAAATAGGTATGGTATTTCAACAATTTAATTTATTTCCACATATGACAGCTTTACAAAATTGTATAGAAGCTCCAGTTGAAGTATTAGGTATGAAAAAAGAAGAGGCAGAGGCAAGAGCTTTAGAATTATTAGAACTTGTTGGTCTTACAGATAAAAAAGATCAACACCCAAGCAGATTATCTGGTGGACAACAACAGAGGGTAGCGATTGCAAGAGCTTTAGCTATGAGACCAAAAGTAATGCTTTTAGATGAAATAACCTCAGCACTAGATCCAGAAGTTGTTGGTGAAGTTTTAAACGTTATAAGATCTCTAAATAAAGAACATAACTTAACTATGATAATGGTAACCCATCAAATGGGGTTCGCTAGAGAGATTTCAGATAGAGTATGTTTTTTTAATGAGGGAAAAATTTTTGAGCAAGGACCCCCAGAACAACTATTTGGTGACCCTCAAAATGAAAGAACTAAACAATTTTTACACGCAGTTTTAGACGCAAATTAATTCATAGAACTTAAAAGTTTCATTAGTGAGCTTACGATTCCATGACCTGATAACTCGATAGCAAGTATAATAATAATTATTAAAACAAATTTTATATTCATCTAGTAAATACAAATAAAAGTAAAAGTATCCAAAAAAAAGCGTAATAAAAATAAATATACTTTTTTGTAAAATTATAAGTAATCGGGTTATGCGGTGATTTATTTTTTTTTCTTTTTTTAGTCATCAGCGTGAACCTTTTCATTTTTTTCATGTTTTTCTTGAGCAGCAATTGTATATTTTGCAATTGGTCTAGCCATTAGTCTTTTTAGACCAATTGGTTCTGCAGTATCCAAACAATATCCATAAGTATCGTCTTTAATTCTAATAAGAGCTTTATCAATTTCTGAAATTAATTTTATTTGTCTATTTATTGCTTTCATTTCCACATTTTTATCGGTGTAAGAACTAGCTTGATCAACAATATCTGCTGAAATGCTATTATCATCCATACTTCCATTGTAAAGTGCTTCATTATTAGCTTTAACCAATTCTTTTCTCCATTCCTGTAATTTAATTCTAAAATATACTTTATGTTTTTCAGTCATATACTTTTCTGTATCCTTAGGTACATAAGTTTTTGAAATTTTTAAAGGGACTTTCTTAATTTCTTTGGATTTAGTTGTTTTTTTTGGTTTTGCTTTAACAATTTTTTTTTTTACTTTTGATGTTTTCGGCATTGCAATAAATTATTAGCGGCGAAGTATATTCAGCAAAATTATAGTGTCAAGCTGGGTTAATTAATGTAAATGTTAAATTATGGATGTTTTTAAAAGAAATATATATAATATTTTTTTTATTTTTATTTTTTCTCATTTAATTATTTGGACTTTAGTTCCAACACTTACAAATCATAATTTGCCCTTAGACACTATAGAAGCTCTTGCTTGGGGGAGTAATCTAGATTGGGGCTTTAATAAACATCCTCCAGGAAGCGCTTTCTTTTCTGAGATATTTTATCAAATTTTTGGTGCTCAAGATTGGGCTTACTACCTATTAAGTCAGATATTCGTTATTATTGCTTTTATTTACGTATTTAAGCTAGCTCATGAAATTTTGAATAATGTATTTCTAAGTTTAATTTCAGTTCTTTTGTTAGAGTCAATATATTTCTATAATTTTACAACTCCAGAATTTAATGTAAATGTTTGTCAACTACCTTTTTGGTCTATTGTTGTTTATTATTCTTGGAGAATTTATAATCAAAATAAAATAAAAGTTTTAGACTGCATCGTTATTGGAATTTTTTCA
>CABYDK010000017.1 GCA_902517735.1 uncultured Pelagibacteraceae bacterium
TGAAAACCTTTTGAAATTAATTGCGTTCCAACAAGAATTTCTGTTTCATTATTTATAATTTTTTTTAATTTTTGTGAAGAGTCTTTTTTATTCATTGTATCACTTGAAAAAATTTCAATTTTTTTTAAAGGAAAACTTTTTTTGATTTCCTCTGAAATTCTTTCAACTCCAGGGCCACTAAAGATAAAATCACATTTTCCTTCTTTTAAACAATTTTTTTCTAACGACGATTTAAAACCACAGTAATGACATAAAAGAGTATTTTTACGTTTATGGAAAACTAAATTAATAGAGCAATTTGGACAGGAATATGAACTAAAACATTTTTTACATAATACATGGGGAGAAAATCCTCTTCTATTTAAAAAAAATAAAACTTGGTCTTTTTTTTCTAAATGATAATTTGCTTTTGTAATTATTTCTTTTGATAACCAAGATTGTTTTTCAAGTTTTATATTGTTCAAATTAATTACTTCATAGCTTGGTAACGATGCATTTTGGTATCTTTTTTTTAATATTGAAACGGTATATTTTCCTTTTTTAATATTATCATAAGTTTCAATTGAGGGGACTGCTGTTATCAAGTTGATAGGTATGTTTTCAAAAGAAGCCCTAGCTATTGCCATATCTCTAGCATTATAAATAATTCCTTCATCCTGCTTATAAGACTGGTCATGTTCTTCATCAACTATAATTAATCCTAATTTTTTAAATGGTAAAAAAAGAGATGATCTTGCTCCAATTATGACTCTAATTTTTCCTTCATTAATACCACTCCATATTATTTCTTTTTTTTTTCTACTCACTCCTGAATGCCAAACTGCTGGTTCAAACCCAAAAAAATCACAAAATTTGTCTTTGAACTGACCTGTTAATCCAATCTCTGGTAATAAAATTAAACCCTGAAAACCATCATCAATAATTTTTTTTAAAGCTGCAAAATATACAATGGTTTTTCCAGAGCCCGTAGTACCTTGCAAAACATGTACCCTAAACTTATCTTTATACTCAATCATAAGTTTAAGAGATTGTTTTTGGTCTAAAGATAGCTCAAATGGAGTTTTTATTAATTCTTCTATATAATCTTTATATATTTCATCTTTTAGTTTTTCAATTGCATTATTTCCTAGTAAAGAGAGTTTTAATGCCATTCCTTTTGGGATTAAATTATATTTAGAAAACCAATTTAGAAATTTAATTGTATTTTTTTTTAAACCTGGAATTTTTAATTTTTTTGAAACTTTTTTTATTTTAAAATTTTTTTTATCATTTTTTTCAAATTCATCCCAAACAACTCCTGTAAACTTTGATTTACCAAATGGAACTATTACATAATCACCAATTTTTAATTTTAAATCGCTTTCATAAGTAAATGGATAATCAAAAATATTTGGTAAAAGAATCGGATACTTCATATTTAATAATATGAGAATTTTTTAAGAGTGTATTGCTCTTTTATCTACTGATAGTGCTGCCTCTTTAACTGCTTCAGAAAATGTAGGATGAGCATGACAAGTTCTAGCGATATCCTCCGAACTTGCTCCAAACTCCATGGCTATACCTATTTCTGCAATTAATTCACCAGCGTGAGGTCCTATCAAGTGTGCTCCTAAAACTTTATCGGTTTTTGAATCTGCCAAAATTTTTACAAATCCCTCAGCTTCATCAATCGCCTTTGCTCTTGAATTAGCCATAAAAGAAAATTTTCCAACTTTATAACTTATATTCATTTCTTTTAATTGTTCCTCTGTTTTTCCAATTGTAGCAACTTCTGGAGTTGTATAAATTACTCCTGGAATTGTATCATAATTTACATGTCCAGATTGACCTGCAATATTTTCTGCAACAGCTATGCCCTCATCTTCTGCTTTATGAGCCAACATTGGACCTGTAATTACATCACCTATTGCAAAAATATTGTTTTGATTAGTTTTAAAATTTTTATCTGTCTTGATTCTTTCCTTTTTATCTAGTTCAACACCTATTGCATCTAAATTCAACCCTTCTGTATTTGGTTTTCTACCAACTGAGACCAAGACTACGTCACAGTCAAAATCATTTTTTTCTCCATTTTTATCTGTAGTAGAAACTACAGCTCCAGATTTTTTTTTTTGAATTTTTTCAACTTTGTGCTGCATATGAAATCTAATTCCCTGTTTTTTTAAAATTTTCATAAATTCGTTTGAAATTTCCATATCCATACCAGGTGTTATATGTTCTAAAAATTCTACTACATGTACTTCTGATCCAAGCCTAGACCATACAGACCCCATCTCTAGACCAATATATCCTCCTCCAACTATTACCATTTTTTTTGGTACTTTATCAATTTTTAAAGCTCCAGTAGAAGATAGAATAACTTTTTCATCAAATTTTACTCCTGGAAGAGGAACTGGTAATGATCCTGTTGCTATTACAATTTTATCAGTGTTAATAGTAATCTCTTTATCATTGAAGTCTTTTATTGAGATTTCATTTTTTGATTTAATTCTACCAAGCCCTTTGAAATATGAGACTTTATTTTTTTTAAATAAAAATTCGACTCCTTTAGTTAAAACAGTTACTGCTTTGTCCTTACTTTTCATCATTTGGCCTAAGTTAAGCTTCACTTCACCAACTTCTATTCCTTTATTTAATAAATTCTTAACCTTATGAAACTCTTCTGAAAGATTTAATAAACTTTTAGAAGGTATACAGCCAACGTTCAAACAGGTACCGCCTAAAGATCCTCTAGATTCTATACAGGCTGTTTTTAATCCAAGTTGTGCTAGCCTAATGGCACAAACATAACCTCCGGGTCCTCCTCCAATTACTACAACTTGAAATTTTTCTGACATCTATATATCTAAAAATAATCTTCTTGGATCTTCTAAATTTTCTTTAATCATCTTTAAAAAAGAAACTGAGTCTTTTCCATCAATAATCCTATGGTCATAAGATAAAGCTAAATACATTATAGGTTTAATCTTTATTTCACCTTCAACTACAATCGGTCTTTCAACAATATTATGCATACCCAAAACGCCAGACTGAGGTAAATTCAAAATAGGTGTTGATAACATTGAGCCATATACTCCACCATTACTAATAGTAAAAGTTCCACCTTGTAGATCTTCAATTATTAATTTTCCATTTTTTGCTTTTTCTGAAAGTTCTTTAATATTCTTCTCAATATCTGCAAATGAAAACTCGTCAGCATTTTTTAATACTGGAACTACTAAACCCTTTTCTGTTCCTACTGCAAAACTAATATTATAATAATTTTTATAGATTATATGCTCTCCATCAATCTCAGCATTAACTGCTGGAAATGATTTAAGAGCTACTATGCTAGCCTTAACAAAAAAAGACATAAAGCCCAATTTAATCCCATACCTACTCTGAAAATCATTTTGATTTTCTTTTCTCATTTCAATGATATTTGACATATCAACTTCGTTAAAAGTTGTTAAGATAGCTGCATTTTCTTGCGCTTGTTTTAATCTTTTGGCTATAGTTTGTCTCAGTCTCGTCATTCTTATTTTTTCTTCTGGCCCAAACTCTACTTTTCTTTCAGAGGGTTGGGGTTGTGTCCCCATCAAACTAATTAAATCTCCTTTTAAAATTCTACCATCTTTGCCTGTTCCTTTTATAGACTGAACATCTATTTTATTTTCAGCAATAATTTTTCGGACTGCTGGAGAAATATTTTGATTTTTTGGTTTTATTTCTAAATTTTTTTCTTCTTCAATTTCATTTGTTAGAATTAAAGGTTCTTGTTCGTCAGTTTCCTCCTGAGATTTTTTGTCAAAGACTTTAAGCTCTTTTTGAGAAACTTCTAAATTTACAATATTATTTTCTTTTGATGTTGGTTCTATCTTTTTTATTGTTTCTTTTTTAATTTCACTGGAATCATTTTCTGAGATTGAGCCAAGCAAGGCACCAACCTCAACTTTAGTTCCATCTTTAGAATTAATTTTTGATAAAACTCCACTTATTGGTGATGGAACTTCTAAATTAACTTTATCAGTTTCTAATTCAACAATAGGTTCATCAGCATCTACTAAATCACCCTCATTTTTTAACCACTTTGAAACAGTTGCTTCTGTTATACTTTCTCCCAAAACTGGAACTACAATTTTCTCACTCATTAATTTTTTTCAAATACTTTTTTTATAATTTCTTGTTGTTGAGAAATATGTCTTTTTGCGTAACCCGTTGCTGGTGATGCATCTGGACTTCTTCCTATATAAGAAATTTTATTATTATTAGCCTTAATATTATCCAATGTCCATTGGATATAATCCCTAACAGAAAACCATGCACCCATATTTTTTGGCTCTTCCTGACACCAATAAAATGTTGCAGATTTAGCGTAAGGTCTAAGTTCCTTCACAAGAGTTTTGGCAGGAAATGGATAAAGTTGCTCTATTCTAAAAAATACGATGTTATCTCTTTTTAACTTTTCTCTCTCTTGAAGTAAGTCAAAATATATTTTACCAGAACACAGAATCACTTTCTTAATTTTTTTTGGTTTTTTTAATTCTATAAAACCTTGTATCTTAGGATCCATCGCATGATCCCATAAAATTCTGTGAAATGAATTTTGTTTACTAAAGTCTTCTAAATCAGAAACACAGTATTTATTTCTTAATAAAGATTTAGGAGTCATGACTATTAAAGGCTTTCTAAAATCCCTGTGCATTTGTCTCCTTAGAGCATGAAAGTAATTAGCTGGTGTTGTACAATTCATAACTTGCATGTTGTCATTTGAACAAAGTTGCAAAAATCTTTCTAATCTTGCAGATGAATGTTCGGGACCTTGACCCTCGTAACCATGAGGTAATAACATCACTAATCCCGATGCTCTTGACCATTTTCTTTCACCTGATGCAACAAATTGATCAATCACTACTTGAGCACCATTAGCAAAATCTCCAAATTGTGCTTCCCATATAGTTAGTGTATTAGGTTCAACTAAACTATAACCATATTCAAATCCAAGAACTGCTAACTCAGACAAAAAACTATCAACTATTTCAAAATTTTTTTGTTTTTTAGAAATATTATTCAGAGGTATATATCTTGAATTATCTAATTGATTTCGTAAAACAGAATGTCTTTGACTAAATGTTCCTCTTCCAGAGTCTTGACCCACTAATCTTACAGGATAACCTTCATCTAATAACGAGCCAAAAGCTAAAGATTCAGCTGATGCCCAGTCTATACCTTTTCCCTTATCAAGAGCTATTTTTCTATTCTCAAGAATTTTTGAGATAGTTTTATGAATATTTACCTCTGAAGGTATATTATTTATCTTCTCAGAAATTTCTCTTAACCTTTTAGGGTTTGATCCAGTGACTCCTCTTTTATCTTTTCCTCTTTCAGGTTTATATCTAGACCATGTTCCCTCAAACCATTCAATTTTTGATTTATAATCTTTTGCATTCTTAAACTGTTCATCTAGTAAATCTTTAAATTCTTTAATTGATCGAGTTAAATAATCATTCGAAATTGAGGATTCTTTGATTAATTTATTTCCATAAACTTTTACCGTTGAGGGGTGAGATCGAATTTTTTTGTACATTAATGGTTGAGTAAATGAAGGTTCATCTCCCTCATTATGACCAAATCTTCTGTAGCAAATTAAATCTATCACCACATCCCTATTAAATTTCAATCTAAAGTCTGTTGCTATTCTTGCAGCGTAAACAGCTGCCTCAGGATCATCCCCATTTACATGAATGATAGGTGCTTCAACCATTTTAGATATATCGGAAGGGTAAGGAGAAGATCTAGCAAACCTAGGGCTTGTGGTAAAACCAATCTGATTATTAACTATAATATGAATAGTTCCACCAGTATTGTGACCTGGAAGACCAGACATTGCAAAACATTCAGCAACAACACCCTGCCCAGCAAACGCAGCATCTCCATGAATCAAAATTGGAATTACTTTTTTTCTCTCTTTATCTTTATGAAAAAATTGTTTAGCTCTTGTCTGTCCAAGAACTACTGGATTAACCGCCTCTAAATGAGATGGGTTATCTGTTAAACTTACATGAACAGAGTTTCCGTCAAATTCTCTGTTTGAGGAGGCTCCTAAATGATATTTTACATCTCCAGTATCATCTTTTGATTTGGAATTAATTTCTCCTGTAAATTCGTTAAATATTCTTTTGTAAGATTTTTGCAAAACATTTGCCAAAACGTTTAGTCTACCCCTGTGTGACATTCCAATTTTAACTTCTTTAACTTTTGATTGACCACCAATCTTAATTATTTGTTCAAGTGCAGGAATTAAACTTTCACCTCCATCTAAACCAAATCTTTTACTGCCAACATATTTAGTATGTAAAAATTTTTCAAAACCTTCTGCTTGAATTAACTTATTAAGTATGGCTTCTTTTCCATTTTGAGTAAATTTAAAATCATCAGTTTTTTCAACTCTATCTCTAAACCATTTTCTTTCAGTAGGGTTTGAAATATGCATATATTCATAACCTAAAGATCCACAGTATTTTTCTCTTAAAAAATTAAGTATTTTACTAATATTAGAATATTGTTTATTAGTCACACCATCTAAAAATATTTTTTTTTGATAGTCTTCTTTTTTAAACCCATAAGACTCTGGGTGAAGTTCTTCTAAATATTCAGATTTTAAAAGTCCTAAAGGATCTAACTTGGCAATTAAATGTCCTCGTTGTCTGTAAGATCTTATCATGGCTACAGCTTTTATAGAATTTGCATTTGATGTAATTCCCTCAAATGCAGTTTGCTCATTAACTTCAATATTTTTTTCTATACTTTTATTTATTGTAAATTTTTTAGATGGTTTCCATGATGGACCGTTTATTTCATTTACTATAACATCTTTTTCATCTCCGATTTCATTAAAATATTTTTTCCAACTTTCAGGTAAAGCCGGATCGTTATTTACATATTTCATATACATTTCCTCAATGAAAATACTGTTTGATTTACTTAGAAAGGATGTTTTTTCGAGTTCGAAATTTTTAGAAGAAGACATTGTTTTGATCTAATATAAACTTACAAAAGATTTTTTCAATTGGACAATTTATTAAATAATGTTTCTCCAATTTTCGATGGTGAGTTTGCTACAGTAATCCCACAATTTTCCATTTTTTTTATTTTATCTTCTGCACCACCTTTTCCTCTGGAAATAATAGCCCCTGCGTGACCCATTCTTCTGCCTTTAGGTGCAGTTATTCCTGCAATAAATCCAACTATTGGTTTTTTGATATTATGATTTTTTACGAATTCTGCCGCTTCTTCTTCTGCGGTACCACCAATCTCACCTATCATCAAAATTGATTGAGTTTCGTCGTCATTTAAAAATAAATCTAAACAATCTATAAAATTAGTACCATTTATAGGATCTCCTCCAATTCCAATACAAGTGGATTGACCTAATCCATTTTCAGTTGTCTGAGCAACTGCTTCATAAGTTAAAGTACCTGATCTTGAAACAATTCCTACTGATCCTTTTTTGTGAATGTTTCCTGGCATAATACCAATTTTACATTCATCTGGAGTTATAATTCCAGGACAGTTTGGACCAATTAACCTGCTCTTAGATTTTGATAATTTTTTTTTTACTTTTAACATATCCTGAATAGGTATTCCTTCTGTAATACAAACAATTAACTCTATGTCAGCATCAATAGCTTCAATAATTGCAGCAGCAGCAAATTTAGCTGGAACATAAATCATAGTTGCATCAGCACCAACTTTATCTTTAACTTCCTTTACTGTATTAAAAACTGGTCTTTCTAAGTGCTCTTGACCACCTTTTTTAGGAGTTACTCCTCCAACTAAATTAGTTCCATATTTTATAGCTTGCTCTGAATGAAAAGTTCCATGGCTGCCTGTAAAACCCTGACAAATCACTTTAGTGTCTCTATTTACTAAAACTGACATTATTTAATTGCCTCAACAATTTTTTTTGCAGCATCATCTAAATTTACAGCAGAAATTAATTTAAGATCTGAATTGTCTAAAATTTTTTTTCCCTCTTTAAAGTTTGTTCCAGCGAGTCTCACAACTAATGGAACATTAATTTTCATTTCTTTTGCAGCATCTACAACTCCTTGAGCTAATACATCACATCTCATTATTCCCCCAAAGATATTTATCAAAATACCTTTTACATTTTTATCTGATAAAATAATTTTAAATGCAGCTGAAACCTTTTCTTTCGAAGCACCTCCTCCAACATCTAAAAAATTAGCTGGTTCTTCACCATATAATTTTATTATATCCATTGTTGCCATAGCTAAACCAGCACCGTTAACCATGCATCCAATACTTCCATCTAATTTTATATAGGCCAAATCATATTTACTGGCTTCAATTTCTGCAGGATCTTCTTCATTTAAATCTCTGAGCTCTAAAATTTCTGGATGTCTAAATAGTGCATTGCTGTCAAAATTAACTTTAGCATCTAAACAAATGATTTTATTTTCTTTTGTTAATATTAGTGGATTCACCTCAACCATATTTGCATCAGTTTCAAGAAACATTTTGTATATTGATTTTATTAAGGAAATCGCTTCTCTTTTAGAACTGCCTTCTAAATTGAATATTTTAACAATCTTTTCACATTCATCATTTGAAATATCATTTTTCAGTTCAACTTTAGTAGTTAAAATTTTATCCGGGGATTTTACGGCTACTTCTTCAATATCCATTCCCCCTTGATCACTAGAAATAAAAGCAATTTTTGATGAAGCTCTATCCACTAAACAAGATAAATAAAATTCTTTTTCAATGTTTGAGGAAACTTCTACGTAGAGTCTTTTTACTTCTCTTCCTTCTGGTCCTGTTTGGTGTGTAACCAGTTTTTTTCCTAAAAGTTTATTAGCTGATTTTTCAAGTTCAATCAGATTATTCAAAATTTTTACACCTCCAGCTTTTCCTCTGCCTCCTGCATGAATTTGAGCTTTTAAAACGTATTTATCAGTTTTTAATGACTTACTTTTTTCTAAAAGTTCTTCTACCGTAAAACCAAAAACTCCTTCGGGTACTTGTGCACCAAATTTTTTTAGTATTTGTTTAGCTTGATGCTCGTGTATATTCATTATTAAGATAAATCTGGATCTATTTTTAATGCTACTTCCCAAAGTTTTTTTACTGCATCGATTGAATGAAGAAATTCAGATTTTTCCTTGTCATCTAAACTAATTTCCTCAATTTTCTCTACTCCATTTTTACCTAGTATAATTGGAACTCCTGCATAGATATTTTTAATTCCATACTCGCCATTTAAGTAAGCAGCACAAGGCAGCATTTTTTTCTCATCATTAAGATAAGCTTTAGCCATTTCAACTCCTGAAGCGGCAGGAGCATAATATGCAGAGCCTTTTTCTAAAAATTTTACTATCTCAGCACCACCATCTCTAGTTCTTTGATTTATTTCCTCCAGTCTTTCTTGAGAAATTTTTCCCTCTTTAACTAAATCTAGTAAAGGTTTTCCAGAAACTTTTGTAAATCTTGGCAATGGAACCATTGTGTCTCCATGTCCTCCCATTACCATTGCTTCTATTTCCTTTACTGGAACATTGAACTCTAAAGATAAAAACAATTTAAATCTTGAGCTATCTAAAATACCAGCCATACCAACAATTTTGTTAGCTGGTAAACCTGAAAATTTTTGAAATGCCATTACCATTACATCTAATGGATTTGTAATACATATAACAAATGCATTAGGTGCATTTTTTTTCACTCCATCAGCAACCTCTTTAATAATCTTTAAATTGATACCTAATAAATCATCTCTACTCATCCCAGGTTTTCTTGGTACACCTGCGGTAATTATAATAACATCGGAGTCTTTAATGTCTTCATAATTATCTGTTCCTGAAAATCTTACATTGAAACCATCAACAGATGATGATTGAGCAATGTCTAAGGCTTTTCCTTTTGCAATTCCATTAGCTACATCAAAAAGAACTACTTCATTTGCCACTTCTTTAGTTCCAATTAAATGTGCAAGAGTACCACCTATTTGCCCCGCACCAATTAAGGAAATTTTTTTTTTCATGATTGAGATTATCTTTTATTGATAACTAATAATTATTCAATAAAAATTTAAACTTTTATTTTAGTCATCTTCAATAAGCCTTGAACAGATAGCCATATCTTCTGATATATATGAGCCTTTGAAGTGAGATTTATTTTTTTCCCAATTTTTTTTACCATCAGCTATGTAATTACTGAACAACTTTTTTCTATTATCTTCGGCTTCTTTTTGAGCGTCCTCAAGCTTTTTATTTTCTTCAATTACCATTAATTCTATAGATTTAAATAATAAGTTATTTGAAATTTCTATAAAGGTTTTAGAAGATACGGCATCAGACTTAAGTACTATGCCTGATGCATAAGCATAAACAGAGCTACATCTTTTAAGAAGATATATCTGTGTTAATCCTTTTTCTAAATCCTTTCCATCTAAATATTTTTTTAAAGAGATATTTTGATCAGCTTTAGCAAAATTTGGTAATATTAATATAAATATAGTTATAATTACTAATTCTATTTTTTTCATCTTGGTTAGTTTCTATTTTATGGACCATATGCTGCTTTTGGCAACCAAGTAACTATTTCTGGAAAATTAAATACAATAGCAACTGCTACCACTTGAAGAACTACAAATGGAATTATTCCCTTATAAATATTTGTTATTGTAATCCCTTGAGGAGCAACACCTTTCATATAAAATAGAGCGAAACCCACCGGTGGGGTTATAAATGAAGTTTGTAAAACCACTGCAAACATTACAATAAACCAAACCATATCAACTCCCAGGTCCATCATTACAGGAGCTAAAAAAGGTAAAATTATTAATGTAATTTCAATCCAGTCTAAAAAGAAACCTAATAAAAATGCTACAAATAGCACAACTATTACAACTCCACTTGTTCCAAAAGGTAATGCCATTAGAGCTCCTTCTATTAATTCGTCACCACCTAAGCCTCTTAAAATTAATGCAAACATTGTTGCACCAACAAAAAGTGCAAAGATATAGGCAGTAGTATGGGTTGTTTTTCTAATCACAATTTTTAAATCTGAAAATGACAATCTTCCTCTAATTATAGCTAATAAAGATGCACCTAAGGCTCCAACTCCAGACGCTTCTGTTGGAGTAGCAATTCCCATGAATATACTTCCTAAAACAGCGAAAATTAATAAAGCTGGTGGTATGATAGATTTTAAAACTCTTAAAACTATTTTAAAGTCTACTGGTTCAGCATCCTTTGGTAGTGGTGCAGCTTTTGGGTTCAAGTAAGCATAAACAACAATAAAAATTGTGTATAACAATCCTAATAAGAGACCAGGAAATACAGCTCCCATAAATAAATCACCAACTGATATTCTCACTTGGTCTCCCATAATAACCAACATAATGCTAGGAGGTATTAGAATTCCTAAAGTCCCAGTAGCACATACAACTCCGCAAGCTAAGTTAGGATTATAATTATTTTTTAACATTAGAGGTACACCTAAAATTGTTAGTAATACTACGGCAGCACCAATAATTCCCGTAGAAGCAGCAAGCAAAACTCCAATAAATACAATTGAGATCGCAAGTCCACCTCTTGTTTTACCAAACAACTTAGAGAGATCAGTCATAAGATCTTCTGCAATACCAGATTTATCCATCATTATTCCCATAAAAATAAACATAGGCAATGCAACTAAAACCCAGTTGGCCATGACTCCATAAAGTCTATAAACAACCATGGATGCAAATCCAAAATCAACACCATAAAATGTGTCAAACAAGTTATCAGAGAGCATTGAAATAAATATAAACAGAACTCCTAAACCACCCATGGTCCAAGCCACAGGAAATCCATAAAATATTAAAGTTATAAAACTAAAAAATAGGGCGATTGCTAAAAAGTATTCTGTTACTAATGAAATCATCTTTTATCCCCTAATCCAAACCTAAGCGTTTCTATTATTCTTGTAATTCTAGAGAAACCAGAAATTAACAATAGAAAAAAGCTAATCACCAAAAAGCCCTTAACAAACCATCTAGCTGGTAAACCATTAGCTGATGTTGATCTTTCACTTGAAGCCCATGATAATTCGAAGAAAGGAACAGCATAATACAGAACAAGAATTACAAATGGTAAAAATAAAATTAAAATACCAAATAATTCAAACCATAATTTTTTTCTATAACTTAATCTTTCGCTTAAAACATCTACTCTAACGTGAGAGTCAACTATATAT
>CABYDK010000018.1 GCA_902517735.1 uncultured Pelagibacteraceae bacterium
CTAACATAAATATTAATCCTCTATTATTAATTATTTTATAACTTATCTTATATTTAGGTTTATTTGTAAATTATCTTATTGATTTATAAATCGATCCCAAGGGAGCGACAACTTTACCATAAGTCTGTAAAATTTCTGCAAATTTTACAAAATAATCATTTTTTGAAGCAGACTGAATATGTCTTACTACACTTTCTTGAGAAGTAAACCTTTCGTTAATTGTAAATAATATATTTCCAGTCTCACCTTTACTAGGATCAGTTGGATCTTTGTATTCAATAGATCTAGTGAAATATGAATTTAATAAATGTTGCTCTGAGTTTGAGTAAAATTCCTCCATCCAAGAAGCATGTTTTTTAAATACAGTTTGAACTTCTTCAGCATCTTCTTTAGGTACACAAAAAGCAATATTTATACATTTAACATCTGCCATATTTTCTTCTTTCAATTTAATTAACTAAATATTGGCCTAATCTCATCCTCTATAGTTCCTTCTATTGCAACTTCTTTTAACTGATCCAAAAGTTTTATAAATTCAGGATCTGCAGACATGTTAGCGTCAGCCTCATTATCACCTTCAAACATAGGTCCAATTAAAGTTTCTCTAATCGTTCTTGGATCTCCTCCCATTTGAAAAGAAAAATAAACATCATGGTTTGGGTAGTGTTTTTTTCTAACTGCTGCTAAACCTTTTCCAATTTCCATAGCTTTTCCCAGGCCATCATCTTTTACTCTCATTGTTCTTGTATAAATTACTTTCATAGTTAATCCTTTTTTTTATTAAGCATTAAAATCTATAATATCATCTGTACACTCAACAAATTTATGAGGTTCATAGAAATCGTTCATAGACTCTAATTGTTTATTAATTGCATCTGGATCAGTACCTTTCCACCAACAAAACATTGTTAAGTTATCACCTGGTGTGATCCAGCTCATTTGACATTTTGCAGTATCACTAGTCATTGCTTTAGTCATATCTTCCATTGACATTGAACCAGTAACTTCAATCATTTTAGCTTTTGCTTCTTTTGATTTAAAAGTGTGCGTTACTATATAGTTTTTCATATTTGTTCTCCTTTATTAAACATTTACTTTGGATAATTCATAAAGATGAACACTTGCTACACATTCTTCATAAATTGCTTTTGCAACTGGATTTTTTCCAGCAACAAATTCTTTCATACCTTCTTCATTGTGAACTGAAACTTTAAACATGACGCCACTTTTGTCAGGTTTAATACCTGGTATAGTTTTTTCTGGATAGGCTACGCTTTTTCTAACACTCATTCCTTCCTCAGATGCCATCCAACCCATGAAAGTATCAAATTTACCTTCTTTAAAGCTTAAAATAGCTAACATTTCTTTTTCCATTTTTGCTCCTTTTTATTAATATAAAGTTTGAACTACTTTTTTTACTCTTTCAGCCCCGTTAGGAACTAAAGCTTCAACGAAAGAATGACATTTATCGGTTTTAGCTTTGTCATATTTAGAGCCGTAATGTTTATCTACTGCTTTATTTACTCCTTCATCCCACTCTTTTTCTGGAATGCCTATTTCAAGCGCATATGTTTTAAGGACCTTGACAGTTGATATTGATTTTTCTTTCATTTTGTATTCAAATTCTTCACCAGGTGGAAGAAAGTAGTTTGCCATATAGATTCCAGCACAGTCCCAAGCTTTAGCTTTATCACCATCACTCATCTCAGCCATCGAAGAAGTAGATATCAAAATTGCAACAAAGTAAGTGGCAAAAATTTTTAAAATATTTTTTATTGTCATAGTATCTCCTTTCATAAAAACAACTTTTAGTTTTTATTTAAACCTCACGATAATTAAGTGTATAAAAAAAAGGTAACAGTTTTGTTACATATCAGCTATGCGATATTATAACCAACTAGGGATAGGTAGCTTTTTTTCTTTCAAAAAAGATTTGTTAAACATCTTTGAGTTGTATTTATCTGATTTGTCACAAAGAATAGTAACAATAGTTTTTCCTGGGCCTAATTCTTTTCCAAGTTTAATAGCACCAGCAATATTTATTCCACAGCTCGTTCCTAGGCTTAACCCTTCATTTTGAATTAAATCATAAAGAATAGATAGAGCCTCATGATCATCTATAGAGTATGCACCATCAATTTTAGCATTTTCAAAATTTTTGGTAATTCTACTTGATCCAATCCCCTCAGTGATAGAATTTCCCTCTGACTTTAATTCACCATTCTTAATATAATTATATAGAGCAGAACCCTTTGGATCTGATAAAAATATTTTTATATCTTTATTTTTTTCTTTAAGAGCGTTACTCACTCCTGAAATTGTTCCGCCAGTACCTGATGAACAAACAAATCCATCTACTTTACCTTCAGTTTGTTCCCATATTTCTTTTCCAGTTCCCTGATAATGACCTCTTGCATTAGCAGTGTTATCAAACTGATTGGCCCAGATAACTCCACAGTTATTTGTAGGCCTTAATTCATCTGCTAGTCTTGCAGCGACTTTTACATAATTACCATCTTCTTTATAAGGCTTGGCAGGAACTAATCTTAACTCTGCACCAAGATTTCTTAACATATCTTTTTTTTCTTGGGTTTGATTATCATTCATAACTATAATTGTTTTATAGCCGAGCGAATTACCCAATAGACCTAATCCAATACCAGTGTTACCTGCCGTTCCTTCAACAACTGTACCTCCTTTGGTAATTAATTTTTTTTCTTGAGCATCTTTAATTAATGCTAATGCAGCTCTATCTTTTACAGAACCTCCTGGATTTAAAAATTCAGCTTTTCCATAAATATTACATCCAGTAATTTCAGAAGCCGCCTTTAGTTTGATAAGAGGAGTATTACCAATTGAGTCGATAAAGTTATTTCTAATGTTTGTCATTATTCTTTTCTTCATCAATAACCGCATAAGGCTTAAATCCTTTTGAAGCATCCCCAATTCTTTTTGCTGGAATACCAGCCATAACAGATTTTTCTGGTACATTTTTAGTTATAACTGAATTAGATCCAATTAAAGAATTTTTACCAATTGTTATAGGCCCTAAAATTTGTGCTCCTGAACCAACTACAACATTATCTTCTAAAGTTGGATGTCTTTTAACATCTCTTTGTTCATTGGAATTAATACTTGGAGATATACCACCTAAAGTAACATTATGATAGATAGTCACATTATTTCCAATATCTGAAGTTTCCCCAATCACAACACTCATGCCATGATCAATAAATAAATTTTTTCCAATTTTTGCTTTAGGATGAATTTCTATTCCTGTTAAGAATCTTGAAAATTGAGAAATAATTCTTGCAATTAGATCAAATTTTGCAATCGCAAAAAAATTAGCAATTCTATGAAAAAAGATAGCCTTAACTCCTGGATAAGTTAAAATTAAACTTAATTTAGATTTTGCCGCAGGATCTCTGTCTATTATAGATTGTAAGTATTCATTCATAAAAATTTGTTAGCTTGATATAAAAATTTGCCTAAGTTATATAGTAACTATATTCAGATTTTAAAGGAGATAATATTATGTACAAAAATACTAACTGTTTTCACCTGGCTATTCCTTGTGGTGATTTAGAAACAGCGAAAAAATTTTATAGCGAAACATTAGGGTGTCGACTTGATAACTCAGCACAAGAATGGGCAGATGTTGATTTTTGGGGCAATGAGTTAACCCTTCATGCAAGTGAACATAAATTAGAAAATGAGAGACACGACGTTGATATGGGAAATGTTTCAGTACCTCATTTTGGAGTTCACTTATCTAGAAAAGATTTTGACACTTTGAAAAATAGATTAAAAAAAAATGGACACAAGTATTATGATGAGCCATATTTAAGATTCAAAGGGACTAAATATGAGCAAGAAACTTTTTTTGTTAAAGACCCTAACGAAAATATTTTAGAAATTAAAACTTTAACAGCTAATCCAGAATAATCTTAAACTAGATGGGCTACCTGGTATTGGGTTTTTTTACCGGGCTTAGTTTAATATTAGCGATTGGTGCTCAAAATATTTTTGTAGTCGAGCAAGGTTTAAAAAAGCAACACGTTTTTTTAGTTTGTTTAATTTGTTCTATTTCAGATTTAATCCTTATATTTTTAGGAATATTTCTTTTTCATTATTTTATTCATTACTTTAGTTCATCTATTGAACTCATATTTAATATTTTATTAATAATATTTTTAATTCATTTTATTTATTCAAAAATTAGATTTTATGACTCTCAAATTAATTTAAATAATGATATTAAAAATATATCAAAATTTGAAATTTTTCTAAAAACGCTTGGATTTACCTATCTTAATCCTCATGTTTATTCTGATACAGTTTTTTTTTTAGGAAATTTTTCAAAAAATTTTTTGTTAAATCAAAAAATTCTATTTGGAATAGGTGCAGCAATCTCATCTATATTATTCTTTTTTTTTATTGGATATCTTTCAAATTATTTATCTAAATATGCCAAAAGTGAAAAAATTTGGAAAATAATAAATATATTTATTATTTGTTTTATGAGTTTGTTAACAATTTATATTATCTCAGAAACTATTAGTTAGAGTAACCATACTTTTTTAATCTCACATCCCCAGTTCTTGCATGAGCTTCCATACCTTCGTATCTAGAAATTCTAGCAGCTGCAGCCCCAACCAATTCAGTAGATTCTTTTGTCATTCTTTGAAAACTTAATGTTTTAATAAACTTTCCTACAAATAGACCGCCTGTATATCTTCCAGCACCTTTAGTAGGTAAAATATGATTTGTTCCAGAACATTTGTCTCCATAAGCAACAGTTGTTTCTTCTCCAACAAATAAAGATCCATAATTAGTTAATCTTTTATGGAACCATTTTAAATTTTCAGTTTGAACTTCTAAATGTTCTGGAGCGTATTCGTCACTTATTTTAACCATTTCTTCATCAGTGTCACAAAGAATAACTTCACCATAATCTTTCCAAGCAGCATCAGCATTATTTCTTGGAATTTCAGGAAGTTCTGCAATTAATTCTGGAACTCTTTTCATTACTTTTTCCGCGAGTTCTTTGCTTGTTGTATACAACCAGCATGGTGAATTGTATCCATGTTCTGCTTGCCCAACTAAATCAACAGCTACTATTTCTGGATCAGCTTTTGCATCAGCAATAATTCCAATTTCAGTTGGACCTGCAAATAAATCAATTCCAACTTTTCCGAATAATATTCTTTTTGCCTCCGCTACAAACTGATTTCCTGGTCCAACAATAATATCTGCTGGAGGATTTTTAAATAACCCATTAGTCATTGCAGCAATTGCAGGAACACCGCCTAAATTTAATATTACGTCAGCTCCACAAAGATCTGCAGTATAAATTATAGTAGGGTGGGCACCCACACCTTCTTTAGGGGGACTACATGCAATAATATTTTTTACGCCCGCAACTTTAGCGGTTGTAACACTCATCACGGCAGAAGCAATGTGAGCATATCTACCTCCAGGTATATAACATCCAGCAGTATTTACAGGCACCAATTTTTGACCTGCAAAAAGACCATCTGAAAGTTCTACCTCAAATTCTTGACCGTAATTTTTCAATTGAGCTTCAGCAAATTTTTTTACTCTATCGAATGAAAATTGAATATCATCTTTAGTTTTTTGGTCTAAATTTTTTTTTATTTCTTCAATTTTTTCTTTAGAAACAACTATTTCACCTTCATATTTATCAAATTTTTTTGTTAAATCTATACAACCTCGTTCTTTGGTAGAATCTATATCTTTTAATAAATCTTGAACTATAACCGTAGTTTTGCTGTCATCAGTTGATGATGTCTTAGGTGATTTTTTTAAATATTTAATTGCCATAAATTATTTCATTATAATTAGTTGACGAAATATTTAAATGATTAGATTGATATTTTCAATGAAGAATTAAAATTAAATTTTTTATTCATTAAAAAATCAATCTAAAGTAACAACAGCAGCTGCCATTGATGCTAATCTAGCAGTAGCTTCATCTGAACGACTTGTTATAACCACAGGAACTTTTCCACCAACTACAACTCCTGCAGCACAAGCTCCACAGAAATATATTAACATTTTAACCAAACCATTACCTGTCTCTACACTAGGAACTAGCAAAACATCAGCTGATCCAGCTACATTATTATTTATTCCTTTAATTGTCGCTGATTTTCTTGATATGCTATTATCAAAAGCAAGGGGTCCAAAAACATCAGCATTTAATTTTTCTTGCTTAGCAAGTTTAGTCAACTCTTCAGCGTCTTTCGAGCTTGGAACACTATCTAAAACTTCCTCAGTTGCTGATAAAATTGCAATTTTTGGTTTTTCTATACCTATACGATTTGAAAAATTAATTACATTCTTTAATATATGCATTTTAGTTTTTAAATTAGGTAAAACATTTAATGCTCCATCAGTAATAATAAGTGGTTTATCATCTTTATCTAAAGTCATATGCCAAATATGACTTAATCTAGTCTTTCCTAACAAATTATATTCTCTTTTAAGAACTTCTTTCATCAGCACATCAGTATGAATATGTCCCTTTACAATTATTCTAATTTTTTTTTCACTTGCAAGTTTTGCAGCAATCGCTGCAGTTTTATTTTCATTAGGTTCATGAATGATTTCATATTTTGAAATATCCCATTTTAAATCATCTGCACATTTTAAAATTTCTTTTTTATCTCCAATAAAAACAGGTTCTATAAGATTTTCATTTACCGCATCTTGAACTGATAGCATTGGTAAAGGTTTTCCAGCATTGACTATTGCTGCTTTAACTGTCTTTTTTCTGTGAGCGACATTTAGTAAATTATTTGGACAAACTATTTCTTTGTTTGAGAGCATTTTGTATAAATATAATCTTTTAATAAAAGAACAATCAATATAATCAAATTTTGTTTATAATTTGATTATTTTAGCAATAATTTTAGATCTTTTTTAATAATTTTTGGTACTTTGATCTCTTTTTTTGAATTTTCTTTAAATCTTTTAAATTTATTTTGACCAGGATACAATATTTCTTTTACACCTTTACTTTTAGGAAGTTTTTTAATTGTTCTAATATTTTCTTTTATTCTTTGATTATAATTTTTTTGAAAAAGATTTGTTTTAAAGGTAAAAAAAAGATGTCCAATATTTTGAGGTCCTGTAAAATCCTCAAAAGGATCCTTAACTTTTCCAGCATGATTTCCTCCAGTCAATACTCCACTTAAAATATCAACCATCCACGCAAGACCAGAACCTCTATATCCTGCTATTGGTAATTGAACACCTTTTAAAGCTTTTTTCGCGTTTGTAGTTGGATTTCCAAATTTATCTAGAGCTACACCTTTAGGAATTTTTTTATTATAACGAGCAGCAACTCTTATTTTTCCTCTATTAATCAAAGATATAGAAGTATCTAAAATAAATGGAATTTTTGATCCGGTTGGGGTCCCAAAACAAATTGGATTTGTACCAAATAAACTTTTTAAAGCTCCATGAGGAGCCACAGCAGGAGGTGCATTAGTATATATCATTACAACGAGATTTTTTTTAACAGCTTGTTCAGCATAATAACCAGACAAACCATAATGACCGCTGTTTTTAATTGCAACTAATCCAATACCTGTTTTTTTTGCATTTTTAATTGCAGTTTTTATTCCTATGTCTGCTGATACAAAACCAATGCTATTATTTGCATCTATATAAGAGATAGAATTAGAAATTTTTTTAATCTTTATTTTTGGCTCAGGATTTATTACCTTTTTGCTTAAACGGTCGCAATACATTTTAAGTCTTGATATACCATGACCGTAAGCTCCAACCAGTTCAGCATTTATTAGTGCATTTGAAGATATAGTTGCATGATTATCTTTGAGACCATATTTTTTAAAAATCTTTTTTAACAAGATTTTAAGTTTTTTTACTTTCATATTATAAAGAATATCTCTATATCATGTTTTATAAAGAGCAATAATGATTAAAATAATTAGATACATTTTACTATCAAGCCCAAACTAATGAGTAATAAAAAAAGTATTTTAATCACAGGTGGTGCAGGTTTTGTTGGATCTAATTTGATAAAGTTATTGTTAAAAAAATCGAAGTTTAATATTATTAGTCTAGACAATTACTCAGCAGGATCCAAAAAAAATCATATTAAAAGTAAAAGAGTGAGATATTTGACAGGAGAAACCAAGAACATCAAAACATTAATTAAACAACCTAATAAAATTCACTCTGTATTTCATTTTGGAGAATTTGCAAGAATTTATCAAAGTTTTATAAATATGAGTCAATGTTTAGATTCAAATACCATTGGGACTAATTCAGTTTTTAATTTTTGTTTAGAAAATAAAATAAAATTAATTTATTCTGCAACTTCAGCTTCACTAGGGAATGGTGGAAACGATAAAAATTTATCACCTTATGCTTTTACTAAGGCAAAAAACCTAGAATTATTAGAAAATTTAAAAAAATGGTTTAATTTTAGATACGAGGTGATTTATTTTTATAATGTTTATGGTCCAGGACAGATCTCTAAAGGTAAAATGGCAACTGTAATTGGCATTTTTGAAGATGCCTACAAAAAAAATAAACCGTTACCAGTTGTTTTACCAGGAACACAATCTAGAAGATTTACTCATATTAACGATACAATAGAAATTTGTTTATTAGCTTGGAAAAGAAATTTATCAAGACACTACTCTATTTCTCATAAACAAAGTTTTTCAATTTTAGATGTTGCAAAAATGTTTAAATCAAAATTAAAATTCTTAAAAAAACGTCCTGGAGAAAGGTATTCATCTGCTTTAACTAATATGAATTTATCAAACAAAGTTCACAAATACTTTGGAAAAAAAAAACTAAAAGATTATATTAAGGAAATAACCTCTTAATCAAAATTTTGAATTAACCTTTTCCTCGCCATGGAATTGTCTTATCAATAATTTTTCTTAAAGTTATATCAAATAATAAACCAAGCATACCCATTATAAATATTGTTATCCAAATAACTTCATATTGAAAATACTTCTTTGCAACATTTTCTACAAAACCAATCCCAGTGGTACCCGCTAAAAATTCAGCTGCAACTAAAGTTCCCCAACACATACCTACTGCTACTCTTATTCCTGTTAAAATTTCTGGTAAAGAATTTGGGAAAATTACGTATCTTAATATTTGTTTTTTTGATGCTCCTAAAGAGTGTGCCGCATGAATTTTTGATAATTGAGTACCTGAAGCGCCAGCTCTAGCAGAAATTATCATGATTGACAAAGAGACCATAAATAATAAAAATACTTTACCAGTATTGTCAATTCCAAGGACAGAAATTATAAGAGGTGCCCATGCTAGAGGAGGGACAGGTCTATAAAGTTCTATTAAAGGATCAAAAAAACCCTTAGCAAATCTATTTAATCCCATAAATAATCCTAAGGGAACACCAATAATTATTCCAAAAACTAGTCCTAAAAAAACTCTCATAAATGAATCCCAAATATGCCCGTATGGCACTGGGACCTTAAGTAAATTGAAATCGCCAGTTACAACTTTAAGAACCGCACCTTTAAAATTTTGTTTTACTGTTCCTTCTTTAGTATGCACAGGATATTCTCCAGGAAGAATATCGGCTATCCAATCTGGTAAAATAAAACCAACCATTTTACTAAGATCAACCATCTGTATCCATAAAAGAGGAATATCTTTATAACCTACACTTGGTTTTGACATTAGTATAAATTTATTTAAAGTATCTGAAGGTTTAGGAAGCCATCTACCAGACCCCTGTTCAGAACAACTTGGACCGCTAGCAACAATTGTTCCAGCTGGAAATAGAAAGATATCAATGAATCTTAATCCACCTTGTGCTTGTATTTGTGCAATATCAAAATTTTCAATAGCATTTTGCATTTTATTTAATGCATTGGGAGGATAAATACTTGCAAATTCTATTCTTCTAGCGATTTTTACAATGTTCTTTGCATAAGTTGATGCAACTTCTTCATTATCATTTAAATCTTTTCTATAAGATTTGATCTCATCTTTAAGTTCTTTGATCTTTTCTTTGAATTGAGGATTGTGATTCCTTAACTTAAAAAATTCATCACTTATTAGATTTAACTCTTGTGCTGCAGCATGAAATTTTAAACCCCTATCTGTTGCTGGTATTAGTGGTACTTCAATAGTATTTTCGATAGTTCCAGATCCTGCGTTCACTTTAGTAATACCCCAGCCACCTTCTTCAGTTGCAGCTTTGAGTCTATCTTTAAGCTGTTTTTCAGTTTCAAAAGGGTAATCAGGTTTTTGGAAATTTTCAGTTAAAAGGTTAATTTTACCTGTAATGGCACTTATTTTTTCTTTAGTTTCATTTTCAAGCAAATCCTCATTAGTTAACAATGGAATTAGTTGATCAGTTTTATTTATAAAATTTACAAGGGTAATTTTTTGTTGTTCATTAATTTCTTCAGAATTCTGTATTTCGACTGTAATTTTTTTGAGGTTTTTATTTTCTTGTTTAATTTGTGAAGTGCTTTTTAATTCTCTTTCTTCTATTGGAAACTGATATTTCAATCCCAATAAAGAATCATTTACTTTTGCTACTTGGCAAAGTTCATTAGCAGATTTTGGATA
>CABYDK010000019.1 GCA_902517735.1 uncultured Pelagibacteraceae bacterium
TTTATTGAATGAAAATATTATTTTTAGGTGATGTGGTAGGTATTTCTGGATGTTCAAAAATTATGAATAATTTAAGATCAGAAGTAGAAAAAAATAATATTAATTTTGTAATAGTGAATGGAGAAAATTCAGCAGAGCCTGGTGTAGGTTTAACAGAAGAAATTTGCAAAGATTTTTTTAATTGTGGAGTAAATGTAATTACATCTGGAAATCATGTATGGGATCAGAAAGAAATTATGAATTATATCGGGAAAGAAAATAGATTATTAAGACCTTACAATCTTTTTGAACCTTCCCCTGGTAAAGGTTTTGAGATTTATAAAACTCAAAATAATATAAAAATTGGAGTTTTAAATTTAATGGGAAATGTGTTTATGAAAAAATGTGAGGATGTATTCGAAATTTCAAAAAAATTTTTAAAAGATTATAGTCTTAAAGATGATTACGATTTGTTAATTGTCGATTTTCATGGAGAAATTACTAGTGAAAAAAATGCAATTGGTCATTTTTTTGATGGCAAAGCAACATTAGTAATAGGAACCCATACCCATATACCAACTAATGATGCTAGAGTTTTAAAAAACGGTACTGCTTATCAAACAGATGCAGGTATGTGTGGAGATTATGACTCTGTAATTGGAATGAATAAAGAAAATTCAATTAATAGATTTTTAAAAGAGGACTCTTTAAAACATTTTCCTGCAATTGGGGAGGCAACCTTGAGTGGCGTTATAGTCGATTGTGATATTAAAACTGGATTAGCCAATTCTATAAAGAGCTATATTTTTGGAGAGCATCTTAAAAATACAATATAGATAGAAATTATGGCAGGACATTCTCATTGGGCGGGTATTAAGCACAAAAAAGGTAAAGCAGATAAACAAAGGTCAAAGATATTTTCAAAGCTTTCAAAAGAAATTACTGTTGCTGCAAAATTAGGTGATAAAGATCCAAATATGAATCCTAGATTAAGATCAGCAATTCAATCAGCAAGATCAGCAAATATGCCAAAAGATAATATTGAAAGAGCTATTGATAGGTCATCTATTAACACAGAGTCAAATTTTGAAAATTTAAGATATGAGGGTTTCGGACCCGAAAAAGTTGCTGTAATTGTTGAAACACTTACAGATAATAGAAATAGAACTGCATCAAATATAAGAAACATTTTTCAAAAAGCAGGAGGCAGTCTTGGTACTCAGGGTTCAGCCTCACACAATTTTAATCAACTCGGAGTAATCAAAATTAATAAAAAAGAGATTTCAGATCAACGTATTTTTGAGCTAGCTATTGACGCTGGTGCAAATGAATGTAAAACAAATTATGATTTTCATGAAATTCAATGTGCTGTAAATGAAATATTCAATGTTCAAAAAGAGTTAGAGAAAGAAATTGACAATTTTATTTCAATAGAAATAGCATGGATACCACTCAATAGTGTTGAAATTTCAAGAGAAAAAAATGAGGATTTGATTAATTTTTTTGAAACCTTAGAAGATGATGATGACGTACAAAATATTTATTCGAATGCAAAATTTATAAATAAAACATGTTAATTATTGGAGTAGACCCTGGTATATCTGGATCAATTTGTTTTTTTGAGAATGGAAGAATCATTGAAGTTATTGAAATGCCAACAATGATTGAAGGAAAAAAAAATAAAAGGCAAGTAAATGGTGCACAAATTTATAATGAAATTTCTAAAAAAATAAATATGAATGGAATACAAAATATAAGAGTTGTAATTGAACAAGTATCAGCAATGCCTGGACAAGGAGTAACTAGTATGTTTAATTTTGGGCAATCTTTTGGAATTTTAAAAGGTATATGTTCTGCAATGCAATTACCAATGTATTTTGTTAGACCTGCTAAGTGGAAAAAGTATTTTGGTTTAATAAATTCAGAAAAGGATGCTAGTAGAACTAGGGCAATAGAGATGTTTCCATATTTTTCTTCTCAACTTTCCAAAAAAAAAGATTCAAATAAAGCTGACGCAATATTAATTGCTAGTTTTTATCATGAAACCTATAAATTAGAGGAATAATCCAAGAAATTAAAGTCAAATTCATGACACAATTAAGTGTGAGAAGGCATTATGGAAGCTGATATTTCATCTCAAGCAGTTGGGTTAGCATCAAGTGCAGATTTTTCTTTATTAAATTTATTTATTCGTGCTGATATTATAGTTAAGTCAGTAATTGTTATGTTGATAGCTTGTTCAATTTATTCTTGGGCAGTGATTATAGAAAAATTTAGATTATTCAAAAAGATTAATCAATCTACCGAGGAGTTTGAGACAAAATTTTGGAACTCAAAATCTGCCGAATCATTTTATAATAATTTACCTTCTAATGTTGAAGATCCTATGGCTCTAGTTTTTAAAGACGCAATGCAAAATTTGTTAAAAAAAAGATCCAAAACAGATTTACACGAAAGAATTACAACGATGTTGGAAACTGGGATTGAAAAACAAATGTCCAAAATAAGTAAAGGTTATACCTTTTTAGCGACAGTGGGTTCAACAGCTCCATTTATTGGATTATTTGGAACAGTATGGGGAATTATGAATTCGTTTCAATCTATTGCAATATCAAGAAATACTAGTTTAGCTATTGTTGCACCTGGAATTGCTGAAGCATTATTCGCAACAGCATTAGGATTGTTAGCTGCAATTCCTGCAACCATTGCTTATAATAAATTTAATAATGACTCAATCTTATACTCTAAAAAATTAGAAAACTTTTCAAAAAGATTTTTAACTATCATTTAAAATGGCTTTTAAAATAAATCGTTCATCGAAAGAACCAATGAGCGAAATAAATGTTACACCTTTTGTTGACGTAATGTTAGTGCTTTTAATCATTTTTATGGTTACTGCACCACTGTTAACAGTTGGTGTACAAGTTGACCTCCCTGAAAGTTCAGCTGACTCTCTTCCTGAAGAACAAGAACCTTTGACCTTAACAATAAACTCAAAAGGAGAAATTTTTATTCAGGAATCTAAAGTAGAATATGAAAAAATTATTGCAAAAGTCTTGGCAGTTTCAAAAAATAGAACTGATACTAGAATTTATGTAAGAGGTGATAAAACAATCAATTACGGAAGAGTTTTGGAAATCATGGGTCTGTTATCTGGATCTGGTTTTACAAAAGTTGCTTTAATATCAGAACCTTATAAAGAAAGGTAATTTTTTAGTGAATAGGAGTTTAATAATATCTTCTGTTTTCCATATAATAATAATATTTATAACAGCAATGAGCCTTCCATTTTTAGCAAAAAAAGCAATAGACCTTCCACCAATAGTATCAATTGAATTAATACAAATAACTGAAAAGACAAGCATACCTTTCGCACCAAAAGCAAAAAAAACTATAGAAAAAATTAAAGAAAAAGAAAAAAAATTAGTTTCTGAGCAAGCTCCACCTAAAAAAGTAAAAAAAATAAAGCCTGATGCGATCCCTATGCCTGAAGATAAAGTTAAAAAAATTGAAAAAATTAAAGATGATAAACAAAACCCCGAAAAAATTGATAATGAAGTTAAACAAGTTTCTGAATTTGAAAAAAAGGAGTTATTTGATCCTAATAATATTGCAGCATTAATTGATAAGTCAAAAGAAGAAAGTTCTGAAACTATAAAAAAAACGAATAAAGTAACTCAAGATCAAGATAGAAATGTTGAAAATGCCGGTTTGACATTAAGCGAAGAGGACGCTCTGAAGGCCCAAATTTTTGGGTGTTGGAGTATTCCTTTAGGTTTGCCTTATAATGAAAATCTATTAGTTAGAATAAAACTTGAGTTAAAACCAGATGGATCTGTAATTAGATCTGAAATATTGGATCATGCTAGGATGAATAGACCTGGGCAGGGTTTTTATAAGGTTTTAGCTGAGAGCGCTTTAAGAGCAGTGAAACTATGTCAACCTTTGAGAGTACCAAGTACTGGATATGAAAGGTGGAAAGAGTTACAATTAAATTTTGATGCAAGGGAAATGTTGGAAGGATAAAGAAATAATGAACAAAAATAAATTTTTTTTTATATCTATTTTAATAATTTTATTATTTCCAATTAAATCATATGGTTTAATTGAAGTTGATATTACTAGGGGTAATTTGAATCCTTTACCTTTAGCAGTTTCACCATTATCTATCGATGAAAAATCCAAAAAAAGTTTTGAGAAATTACTAAAAAAAAAGAATATAGGATCAGAAATTTCCTCTATAGTTGAAAATAATTTAAAAACATCTGGACTATTCAACCCTTTAAACAAAGATGCATTTCTTCAAGCACCAGACATTGCAAACTTAAAACCTAGATTTGAAGATTGGAATTTAATAAAAGCTCAAGCTTTGATTACAGGTAAAGTTACTAACATTGATGATAAATTAAGAGTAGAATTTAGGTTGTGGGACGTTTTGGCAGGTAAAGAAATGATGGCTCTAGCATTTACAACAGTTCCTACCAATTGGAGAAGAGTAGGTCATATAATCTCAGATAAAGTATATGAGAGATTAACAGGGGAAAAAGGTTACTTTGACACAAGAATTATTTACGTGGCTGAAGAGGGACCTAAAACTAAAAGAAAAAAAAAATTAGCTATAATGGATCAGGATGGTGCTAATAATAAATTTTTAACTTTAGGTAATGAGTTAGTTTTAACTCCAAGATTTAATCCTACAAGCCAAATGGTTACTTATCTTTCTTACTTTCGGAACTTACCAAGAGTATATTTATTAGACATAGAAACAGGAATGCAAGAAGTAGTTGGTGATTTTCCTGGTATGACATTTGCTCCAAGATTTTCTCCAGATGGAAAAAAAATAATTATGAGTTTTGCTAAAGATGGAAATTCAGATATTTATACAATGGATTTAGAAAACAGAATTGTTGAAAAAATTACAAATCATCCATCAATTGATACTTCACCATCATATTCTCCTAATGGTAAATTTATTTGTTTCAATTCCGATAGAAGCGGTTATCAACAAATTTATGTTATGAAAAGTGATGGAAGCAATGTTAAAAGAATTTCTTTTGGTAAAGGAATTTATGGAACTCCAGTCTGGTCTCCAAGAGGTGATTTAATAGCTTTCACAAAATTACATAAAGGCAAATTTTATATCGGAGTTATGAGAATTGATGGAAGTGGAGAAAGGTTATTAACTGAAAATTTTTATCAAGAAGCCCCTTCTTGGTCTCCGAATGGAAGAGTATTAATATTCTATAGAGAAACAAAGACAGATGAAAAAGGAGAGGGTTTTTCCGCTAAATTGTGGTCTATTGACCTTACTGGTTATAATGAAAGAATGGTAATAACCCCCACAGATGGTTCAGACCCATCATGGTCATCATTATTAAGTAATTAGCGTGAAATCACTTGATTTTTTAACTTGAAACATCTAATCAGTTGTGAAAATATTAAGTATTAGAAATATTGATTAAGGAGCAATAATGAAATTAAACAAAATTCTAAAAAATTCACTTTTAGTTGTATTAGCATGTTTAGCATTGAGTGCATGTGCAACGAAAAAAGTTTCAACAGGTCAAATGCAAGGTGACGTATATACTGGAACAGATACTGTAGAGTATTTAGCTTCAGGTGTTCCAGACAGAGTTTTCTTCGCAACTAACGAGTCAGTTCTAACTACTGCTTCAAGAGAAACACTGAGAAAACAAGCAGCATGGTTAAGAAAAAATTCAGATGTTACAATTGTGCTAGAAGGACATGCAGATGAAAGAGGTACTAGAGAGTATAACTTAGCTTTAGGCGAAAGAAGAGCTAATGCAGCTAAAGATTATTTAATGACTTACGGTATTTCATCAGACAGAATTTCTGTTTTAAGTTATGGTAAAGAAAGACCTGTAGATTCAGGATCAAACCCATTAGCTTGGTCAAAAAATAGAAGATCTGTTACAGTAAAAGCAAATTAATTAATATTTCTTATTCTAAGGCCTCTTAATTGTAATGATTAAGAGGTCTTTTTTTTGCCATTATTATAAACATAACTTGTTTCTAATGAGTTTTAAAAAGTTACTTATTATTAAATTATTTATAATATTTAATATTGTAATTAATCAGAGTGCATTTTCCGACAATCATAATATTTATGAGACACTTGAATTAATAAAAAAAGATATCAAAACTCTTGAGAAAGCAGTTTATTCAGGATCGGTTGAGGTTAGGAACGAAAACATGAGTTCATCTGGTTTAGGTAATAATTCCGAGGATGTTTTGACAAGGCATTTATTAAAATTATCTGAAATTGAAAATCAATTTCAACAACTTACAAATAGATTTGAAGAAATTAATTTTAAATTAGATAAATTGTCTAACAGATTATCTAAAGTTCAAGCTGATAATCAAATAAGGTTTCAGGATATAGAGAGTGTAATAACTTCAGGTGAAGGTATAGATAAAATTTCTAAAAATACATTAAATAATAATGAAGTTTTACCAGGTTCGTCTGAACCAAAAGATTTAGGTGAAGTCTCATATAAAGATACAGAAACTAATGAAACAACTCAAAAAATTCAATCAGTTGAAACAACTGCTACTATAGTTACAGAAACTTTTTTAGCGGAGGAAAAAATTTTACCTAATGAAACGCCAGACAAGCAATATGAATTTGCTGCTAGTTTTTTAAAAGTTGGAGATTATCCGACTGCTGAAAGAGCATTTAGAGAATTTGTTTTATTAAATCCAGATCATCAACTCGCTGGAAATGCTCAATATTGGTATGCTGAAACATTCAGAATTAGACAATTATATACAGATGCTGCTTCAGCATATTTAGAGGGATATCAAAAGTATCCTAAGGGTGAAAAAGCTCCAATTAACTTATTAAAGCTCGGTGTATCAATGGTTCAGATTGGAGAAAAAGATCAAGGATGCAAAATGATAAATGGTGTTGAAAAACAATATCCAAAAGCTAATCAATCTGTTATCCAAAAAGCTAAATATGAGTCTCAGAAATTTGAATGTAACCAAAATTCCTAAAAGTCTAAGATTAAAATTATCTAATAAAAAAATTCAAAGATTATTTAATAAATTTGAAAAAAATTTTAATATTCGTGAAAGATTTGTCGTTGCAGTTTCGGGTGGTCCGGATAGCCTTGCTCTTGCTTTTTTAACTAAAGTTTATTCAATTAAATATAGGATTAAATGTAGTTATTTTATCGTAAATCATAAGCTAAGAAGAGAGTCGACAGATGAAGCAATTAAAGTAAAAAAAATTTTAAATGGTTTTGATATTAAGGCTGAAATACTTAATTGGAACGGAAAAAAACCAAAACAAAATATTCAATCAATAGCTAGAAATAAAAGGTACGATTTATTATTTTCAAAATGCAAACAACTTAATACTCATAACTTAATTATCGGACATCATTTAGATGATTTGTTTGAAAATTTTTTTATTAGGCTGATAAGGGGTAGCGGATTAAAAGGTTTAGTTTCTCTTGAAAAAAAAACAAAAATTAACTCAATTTCTTTAATCAGACCGTTATTAAATTTTGAAAAAAAAAGTCTAGAATATATATCTAATTACGTTTTTAATTTTTTTGTTAATGATCCTTCAAATAAAAATACTATTTTTCAAAGAATTAAAGTAAGAAACTTGATCAATGAATTTAAAGAAAATGGACTTGATAAAGATAAATTATTTTTAACATTAAAAAATCTTAAAATGTCTAATGAAGCTCTAAAATTTTATGTGCAGCAAAATAAAGAATTGAACTCTTTTTTAAACAAAAAAAATAGACAATTAATATTAAATGAAAACTTTTTTAGTCATCCTTATGAGGTTGTATTTAGATCAATGTCTGATTCTTTAAAAATGATAGGCGATAAATATTATTCTGCTAGAGGAAAGAAAATTGATTATATATTAGAGAAAATTAAAAAAAACTGCTTGAAAAAACAGACTCTGGCTGGATGTGTGATAAAAAAGGTTAATCAGACAGTAATTATTACAAAAGAGTACTAATTTTGACACTTGTTTAATTTATAATAATTCTTATTTTAAGGTAATGAATTTAAAAAATTTAGCAATGTGGGCAATCATAGTGTTCTTAACAATTGGACTCTACAATATGTTCAAAAACCCTCAGCCTAATGTTAGGGGAGGAAATCAAATTATATTTTCAGATTTTTTAACTTCGGTAGATAAAGGAGAAGTTTTAAAAGTTGAAATTCAAGGAAACAACATAAAAGGTGTTTATTCTAATGGTAATAGTTTTTCAACATACTCTCCAAATGATCCTAACTTGATTGAAAAACTTTCTGAAAATGGAGTTAGTATATCTGCTGCTCCATTAGAAGAAAAAATGCCATCATTGTTTGGAGTACTATTATCTTGGTTTCCAATGTTATTACTAATTGCAGTCTGGATTTTTTTCATGCGCCAGATGCAAGGTGGTAAAGGTGGTGCAATGGGCTTTGGAAGATCTAAAGCTAAAATGATGAATGAGTTAAAGGGCAAAGTTACTTTTAATGATGTAGCCGGTGTTGAAGAGGCAAAAGAAGAAGTTGAAGAAATTGTAGAATTTTTGAAAGATCCAAAAAAATTTAGTCGTCTTGGAGGAAAAATTCCTAGAGGAGCATTGTTAGTCGGCCCACCAGGTACGGGTAAAACTTTATTAGCTAGAGCTATAGCTGGTGAAGCAGGAGTGCCTTTTTTTACAATTTCAGGATCTGATTTTGTAGAAATGTTTGTTGGAGTGGGAGCTTCTAGAGTTAGAGATATGTTTGAACAAGGTAAGAAAAATTCTCCATGTATAATTTTTATTGACGAGATTGATGCTGTAGGTAGAAGTCGAGGTGCAGGTTTAGGTGGTGGAAATGATGAAAGAGAACAAACATTAAATCAGTTATTGGTTGAAATGGATGGTTTTGATACCAATGAAGGCGTAATAATAATAGCAGCTACTAACAGACCAGATGTTTTAGATCCTGCATTATTAAGACCTGGCAGATTTGATAGACAGGTGGTGGTATCAAATCCAGACATTATTGGTAGAGAAAAAATTTTAAAAGTTCATGTAAAAAAAATTAAAATGGCTCCCGATGTTAATTTAAGAACTGTTGCAAGAGGAACACCAGGATTTTCAGGAGCAGATCTCGCAAATATTGTAAATGAAGCAGCTTTGCTAGCGGCAAGAAAAAATAAGAGAATTGTGACTTTAAATGAATTTGAAGAAGCTAAAGATAAAGTAATGATGGGAGCAGAGAGACGTTCAATGGTAATGACCGAAGATGAAAAAAAATTAACAGCCTATCATGAGGGTGGGCATGCCTTGGTTTCTTTTAATATGTCTAATTATGACCCAATACATAAGGCAACTATAATTCCAAGAGGTAGAGCATTAGGCATGGTTATGAACTTACCAGAAAGAGATCAACACGGCCATTCAATAAAATATTTGAAGGCTAGATTAGCTGTATGCTTTGGTGGGAGAGTTGCTGAAGAAGTTATTTTTGGAAAAGACAACATTTCTACAGGAGCTGGTGGAGGAACAGGATCAGATATCAATCAAGCTACTCAACTTGCAAGAGCCATGGTGACAAAGTATGGAATGAGTGAGGAAATGGGGCCAGTAGAATATGGAGAAAATCAAGAAGAAGTGTTTTTAGGTAGATCGGTAACACAAACTCAATCAGTTTCTGAGGAAGTAGCTAAAAAAATTGACAAAGAAATTAGAAAGTTGGTTGATGAAGGTTACAACAAAGCTAAGCAAATTTTAACAGATAAAATTGATGATTTGCATAAAATTGCTAAAGCACTTATTACATATGAAACTTTGACCGGTGAAGAAATAGAAAATATTATCAACAAAAATATTTATCCAGCAGATAAACAAGACTTTAAAGCTGAAGATGACAAAGGTTCAGCTATGGGTGCATTAGGCCTAAAACCAAAAATTATTCACTAATTTAAATGCCCAGATATTACACAAGAGTGTGTAATTTCTATTACGGTAGTCATTCCAAAAATTTGGTAAGTAAAAAAAAAACAATTCCTTTACATAAAATTAAAGAAATCTCATTTGATCAAATAGAGATTATTACAAGAAAGTCTAAAAAAAAAATATCTATCAATCACATTAAATACTTACCTAAGTCTCTTAAGACTAAGGTAAATTTAGATTTAAAAAAAATAAATTCCAGAAAAAAAAACTTTTCAAATTTAGATTTTAAAAAGATTCCCAATATACTCGGCGTATTGAATTTAACTCCTGATAGTTTTTCTGATGGAGGAAAATTTAATACAAAAAAAAAAGGTATCGAACATGCAATTAATTTATTAAATTCTGGAGCAAATTTAATTGATATTGGTGGTGAGTCAACACGACCAGGTTCAAAAGCAATTAAGGAAAATTTAGAATGGGCTAGAATAAGTAAAATTTTAAAATCAATTTGTAAAAAAATACCTATATCTTTAGATACAAGAAAATCAAATATTATG
>CABYDK010000020.1 GCA_902517735.1 uncultured Pelagibacteraceae bacterium
CTTTTTGCCTTATCAAAATTTTCTGATTTATGATTATTCAGGCCACCAATGTGTGGTGTAGCGATAAGTTTTCCATTAAGATCATATGACCAAGAATGATAAGGACATCTAATTACATTTTTTAAGCTACATGGTTTATCTAAAAGTTTAAAACCTCTATGACTACAAACATTATGGAATACTCGAACCTTCTTATCTTTATCTCTTACCAAGATTAAGGGAATCCCGAGTAGATTGTGTGGTTTAGCATCTCCAGTATTGGGGATAGAGCTTGCTACACCAATAACAGTCCATTTATTAAAAAAAACCTTTTCTCTTTCGTGAGCTAAATAATCATCGTTTATGTAACACTCATTAGGCAGGCCATTAGCCACTTCTATTGGTTGATCAACATTGTTAAGTTTTTCAATATCTAGTATTTTTGATAAGGGTAAATTTTTAAGATTTTGATCCACAAAAAAAATTATCATGAGCATAAATTTTGGCAACAAATTTCGCCACACCTATAAATTAATTTCTTTGACAGCTTTTTCAAAAAAGATAATGATCTAGATATGAATTTTTCTTTGGAAATTGGTCCTCAAACTGATCTTTTAACTGTTCCACCTGTTAGTGATATCTACATTACTATGCTTCCAGGAGGAGACTATAAAGAGACGGCTCAACAAGCGGTTGAGTTAATAAAAAAAGGCTATAATCCAGTTCCTCATTTTCCAGCGAGATCAATACGTGATGAAAATGAGCTAAAAGATTACGTTTCTAGATGTAAAGATGGAGGAGTTAAACAAGTTTTGGTTATTGGTGGAGGTAGAGAACCAGTAGGAAAATTTGATAGTTCATTCCAACTTTTAGAAACTGGTTATTTTGAGAATATGACAATAGGAATAGCTGGACACCCAGAGGGGAGTCCTGATATATCCGATTCTAATTTAGAAAAAGCTATGATGGATAAAAAGCCTTATGCTGATTATATAGTAACCCAATGGTTGTTAGACCCACAGCCAATCGTAGATTTTATATCTAAACAAAGCGTACCAGTGCATGTTGGAATTACTGGGCCTCTAAAAGTATCAAGCTTAATTAAATTTGCAAATATTGTAGGGGCAAAAAATTCCTTAAACTTTCTTAAATCTAATTTTAGTAAGGCGTTAGATTTATTGAAACCTAAAGACCCTAATGATTTAATTGGAAAAGTTAAATCACATACTGATTTTTTCCACATTTATACATTCGGCGGCTTGAAGGAAACAAACAAGTGGTTGAAGGAGAATGGTTATGTCTAAAGAGTTTGACTATACTAAATTAAAGCATGTTACTTCTGTAGATCAAACAGATCGAAAAGTGCCATACAATTTAAGACAAAGCGGACCAACTAAAGTTGAAATGTTAATTTCTACAAGAGTAAGAAAATCACCTTATTGGCATTTATCCATGCAAGCGGGTTGTTGGAGAGCAACTGTTTATAATCGAATTTATCATCCTAGAGGATATGTAAAACCAGAGGATGGTGGAGCAATGAAAGAGTATGACGCGATAGTAAATCATGTCACAATGTGGAACGTTGCTGTTGAAAGACAAATTCAAGTTAAAGGTCCTGAAGCCGAAAAATTTGTTGATTATGTAATTACTAGAGATGCAACGAAAATTTCACCTATGAGGGCTAGATATGTAATATTATGTAATGCTTATGGTGGTGTTTTAAACGATCCAATTCTCTTAAGAATTTCTGAAGATGAATTTTGGTTTTCTTTATCAGACTCAGATATCGGGATGTATCTTCAAGGAGTAAATGCAGATGGAAAATTTAATTGTACGATAGAAGAAATTGATGCTTGTCCAGTACAAATTCAGGGACCTAAATCAAAAGCCCTTATGAAAGATTTGTTAGGTGACCAAGTAGATTTAGAAAACATGCCTTTTTATGGTTTGGCCGAAGTAAAAGTTGCTGGAAAAAGTTGTGTAATTTCTCAATCTGGTTTTTCAGGCGAAGCTGGTTATGAAATTTATTTAAGAAATGCAACATTATATGCCGATGATATGTGGAATGCTGTTCTCGAAGCTGGAAAAAAACATAACTTAATGGTTATAGCTCCGGCACATCATAGAAGAATTCAAGCAGGTATTCTGTCTTGGGGACAAGACATGGATCAGCAACATAATCCTTTTCAATGTAACTTAGGTTATCAAGTTTCTTTATCTGGAAAAGGGGAATGGAATAAAAAAACTGACTATGTAGGTAAAGAAGTTTTAGAAAAAATGGGAGCAGAAATAAAGGCTGGTAAGAAGCCATATAAATTACAGTTAGTTGGTTTTGAACTTGGTGGAAAACCAATTGAAGATTACGCCCCGGATTTTTGGTTAATATCAAACGAAGATGGTAAGGAGCCTGTTGGTTTCATAACTTCTCCCTGGTATCACCCAGAAAAGAAAATAAATATTGCAATGGGATATGTGCCTTTTGATGGAACCTTGAACTCAAATGGATTTCCTAAAGGTAAAGCAGGAACTAAATATAAGGTTCATTTACCAGAAAAATACTCGGATACACCAGGTAAGCCTGTGGACGCTGTGATAGTTGATATTCCATTTAAAGAATCCTTCAACGCAAACACTAGAGAGGTTGTAAAAGGTTAACTTTATTTAGGGGGCGATGTGATATACTCCCCCCTAAAAAAATGACAAAAGGTTTTCTAATAGCAGTTTGCATTATTATAACTATTACTTTAATAGTCTTTCCATTAATTATTTCATATAAAGATCAAAAAAATAAAAAAAAGTAATGTTCGGTGAATTTTTAAATATAATTTTTAAATCTATAAAATTAGACAAAACTTTATACAGCGATACTAAAAATTTTGGAGAGGCTGCAATTTATTTTGCGGGTTTGATTATGATTTTGGATGGTATTGCTGGAGCAATAGCTGCAAATACAGTTGTAAAAACTGCAATTGCAATGTCAGGACTAACAGCAATTCTCACTTGGTTAATTTGGGGAATATTCATTTACGTTATAGGAGTAAAACTTTTTCCAGATAAACAAACAAAAGTTCCATTTAAAAAAGTTTTAACTGCAGTTGGTTATGCTCATGCTCCAGGTCTAATTAGATTTTTTGCAATCACTCCTGATTTAATGATTCCAATAATTTTTCTTACACAATTTTGGATTTTTGCAGGTCTTATAATATCAACAAAACAAGTTCTAAATTTAAAATCTAATTTAAAATCATTTGGAATTGTTTTTTTATCTTTTTTAATAATTGCATTTTTATCGATTTCTTTTGTGATGAGCAGAATGAATGTTTTACCAGTAAATAATATCTAAATTGGAAATATTGTTTTTGAAATTCTACATGACTTACAAATTTTGAATCCAGTTAATATCAAATTTTGAGAAACACTTTCGTCTATCTCTTTACATTCGTCACAAATATTATCTAAATCTTTGAGATCTTCTCTATTAAGAAAATTTTTATCATATTGATTAGTCATTATCAGTTAATCCTGCGCCAGCAGCTCCTTTTTTTGAACTATCCGTCTCCTCAACAAAAGTTTCTTCGGATAGTTTGTATAAACTTTTCCAATCTTGCTCCAAAAAATTGTCTTTATTATCTATAATTTTAATTTCAACATTATTAGCAATATCTGGACAATTTTTATTTAATAAATTTGATGAAATATTTACGTTAAAATTTAATAAAAACTCAGTCTTTTCAAAACTGATATTTATTTTTTTTCCAATTATTTCCGAACTTCTACTTAAAAAAGGTAAAACTAATAAAGGAAATGAAATCTTATTAAATGTGATTATTTCAAATTTTTCAAGGTTTCTGATTTGATCTAAAAAACTTATTCCTAATATAATTGGACAGTATGGATATTTTTTGGAAATATTATTTTTATTTATTAATTCTAGGTTTTCGAATTTTTCTTTAATTTTTAAATTGTAATAACGATTTAGTGTTTTAATACCCTCAAGACCAAACAATTCTAATAAACGAACACTTTTTCCAATTTCTTCGGCAACTCCCCAAGAAAATCCAATTGCTTTGCTAGCCCGCTTGGAAGTTGTGTCTATTTCACTTAATGATTTCATAATTTAATTTAATAATTATAAATCCATTGTTGATCAAAATTTTTTAATTCATTAGGAAGTGGGGCACCTTGAAACATAGATATTCTTAACCATTTATCCGATCTAGGATCAAATTTTAAAGCACCAAAAAAAGATAATTTCAATCTGAGCATATCTATTGGAATTACTTTTTCACCAATAGTATTATCTTGAATTTCTGAATATGGGAATTTCTCTATTACAAATGCTCTTCTAACAACATGTCTTAAATCTGAGTTTTTAATTAAAAACTTATCTATTGTTAAATTAACTTTTGAAATTAATATTTGACCATGTAGTTTTTTAATATCTCTGGCAATAGCTAATGGTTGTTCTAGATCTGAGCCATTTTCCTCAAATCTATTTGCATACCTAGGTTCCTCTTTATTTTTCGATATAAACCAGAAATTTTTTATATTTTCTTCTTTTTCAAAATTAATTTTTAAAATATCTGAATATCTTTTTTCTATTATGTCTTTTAAATTTTTGACTGTTCGATGAGTTGGAATTGTAAAATATAAATCTTCTTCTGAACTCATCTGACTAATTAAAGGTTTAATAATATAATCAAATGGCTCCATCATCATTGAAACAATATATTCTATACATTCATCACCGGTATTTTGCTCTAACCACAAATAAATTTCATTAAATGGATAACTTGCTCCAAAAGTAAATTTTGTTTCTAGAAATTTCAAAAATTTTTGAACATCTTTTAAAAGGTAATTTATTTTGTTTTGTTGATATTCACTCTCTGTATTCCAACTTGTAATATGCTTAATAGAATTACTAAGACTATTTTTGAATATCTTAATCTCATTTGATTTTATTATTTTTATTTCTCTTATCTTTTTTAAGGCAATTTCTCTACTCAAAATCCAATTATTTAACAATGTAGGATGATTAACTATAAATGGTGCCATACCAAGTCCTGTTGAATTACCAATTCCTAATTTTTTACAAATTTTAGAGTCAAGTTTAACAGCATTTCTAGGGTTTTTAGATTTAGCAATATGATTAACTTGATCAAATGTAAATTGCCTTACTAAATAAACTAACATCATCTCAAGTCTAAATGGACCATTTATTTCCTCTCGATTTTTAATTCTAAATCTATCTGCAAGACCAAATTTCCCAGATCCATAAACTGCTGTAGTTCTATAAAGATAACCGACTTTTTCTATTAATTTTAAGTCTGGTTGATTGCCTTTAGATAAACTATCTACTACATGATTAAATATTCTTATTGACTTGTTTGCTCTTGAAAGAGTCAATTCTTTATAAGACAGTCTTCCTATTTCTTGTTTTGGAACTTCATTTCTCAATCTTTCAATATCATTTTTAGAAGGTGTACCATCATGAAGTGTAAAAGCTGCATCCCACTTTGTTGCAATAACTCTGTCAGATCTATCCTCTTCGTCTATTTCATTTGCAAAACATATTAGGGAATAAACTCTTTCTTTTTTTTTAAAAGAATAAATTACAGTACCGTATCCTTTTTTATCTAAATCAAATAAATCTCTTTTATATTCCCAATCTTTAAACTCATCTAAAAAACTTCTTAAAAAAGATAGTTTTGATTGATGAAAAGATCCAAGTTTTGATAATTTCATTATTTTGTTTGGACTTCTTAATAGGACTTGCATTTAAATATTCTTATAGAAATTAAACCAGTTGTTTCCAAGTATTCCATTAGTCTCATCATCAGAAAATCCAACTTTTTTTAATCCATTTTCTAAATTTTTAAAACCTCTTGCATCCTGGAACCATTCTGGTTGTTTAGGAAAACCAGGTTTATTCTTTGATCCTTCACCATAATTTTTAATCTTAGACCAAGTTCCATTTCTCATCCATTCAACAACATTATCTGGTTGTCCTAAACAAAGGTCTGAACCAATTCCAATATTTTTTACATTCATAATTTCTGCTGTTCTTGCGGTCATCTCACAAAAACTTTGTAAAGTACAATTAGTATTATTTTTAAGATGGTGAGGATACAATGAAAGACCTAGCATTCCTCCACTTTCTCCTAAAGTTTTTATTAAATCATTTGATTTATTCCTTTTTGCAGCATGCCAAAAAATTGGATTTGCATGAGTAATTGCAATAGGTTTTTCGCTTATTTCGATTGCGTCGAATGTGCTTTTTTCAGCTGAATGTGACATGTCTACAACTATTCCAACTTTATTCATCTCTTTTATGGTCTCTCTTCCAAAATTTGTAACACCACTATCTATTTTTTCATAACACCCAGTTGCGAGCAAAGATTGATTATTATAAGTCAGCTGCATAAATCTACAACCTAGCTCATGTACTTTTTTTACTAAATTAATATCATCTTCAATAGGTGAACAGTTTTGAAATCCAAAAAAAATTGCTGTTTTTTTTTCATTATTGGCTTTTTTTATATCATTAAAATCTTTACCTAAAAAAATTAAATCTGCATTTTCATTGAATAATTTTTCCCATTTTTTTATCTCGACAAGCAATTCCTGATAATCCTCATGATAAACTAAAGTAACATGAACAGCATCTAAATTTGCATCCCTATTAATCTCAAAAATTTTTCGAGACCAATTACAATATTGAAGATTATCTATTCTGTAATTCATGAGTAAATTGATAAATCATATCAACATGTATTTTCAATTTCTATGAATTTTATTGAAATTTTAAGTATATTTTGAAATAAAGTTTTTATCAAAATGAACAAAAAGAGAGCACTTAAAGTATCAATCATAATGGGTAGCCAGTCTGACTATAAAGTAATGAAATTATGTGAAAAAACTCTCAAATCTTTAGGGGTTATATTTGAGACTAAGATAGTATCTGCTCACAGAACTCCAAAAAGAATGTATGAATATGCGTTAAATGCTGAAAAAAATAATATCGGAATTATAATTGCAGGAGCTGGAGGATCAGCTCATTTACCAGGAATGATTGCTGCTTTAACCCCAGTTCCAGTATTGGGAGTACCTGTGGAAAGTAAAAAATTAAAAGGATTAGATAGTCTACTCTCAATTGCTCAAATGCCTAAAGGAATACCAGTCGGAACCTTAGCTATTGGAAAAGATGGAGCTATAAACGCTGCTTTACTTGCAGCATCAATTATTGGTAACAATAATTCAAAAATTAGGAATAGATTAAAAAGTTGGAGAATGTCTCAAACTAAATCAGTTAAAAAAAATCCTAAATAATGTCTGAAATTACTCTAGGGATCCTCGGAGGTGGTCAACTTGGAAGTATGCTTTCAATTGCTGCAAAAAAATTAAATATAAAAACAATTGTTTATTGCAACGATCAAGAAGCTCCAGCACGAAACTTTTGCAGTGAGTTTATTCATGCCAAATATGATGATAATGATAAAATTTATGATTTTGCAAAAAAAGTTGATGTAGTTACATTTGAATTTGAAAACATTCCATTTAAAACATTAAATGAATTAAATAAGCTTAAACCTGTTTTACCAAAACCATCAATTAACCGATTAATACAACATAGATTAGCTGAAAAAGACTTCATAAATAAATTAAATATTAGAACTACAAGATACGTAAAAATTGAAAGTAAAGAGGATATGTTACCTTTAGAGGATTTCTTGCCAGGAATATTGAAAACAACCACAATGGGGTATGACGGCAAAGGACAATACCCCATAAAGAATATTAGAGAAATTGAGACCTTAAAGATAGATTTTAATAAAGAGTATATTTTAGAAAAATTAGTAAAGTTAAAAAAAGAAATTTCAGTAATTATCACACGCTATAAAAATAATAAATACGAAATTTATGAACCAATAGAAAATACTCATGAAAATCAAATTTTGAGACATTCAAAAATTCCAGCTGAAATAAGTGAAAAAATATTTAAACAATCTAAAGAATGGGCTATCTCAATAGCAGAAGAATTAAAATATGTTGGAACATTATGTGTTGAATTTTTTATAGATAGAAATGATAATCTTTATGTAAATGAAATTGCTCCAAGAGTTCACAATTCAGGTCACTTGACTATTAATGCTTTCAATGTAAGCCAGTTTGAAAATCATGTCAGAGCTGTATGTTCTCTAAAACAAATTGAATTAAAAAAATTATCTAATGCTGAAATGATTAACCTCATAGGAAATCAAATAATACCCTATCGTGAAAATCTTAGATTGAATGATAATCAATTTTTTTTTGACTATTTAAAAAAAGAGATTAAGGAGAAAAGAAAAATGGGTCATTTAACAATTTTGAAATAGATGCTTAAATCAATTGAGGATAATTTTGATCATCCAGAAGTAAATCAACTTTTAAAAAAGCATTTTATTGAATTAAGAGCTGCTTCACCTCAAGGTAGTGCTCATGTATTGGACATACCTGGTCTTAAAACTTCTTCAATAAAATTTTGGAGTTTATGGAAGGAAAATCAATTAATGGGTTGTGGTGCTTTGAAATTTTTAGATGAAAATCATGGTGAATTTAAATCAATTAGAGTCCATGATAATTTTAGAGGAAAAGGATATGGAATTAAAGTAGTTAATCATTTGATTTATGAAGCAAAAAAATTAAATGTTAAAAGATTAAGCATAGAAACTGGTGCAGGTGACTTTTTCATTCCAGCACGAAAATTGTTTAATAAATGTGGATTTACACCTTGCGCTCCTTTTGCCCATTATAAAGAAGATATCAATTCCTTGTATTTAACTAAATTTTTAGAGCACAATTAGAATTTAAAAAAAACTATTTGATCTATTTAGTTGACAAAACCAAATATTTTCTAAAAAAGGTGTGTATTACTTAATTATAAGTAATAAATTAATAAACAATAAGTAAGAAGATAAATATGAGTCTACAAGGAAAAGTAAAGTGGTTCAATCCAACCAAGGGTTTTGGTTTTATTGAAAGAGAAGATAAAGAAAAAGATGTGTTTGTACATGTTTCAGCAGTAAGAGATGCTGGTATGAACGGTTTAGATGAGGGTCAAGCTTTGACTTTCGATGTTGAAGATGGTCCTAAAGGTCCTTCAGCAGTTAACTTAAAAACTGCATAATTTTCATATATCATTTATTGGCTGCAAATTATTTTAGATTAATCTAAAAAGAATTTTTTTGTAGCCAATAAACTACTCTCAATTTATTAAAAAAATATGATTGGTATTCTTGGTGGAATGGGAACTCAGGCTGGTCTTGACTTCTGTAATAAACTTGCACTTTTGAATAGAGGCAAAATCGATCAGGATTATCCTTTATTCATACTCTATAACAAAGCTAACATTCCTGGTAGGCCAGAATCAATTGGGGTTCACACAAGAAATATATCTAAAAAATTTGTCAACAGTAAAAATAAAAAAAAATACCAATTAGTTTTAAAGAGTTTATTAAATGGTTGTCAGTTACTTAAAAAAAGTAAATGTAAATTTATTGTAGTACCATGTAATACAGCACACTATTGGTATGAAGATTTAAAAAAAAAAATCAAACTACCAATAATAAATATGCCGAAAGAAGTTTTTAATCATACACTTAAAACGTGTAAAAAGAATTCTTCAATTGGTTTGCTCGCAACTGAAGGAACATTAAATACTGGGATTTATAATAAATTTTTTGATAAAAAATATAATTTAATTTTTCCAAACACTTTTCTTCAAAACGAATCAGTCAATAAAGCCATAAAACTTGTTAAAATGGGTAAGGTTAAAAATGCTAATAAAGCAATTAAACCTGCAATTGATTTTTTGATAAAAAAGAAGTGTAAAAAAATAATTCTTGGATGTACCGAGCTTCCTATAGCTATATTTGCTTTTAAGTCATTTAAAAAAATTAAGACATCAAAAGTTTTTTTAGATCCAAATTTAATTTTAGCTCATGCTGCTATGAAAAAATATAAAACATAATTAATGAAATCAAAAGAAAAGCCATATGTATTATTGGTGGCAGAACTAATTTATTTAGAAGTAAG
>CABYDK010000021.1 GCA_902517735.1 uncultured Pelagibacteraceae bacterium
TTACAAATTGTTTATCTTCATATAAGAAAAAACAGGAGTTTTGGGGTGGATATATATTTTCAAATAAAATCGAATGTTCAAATTTCTTTAAATTTACTGAAAAAGATGAATATTCAGAAGTAATTATAAATAATTCAATTTAAAAATGAGTTTTAGAGTCGAGGACAAATATATCGTTAATAACGAAGATAAAATCAAAATTTTGTCTTTTATAGAAAAGTCTGGTTTCGAACCAGAATTTAAAAATAGAGATATTACAAGTATTTATTTTGATGATAAAAATTTATCTATGTTTCATGATTCCGAGGAAGGTTCAACACCAAGAAAAAAAATAAGAGTAAGATATGAAGATAGAAATAAAGATTTGAATTTAGAAAAAAAAATAAATAGTCAAGAAGGTAAATACAAAGTTTCAAAAGAAATTAACTTAGGTGATTTAAATTATTATGTTAAAAATGGTTATTATGATTCAACTTATGGAATTTGTTATCCAGTGCTAATAGTAAATTATAATAGATATTATTTTAAAAAAAAAAATTATAGAATAACGCTAGATATTAATATCAATTTTAAAGATTCAATTAAAACAAATTTTAAATTTTTAGAAAATTTTTCTATTTTAGAAGTTAAAATATTAAATAAGTTTAATATTCCATTAGAATTAGAACAGTTACCATTAAATAAAATCAGATATTCAAAATATTCGGAAGGTATAAAAAAAATATATGATGGAATTGATAAAAATAGAATATACTTTTAATTACTATCAAAATGGTAGCGGGAAGTGGGATCGAACCACTGACCTCGGGCTTATGAGTCCCGCGCTCTAACCAACTGAGCTACCCCGCCAAATTAACCTAACGGTTTATACTACTTTTAAATAATGATGCAAATGCGAAGAGAATTTTTAAAATATTAAAACTCCAAATAATACAACACCTAATGAAGTAGCCGCAGTAAATATCAGTTTTTTTCTACTCTCTTTTTTTTGGTCTAATTTAACCCTGTTCAATAAAACATTTATGTTCGTTGATTTATTAATTTTTGGATTCTCGTCTACAGATTTATATCTCTCTGTATATTTTTTTATGATTTTATTTTTGATTGATGAAACAGAATTTTTCATACTGACATTTAATCACCAAATCTTGAAATTTACAAATAATTTATATCGAGAGGTAAATGCCGACTACTCCAAGAATAAATAGGAAAAAAATAAAAATGAAAATATTTTTTCTATTTTCTTTATTTTGAATTTCTTGAGCTCTTGCTTTAAGAATATTAATATCAACCTTTTTAGATCTGTTATTATTAGGATTTAAAGACTTTTCTTCAGTCACTTTCAAATTTGGGGTCTCATCAAAAGTAATTTCTGCTTCAAAGCCTTTTTCATTCATTAACTTATCTAATCATATAACTTTAGAGTTCACAAAAAATTTCAGTTCATTTTGGGTCTATATTTAATTGACTTATGTCCAATTTGGGTTTTAAGTACCAGAATACTATGGAAGCTAGAAATTTAGATTTTTCAAACAAAGTTGATGATCAAACTATTTATGATCTTCTATTCGACAATTATGAACTACTTGGCAAAGATTGGATAGCACATCAATGGATATGGATAAATGGAGTTTATAAAGCTTTCGAAGATCACGTTAAATTTTTTATCGTGGTTTCTTTAGTTGAAAAAACTTTAAATTTTTACCATCAGGTTAATATTACCAAAACTTATGATGAATTTTATTCCTCAAAATATTTAACTATAGACAAGTTTAGTATTACAGAAATATGTGAAAAACTAAATTTGCCAAAAGAAACTATTAGAAGAAAAGTTTTAGAACTTGAAAAATTAGGGGTTATTTTAAGGAAAGATAAAAGAATAATAATCGACAGATCGGCATTTACTTTTGTTAAACCGATTCATCAAATTCCGTTAACATCAAAATATATTGTAAGAATTTCAGAATTACTATTTGATAAAAAGATATATTCAAAAAAATTTGATTCTAAATTTGTAGAAAAAATATTAAAAAAAAATTTTTCGTTATGTTGGAGATGGTTTTATAGAATGCAATTACCAGTTATTATGGGTTATCAAAAAATTTTCAAAGATTTGTGTACATTTCATATTTGGGGAACTATTAGCATGAATCAGGTTTTAAATTATAAGATAAACTCTAACGAATTGATAAAGGATTATAATAAATTTAATAGTAACCTTTTATCAATTGAAAATTTAAATAATGCTTCTGGAGTTAGTGCAATGTCTATTTCTGATATGACTAGTATCCCAAGAGCAACTGTAATAAGAAAATGCAAATTTTTAATAAAAAATGATTATGTAGTAATTAATAATAAAAAACAATTTTATTTATCTAGTAAAAATCACCATAAGATTATTCCATTCCAAAAAGAGTTTTTTAAAAAAAAAGCTAGATTTTTAACTCGAGTTCTGAATTTAATTGCAATATCATAAGTCTTTAATAGACTAAAATTTCTTATACATAAAAAAATATGGAGATAGTAACAAAAATAGCACCTATAATACTTGCATTAATAATGTTGGGATTAGGTTTAGGTTTAAAAATTGAAGATTTTACGAGAGTATTAAAAACTCCAAAAGATTTTTTTGTAGGTTTTTTTTCTCAATTAATAATTCTTCCATTAGTTGCTTACTTATTAATTATTATTTTTAAAACACCGCCTGAAATTGCTATTGGAGTTATGATTATTGCTGCTGCACCGGGTGGAGTTACATCAAATATATTAACTAAATTTGCCAATGGAGATGTCGCTTTATCTATTACTTTAACAGCTATAATTAGTTTAATTTCTATTATCACAGTTCCTCTTATAATTTTTACATTTGCTGATTTATTTGGAATTAGTAATATTTCTCAAAATATTTCAATGACTGGTATAGCACTAAAAATGTTTTTAGTTGTAACGGTTCCAGTTGTCTTGGGAATGATTATAAGAAAATTTGCTGAAAATTTTGTGAATTCAAAAATTAGGATATTTGAAAAACTTAATTTGGTATTATTTATCATTTTTTTTATAGCTGCATTTTATGAGGAAAGAGAAAGTTTTATAGATTTTCTAATGCAAGCAGGTTTCATTACTTTAATTCTAAATATAACAATGATGATTGTAGCTTATTATCTTGGTAAAATTTTTGCCTCAGGAATAAAACAGCAAAAATGTATTGCTTTAGAATGTGGTCTACAAAATGGTACTTTAGCGATATTTGTTTCTACACAAATATTTGGCACAGATCTAGTCTACATAACTCCAGCAGCAGCGTATGCTTTAGTTATGTACATCACTGGTTTTATATTTGTTTTTCTTTTAAAAAATAAAGTTTAATTATTTTTAAAATTTGTTTGTTTTAAAGGTTTGCTAATTAATTCTATTGGATATTTCTTTTTTTCTATTTCAATAAATAAGTTTTTATTTTTAAGTTCTTCGTTAGAAAAATCATTATTGATATATCCAAATACTAAATTCTTTTTAAAATTGAATGAATAGTTTCCAGATGTTGATCTTCCTATAATTTTATCATCAATATAAATAGGTTCATCATGGAGTAATAATGGTTTTCCTGGTTCACTTTCTTTTAAAGTAAACATTGAAAATCTAGTTTTAACTTTGTTTAGTTTAATTTTTTCAAGAGCTTTTTTACCTATAAAATCTACATCTTTTTTATTGCTAATAGTAAAAGCTAAACCTGCTTGATATTGGTTTTCTTCAGGCGAAATATCATGTCCCCAATGTAAAAATCCACTTTCCATTCGCATAATATCCATTGCATGCATTCCACAGTTAGAAAGATTAAAATCTTTACCTTTTTCTATAAGTAGTTCGTATATTTTTTTTGCGTCTTTAAGATCTACATATAGCTCATAGCCTAATTCACCTACATAAGATAATCTTTGTGTCCAGATTTTAATCCCATCCATTTTAATAAACTTTGCAAATCCAAATCTAAATTGATCATTTTCAAAATTATCTTCGCTTAAAGTTTTAAGTAAATCTCTACTTTTTGGACCAAACAATCCGAAAACACATAAATCATCTGTAACATCTTTTAATTCGATATTTTTTGAAAGATGTTTGTTAATATGAAATTTATCTCTCTCTCTTGTTGCTGCAGAACTGATTATTCTAAAATGATTTTTATCAACACATACAACTGTTAAATCAGTCTCTATTCCACCATCAGAATTTAACATATGTGTATAAACACATTTACCGGGCTCATTTTTAATGTTTGCAGTACAAATCTTCTGTAATTCTTGATGTGCTCTATCTGATTTTATTTCAAACTTAGAAAATGGTGTAAGGTCAAATAAACCAACATTTTTAATAGTATTATTAGTTTCATACTCTGCTGAAGGATACCAACTTTGATAATTGTAACTATATTCATACTCAGCTTTTTCTCCATCTAAAGCAAACCACATTGGTCTTTCATAGCCTGCTGAAACACCAAAACAAGCTCCAAAACTTTTTAAATTTTCATGGTACGGAAGTATTTTTATATTTCTTGAAGTTTTGTGTTGTTTAAAAGGCCAATGCATTCCATATAAATCCCCTAGAGACTCAGTAATTCTATTTTTTATAAAACTTAATTCAGAATGATATTTTTGAAATCTTTTTATATCATAGCTAAAGAATTTCTAGAGTCAGGTACATTTGGTTTGTAGGATAGCCCCATAACAATAATTTTTCTAGTTTGGAAATTATTTATTTTTTTCAATTTTAAAATTATTTTTTTTAAAATAAATTGTTCCATAAAATTATTTGTTTTTCTTGCGGCAAGGGTAATTTTTGTATCAAATTTTAATTTTTTGGCATAATGACTTAAATAATAAGGATCTACCGGTAAACAATGTCCACCTACTAAACCAGGTTTAAAATTTAAAAAATTCCATTTTGTTTTTGCAAGACGTAGTACTTCATTAAAATCTAAATTTGCCTTTTCACACAAAATCATAATTTCATTCATCAATCCTATATTTAGATCTCTTTGCGTGTTTTCAATTAATTTCGATAACTCTGCTTCATTTATTTTTTTTGTAAAAACAATTTTTTTTGAAACGGATTTATAAACTTTCTTTACCAACGAGATTATTTCATTATTTGCATCAATTGAAACGACTTTACAGATATTTTTTATATTATTAACTTTATCACCAGGATTTATTCTTTCTGAACTATACCCAATAAAAAAATTAATTTTTTTATTTTTTTTTCTTATAATTTTTTTACAAATATCCAAAGTTGTGCCTGGATAAACTGTAGATTCTAAAATTACGATGTCTTTATCTTTAATATATTTTGCAATCGTAGTGAAAGCAGATTTAATATAATCTAAGTCTGGAAGTTTATTCTTTTTAATTGGTGTTGGCACAGTTACTATATAGAAGTTAGATTTTTTTATATCTTTATGATTTCCTGTAACTATAGTTCCTTTATTGAGTTTAAGATCTTTTCTTTTAAATTCTCTATTTTTATCAATATATTTCTTAAGTTGATTAACTCTTTTTTTATCTGTGTCGTACCCTATTAATTTAAATTTTTTTTTTAAAGAAACAAATAAGGGTAGGCCAACATAACCAAGACCAATTATGCATGGATATAGTTTTTTCATTAATTAAACTTTATTTTATTATATGAAACTATAATATTATCAATTAAGATTTTTTTTAATGAATAAAATATTATATTGGTCACCATTTACTTCAAAAGTTGCTACAATTAAATCAGTAATTAATTCAGTTGATGCGGTCAATAAATATTTAAATGAAAAATATAGAGCTATAATCATAGATGCGGTAAATGAATGGAACGATTATAAGGAAGAGCTTAGCCAAAAAAATATAGAACTTATTCATTTAAATAAAAATTCTAAATTTAATTTTTTCAAAAAAGATGGGTTTATTAAGAGCAGGATTGCATATCTATACATTTTTTTCAAATGTCTAATACCATTACATAATCAACTTAAGATAAAAAAACCAAAATATTTAATAATTCATTTAATAACATCTTTACCTTTAATATTGTTTATTTTTCAAAATTACGAGACAAAACTAATTCTGCGTGTCTCGGGTTTACCGAAAATGACTTTTTTTCGTAAAATAATTTGGAAATTAAGCAGTAACAAAATTTATAAAATAACTTGTCCTACCGAAGATACTTATAAAGATTTATCAAGATTTCCCTACTTGAAAGATAAGTTGATAATTTTAAAAGATCCAATAATCAAAAGTACAGAAATTCAAAAAACAAAAATTAAAAAAGTCAAAATTTCAGAAGATTTAGAAAAAATTATATCTAATAATGATTTTTTTTTATCCATTGGAAGATTTACTAAACAAAAAAATTTCATTTTTTACCTTAAATGTATACCGGAAATATTAAAACTAAATAAAAATTTATTTTTTTTGTTTATTGGGCAAGGTGAAGATAAAAATATTTTTTTTAAAACAGCAAAAAAATTAAATATTCTAAATAGAATTCTTGTAATTCAAAATACTAATAATGTTCATTATTTTATGAAAAAATCAAAGTGTTTAGTCTTAACTTCTTTATGGGAGGACCCTGGTTTTGTTTTAGTTGAAGCTGGATACAATAATTGTCAAGTAGTTTCAAGCAATTGCCCTAATGGTCCTAAAGAAATAATAAGTAATGATGGAGGATACTTATTTGAGTCTAATAATCCTAAAAGTTTGATAACTACTGTTAAGTCTTTTTTAAAAGATACGGAAAAGAATAAGAGATCAAAAAAAATAGCTCTTAAAAAAAGAATAAAAGGTTTTACTATTTTTCATCATAGCCTGGTATTGAAAAGAATATTAAATTAATTTTTTTTATAATAATTTTTATACCATTGGATAAATTGATTTATCCCTTTTTTATAATTTGTTTTTGGCCTATATCCTGTTATCGACTTCAAAAGTTCAATATTTGATAATGTTTTTTTTACATCACCTTTCTGTAATGGCTTAAAATTTTTGATCGCTTTTTTATTTAGTCCTGTTTCTATTTCTTTTAAAAAATCTAATAAAAGAATTTTTTTTTTATTTCCAATGTTTAAAATTCTAAAAGGAGCAACATTAGATAGGCTATCATTTTTGTATTTACCCGATTGTGTTTTGTTGGGTATTTTATTGAGCAATAGAAAAATCCCATTTACAACGTCGTCAATGTAAGTAAAATCTCTGTACATTTTACCTTTATTATAGATATCAATAGGCTTTCTATTTATTATACCTTTAGTAAATTTAAACAAAGCCATGTCTGGTCTTCCCCATGGTCCATAAACTGTGAAAAATCTTAACATAGTTATTGGAATTTTCCATAAATTCGAATATGCATGAGCCATTGATTCATTAGCTTTTTTTGTTGCAGCATAAATACTTAATTGAGTTTCAGTTTTATCGATTTCTTTAAAAGGAATATTTCTATTTGCACCATAAACAGATGAACTTGATGCCATTATCAAATGTTTTACATTATTTCTATGTGAAGCCTCAATAATATTAAACGTTCCATCTATATTAGAATCTAAATATACTCTTGGTTCATGTATACTGTATCTTACACCAGCTTGGGCTGCTAAATGAACTACAATTTTTGGTTTAAATTTTTTAATTATATTTTTTAATTTTTTATCATTTTGAAGAGTGATTTTGGTAAATGAAAATTTTTTTGATTTATTTAATATGTTTAATCTTGCTTTTTTTAATTTTACATCATAATAGCTATTCATTGAGTCAATACCGTGAACCTGATAACCTTTTTTCAAGAGAAGCTGAGAAAGGTGAAAACCTATAAATCCTGAAGAACCTGTGACCAATATTTTCATAGAGTAATTTGTTTATTAATTTATATTTAGAATATATATTGGTTTAAATTTATCAAACAACTTTAAAATGATTTTAATCACTGGATCTACTGGATTAATTGGTTTTGATGCAAGCCTGTTTTATTTGAATAAAAAAAAAGAGGTTTTGGGTATTGATAATGATTTAAGAAGTTATTTTTTTGGAAAAAAAGGCAGTAATAAATGGAAGGAATTAATACTTAAAAGAAATAAGAAATATTATCATTTTTCTATAGATATAAGAAATAAAAAAAAGATCTTCAATATTATTAAAAGATATGGAAAACGGATAGAAACTATAATTCATACCGCAGCACAACCTTCTCATGATTGGGCTGCTAAAGAGCCATTTACAGATTTTGAAGTTAATGCAAATGGAACATTAATTCTTTTAGAAGCTCTAAGACTTTATTGTCCACAGGCTTCATTTATTTTTACATCTACCAATAAAGTTTATGGGGATAGACCTAATTTTTTACCTTTAAAAGAAAAAAAATTAAGGTTTGAAATTGATAAAAAACATTTTTTTTATAAGAAGGGAATAGATGAAAGTATGTCTTTAGATCAAACTACTCATTCCATTTTTGGAGCATCTAAGACAGGAGCTGATTTGTTAGTTCAGGAATATGGAAGATATTTTAATCTCAAAACGGTAACCTTTAGAGGAGGTTGTCTAACTGGAGAAAATCATTCAGGTGCTGAACTTCATGGATTTTTATCTTTTCTGGTTAAATCAATCATATCTGGTAAAAGTTATTCAGTTTTTGGTTACAAAGGAAAACAAGTCCGTGACAATATCCATAGTATTGATGTTGTGAATGCTTTTGATCAATTTATTAAAAAACCGTTGAGAGGTGGTAAGGTTTATAATTTAGGTGGTGGTAGGGAAAACAGCTGTTCTATTCTTGAGGCAATTAAAATGGTTGAAGAGATAAGTGGTAAAAAAAGTATTTATAAAATATTAAACAAAAATAGAGTAGGAGATCATATTTGGTGGATTTCAGATAATTCTAAATTTAAAAGAGATTTTCCAAATTGGAAAATCAAAGTGAATTTAAAAAAGTCTCTTGAGAAAATGATAGCTCATGAAATAAAAAATTATAAATGACTAAAACCTTACCAAAATCTGTTAAAACAGTAGTTATAGGAGGTGGAGTTATTGGATGTTCAGTAGCATATCACTTAGCAAAATTTGGGTGGAAAGACACAATACTTTTAGAAAGAGATCAATTAACTTCTGGTACAACATGGCATGCAGCTGGTTTAGTTAGTCAATTGGGACCAACAGCGGCAATAACTAAAATAAGAAAATATTCATTGGATTTGTATAAAGAATTAGAAAAAAAAGTTGATCACTCTGCAGGATTAAGATTGAATGGAGCACTTTCAATTGCCCAAAATAGAGGAAGATGGCAAGAACTTAAAAGACAAGCAACAACAGCTCAACTTTATGATGTTGATGTTAGAGTTCTAGATAAAGACCAAATTAAAAAAAGATATCCAATTATAAATTCAACAGAAATATTAGGTGGAATTTTGATGCCTGGTGATGGAGCGGCAGATCCATCAGGCGTTACTCATATGTTAGCTAAAGCAGCAAGAATGGAAGGAGCAAAAATATTTGAAAAATCACCTGTAGATGAAATTCTAACAAAAAATGGGAAAATTTCTGGTGTCAAAACTAATGGTCAAATAATTGATTGTGAATATATAGTTTTAGCATCAGGGATGTGGTCAAGACAAATCGGTGAAAAAGTTGGAGTAAGTATTCCATTATATCCTGCTGAACATTTTTATATAATTACTGAACCAATTGAAAATCTTTCTAAAACATTACCAGTTATTAGAGATTTTGATAATCGAACTTATATTAAAGAAGATGCAGGTAAAATTTTAGTTGGGATTTTTGAAGGTAATTCTATTCCTGCGTGGAATAAAACAAATAAAGTTCCAGAGGATTTTTCTTTTGGAGAATTTCAAGAAAATTTTGAACACTTTGAACCATATCTAGCTGCTGCTATTGATAGATTTCCGATTTTAAAAACAACAGGTATTAGAAAATTTTTTTCAGGACCAGAGTCATTTACTCCAGATACAAACACTTTATTAGGAGAAGTACCTGAGATAAAAAATTTTTTTGTAAGTTGT
>CABYDK010000022.1 GCA_902517735.1 uncultured Pelagibacteraceae bacterium
AAAGTTCAAATAAAATAATATCGAAAAAATTAACTGCATTTGATTTTTTTGGTCCAACGTGTGATAGCATGGATTATATGAAGGGTCCATTTTTACTTCCAAATAACATTAAGGAGAATGATTATATTGAGCTTGGTCAATTAGGTGCCTATGGATTAACTTTTAGAACTAAATTTAACGGATTTTATTCTGATGAGATATATGAAGTTGAAGATAATCCTATTTTAAGTTTATATAATAAAGACATTAATAAAGCTTCTTTAGTTGCTTAATGTCGGACAAAAAAAAACTAGGTCATAATAGTAAAAAAGATTTTTTAAAAAATCCTGTAGAACATATTGATATTACATCCTTTGACTCTAGAAAGATTATTTCTTCTATGGAAAAAATGTCATTTGTTTCAAGAGAGACTGCAAATGCATCTAAAATTTATAATGAAATGTTGAAAGATAAAGAATGTACAATATTTTTAACTTTAGCAGGATCTACTTCAGCAGCGGGATGTATGCATGTTTATAGAGATATGGTTAAATACAATATGGTAGATGCAATTATTGCAACAGGAGCATCTATAATCGATATGGATTTTTTTGAAGCACTTGGATTTAAGCATTACCAGGGATCTCAATATCAAAATGACACTGAACTTAGAAATAATTATATAGATAGAATATATGATACTTACATTGATGAAGAAGATCTTCAAAAATGCGATAAAATAATTGGAGAAATAGCTGATAAACTTAAGCCACAGGCTTATACATCAAGAGAGTTTATTGAGGAAATCGGTAAATATCTCAAAAATAATTCAAAAAAGAAGGGTTCTTTAATTGAAACAGCTTATGATAATAATGTTCCAATATTCTGTCCTGCTTTTACAGATTCTAGCGCAGGCTTTGGATTAGTAATGCATCAAGAAAGAAATCCAAAAAATCATATTACTATAGACTCAATTAGGGAATTTAGAGAATTAACTGAAATAAAAATTAAATCTAAGGGATCAGGATTATTTATGATAGGTGGAGGTGTTCCAAAAAATTTTATCCAAGATACAGTAATTTGTGCGGAATTATTAGGCAAAGACGTAGATATGCATAAATATGCCATTCAAATTACAGTTGCTGACTCGAGAGATGGAGCATGTAGTAGCTCAACACTAAAAGAAGCAAGTTCGTGGGGTAAAGTTGATACAACCAAAGAACAAATGGTATTTGCTGAGGCAACTAGTGTTTTGCCTTTAATAGCAAGCGATGCCTATCACACTGGAGAATGGAAAAAGAGAGATAGAAAAAACTTTTCCAAAATATTTTGATTGATGATCAAAAAGGTAAAAATTGGAATTATTCAAAGTAAAATTTCAGATAATATTCAAACTAATATAAATTCTGCTATAAAGAATATTAGGAAAGCATCATTAAAAAAAGCAAAAATAATTTGCTTACCAGAACTATTTTTATCAAATTATTTTTGTCAAACTGAAAATCACTCAAATTTTAAATTAGCAGAAAAAATACCTGGTAAAACAACAAAAGTATTTTGTGATTTAGCCAAAGAATTAAAAATAGTGCTTATGATTTCATTATTTGAAAAAAAGACACATGGTTTTTATCATAACACAAGTGTTGTGATTAGTGAAAAGGGTAAAATTTTATCTAAATATAGAAAAATGCATATTCCTGATGACCCTGGTTACTATGAGAAATTTTATTTTACTCCTGGAGATTTAGGTTTTAAGTCTATCAAAACTAGATTTGGTAAAATTGGACCTTTAATATGTTGGGATCAATGGTTTCCTGAAGCAGCAAGGTTAACTGCACTAAAAGGTGCTCAAATAATTTTTTATCCAACAGCTATTGGATGGCATCCTAAAGAGAAAAAAAAATTTGGAAAATCCCAATTAGACTCTTGGATTACAATGCAAAAATCACATGCTATTGCAAATGGAACCTATGTAGTTGCTATTAATAGAGTAGGAACAGAAAAGAAAGGAAGCAAAAAAATAGAATTTTGGGGAAATTCAATGATAATTGATCCCAGTGGCCAAGTAATTGGAAAACTAAGTAATAATAAGGAGGAAATATTAGTTTGCGAAATTAATTACAAAAAAATTGATACTGCTAGAGAACATTGGCCTTTTTTACGTGATAGAAGAATTGATTTTTATAAAGGCATTCTAAAAAATCCTGAAGATGAATGAAAAACTTAATAACTATAGAATGCCTGCAGAATGGGAAACTCAAAAATCAGCTTGGATTGCGTGGCCATATAATAAGAGTGATTGGCCAGGATTATATCACTTTATTCCTAAAGTTATTTTAGAGATAATATCTAAGATTTCTAATCATCAGAAAGTTAATTTGATAATTAATGAAAAAGATAAAAGTATAAAAACGTTACTTAAATTAAATAAAATTCGAAATGTTAAATTTCACAAAATTAAAACTGACAGAATATGGTTAAGAGATTCAGGACCAATATTTTTAATTAATAAAAAGATTAAAAAGAAAATAATATTAAATTTTAAATTTAGTGGGTGGTCAAAATATCTTAATTATAAAAATGATAATAAAATCAGCAACAATATTAGTAAGATTATTAAGTTAAAAAAAATTAATCCAATATTGAAAAAAAATAAAAATAAAAGAAAAGTGGTAATGGAAGGTGGAGCTTTTGATGTCAATGGCTCAGGATCAATACTATTAACTGAAGAGTGCTTATTAAGTAAAATTCAAGAAAGAAATAAAAATTTCAATAAAAAAGATTATGAAGAATTATTTTATAAATATTTAAATATAAAAAATTTTGTATGGCTTAAAAAAGGAATTGTGGGCGATGATACACATGGACATGTTGATGATATTGCTAGATTTGTCTCTAGAAATACAATTATGGCTGCAGTTGAAAAAAACAAAAGAGATAAAAACTATAAAAACCTAAATGAAAATTTTAAAATTTTAATAAAAAGCAAAAATGAAAATGGCAAAAAATTCAAAATTATTAAGGTACCTATGCCACCACCTATTTATATAAAAAATACGAGAGTTCCTGCAAGTTATATGAATTTTTATATTTGCAATAAAAAAGTGTTACTTCCAATTTTTAAAGTAAAGGAAGATGAAATTGTAATTAAAATTTTTAAAAACCATTTTAAGTCAAAAAAAATCGAGACAGTTGACTGTAGTAAATTAATATGGGGTTTTGGTGCGATACACTGTATGACACAACAAGAGCCTAAAATTTGCTAGGCCGCTTTTAATGAGCCCAATAACAACCTAAAAGGTATCAACATTATTAAAGCTACAAATATCTTAACAGCTAAATCGCCTAAAGATAAAGTGAACCATGGTATTCCTGTTGCATAAAAGGATATTGAAAAAAATAAAAAAGTATCAACGGTTGAACCAATGAAAGAGGATGTTAAAGGTGCAATAAACCACTTTTTTTTTCTTAATTGATCAAATATTTGTACATCTAAAAGTTGAGCAAATAAAAAAGCAGTTCCTGAGCCAATTGCAATTCTAACTGAAATTAAATCTGCGAAATTAGTTGAAAATAAAAGAGTAGAACTAATTCCTATTGCAAAACCAATATATACAATTTTTCTTGCAATTAGTTTACCATAAGATCTGTTGGCTAAGTCAGTTATTAAAAAAGCTACAGGGTAACTGAATGCTCCATATGTTAATATTTCCTCTAGACCATAATATTTTATCGGAAATTGAACTAAGTAATTTGAAGATAAAACAACCACTCCCATTAGAAATGAGAGGAATAAAAATAATTTACTCATTAAGCGGATTTAGCTAAAGGTTTTTTCTTAAATGGAGATTTAATTAAAATACCTTTTTTTAATTTTTTAAGTCTTGGAGATAAATTCTTGTTTTTAACTGTTTTTAAAAAATCATCAAAACTTCCTTTTTTATCTACTGATCTTACACCTGCATTGCTGACTGTTAACTTCAAGCTCCTTTTTAAAAGTTCACTTGTAAATTTTACTTTTTTTAAATTAGGTAAAAATCTTCTCTTTGTCTTATTGTTAGCATGACTAACATTATGACCTTTCATAGGAATTTTTCCAGTAAGTTCACATTTTTTAGACATAGTAGCACGAGTATATAAGTGGTGATGGGGTTAACGTCAAGTAATAGAATTAGGATTTGGATTTATTTCCAATGATTTCTGTAAAATTTTTCACTCCATCTTTTAATAATAATTTACTAAGATCATTTTTAATTATGTTAACAACATTGGGGCCTTTATAAACCATACCTGTATAAAGCTGAACATAACTAGCTCCAGCTAAAAACTTATTATAAGCACTTATGCCTGAATCTACACCTCCAACACCAATTATTTTAATTTGATTTTTTAATAACCTATGAAATTTATTAATTAGAATGTTAGATTTATCTTCAATTGGTTTTCCAGATAAGCCTCCCCTTTGATGTTTTTGTATATCTTTTAATTTTTCTCTTGTAGCATCTGATGTATTAGAAATAATTATAGCTTCTATTTCATTATTTATTAGTACTTCTGAAATTTTTTCTATTTCATCATCATTTATATCTGGCGCGATCTTTACTACAATAGGTATTTTTGAACTAAGATTTTTTTTTTCTTTTTTAACTTCTTTTAGCAATTCTTCTAATTGCATTTCATTATGAAAATTTCTTAAATTCTCAGTATTCGGTGATGAAATATTAATTGTTATATAATCAGCAACTTCATAAAAACTTCTTAAACCCGACAAAAAATCCTCTAATCTATTTTGAGTTTCTTTATTAGGACCAATATTTATTCCCAATATTCCAATTTTTGAATTTCTTTTTATTCTTTCTAAAACATTTTGTGCTCCATGATTATTAAACCCTAATCGATTAATTAATGCTTCATCCTCAACCAATCTAAATACTCTTGGTTTAGAATTTCCATATTGACTTAATGGAGTGATTGTACCTACTTCTACAAAGCCAAATCCTAATTTAAATAATTGATTATATACCTCAGCATTTTTGTCAAAACCTGCTGCCATCCCTATTGGATTTTTTATTTCTTTATCAAATAATTTTGTTTTAAATAAGCTGTCATTTTCTTCATTTTGAGATAGATAAGGCACAAAGTTAAATTTCAAAGATTTGATTGCTAAAGTATGTGCTTTTTCCGGATCTAATTTAAAAATTAGTGATCTTAAATTTGAAAACATTATTTAATTTTTTTTATTATAAGCTCTTTTGTTTCATTAACACCAAAAAAACTTATGAAAAAACCCATTCGAGGTCCATTTTCATCTCCAAAAACAACCTCATAAATTAATTTGAACCAATCTCTAAGATTCTCAGAATAACCATTTTCTTTTCCCGTAGAATATATTAATGTTTGAATATCTTCGGGTGACAAGTCATCATTACATTTTTCTAAAGTTTTTATTAATGCTTCTAAGGCTAATTTTTCATTCTTATTTGGAGTTTTATATTTTTTTTGAGATTTTATAACATCATTAAAATATTGTATCGCATATCCAACTAAATTATCAAATATTGGATAATTTTTTTCTTCAATATCTGGTTTATATTTCTTAACAAATTTCCACAAAAGTTCTTTAGAGTTTGCATTACTGGTTTCAACAAGATTTAAAAGCATAGAAAATGACATTATCATATTTTCTTTTGGAACATTTCCATTATGCACGTGCCAAACTGGATTCATTAATAACTGGAGTTCATCTTGTTTTTTTGCTTTTTCAATCAAATCTAAATATTCATCAACAGCTTTAGGAACTATTTCTTTAAATAGCTTTTTAGCTCTTTTTGGATTTTGGTACATATATAAAGACAAACTTTCAGGGGATGCATATTTTAACCATTGATCAATTGTAATTCCATTACCTTTAGATTTAGAAATTTTTTCACCTTTTTCATCTAAAAATAGCTCATAAGCAAATCCTGAGGGATTATCTTTACCAATTAATTTTATGATTTTTTTAGATAAAATTGCACTTTCAATAAGATCTTTACCATACATTTCAAAATCAATATCAAGAGCGTACCACCTCATAGCCCAATCAACTTTCCACTGTAGCTTACAGTTTCCATCTAAAATACTTTTCTCGAGTTTTTTACCCTTATTATCAAAAATTATTTTTGAATTACTTTTGTTTATTTCAATAACCGGAATTTCTAGTACATGCCCACTATCTGAACAAATTGGTAGAAATGGACTATAAGTTTTTTGTCTATCTTTGCCCAATGTTGGCAAAATTATATTCATTATATCATCATAATTTTCTAAAATTAATTGTATTGTAGAATTAAAAAATCCAGTTTTATACAATGATGTTGAGCTTTTAAAAGTATAATTAAATTTAAAACTATTCAAAAAATCTTTCAACATTTCATTATTGTGTTCACCAAAACTTCCAAATTTTCCAAATGGGTCAGGGACTTGAGTCAAAGGCTTATGTAAATTTTCTTCTAATAATTTTCTATTTGGAATATTTTCAGGAACCTTTCGCAGCCCATCCATATCATCTGAAAAGGTTATAATTTCTGTAGGAAGTTCTGTTAATTGTTTTAAAGCATTTACCATCATTGAAGTTCTAGCAACTTCTCCAAAAGTTCCTATATGAGGCAAACCGCTCGGGCCATATCCAGTTTGAAGAGTGATTTTACCTTTTTTTTCAATGGCAAATTTTCTTTCACGAAGCATTTTTTTTGCTTCCACAAATGGCCAGGCATTAGTTTTATCTAGATTTTCTTTTTTTATCATGAATTCCACTTTTTAAATTATTATTATAGTGAATTTACTAATTCTTATAGAGTTGAAATTTATTTACCATAAAATAATGTTCTTTCAAAATGTCAAATTATAAAACTGTTTTTTTTACACTTGGAATTTTACAAATAATTCTTGGAGTATTTATGTTTATTCCAATTATTATTCAATTTATCTATTCTGAAGTTGATTCATCATTTTTTGGTGCATCTATTGTTACAATTATTTTTGGTACTTTATTTTTTTTATCTAATCTGGATCATGATAAAAAGCTTTCACTTCAACAAGCATTTCTTCTCACATCTTTATCTTGGTTAAGTGTTGCAATTTTTGGTTCTTTACCTTTTATTTTTTCAGATTTAAACTTCTCATTTACTAATGCTTTTTTTGAGAGCATGTCAGGAATTACAACTACTGGATCTACTATCATCTCTAATTTAGATGAAATGCCAAAAAGTATATTACTTTGGCGCGCAATACTTCAATGGTTAGGGGGTATTGGAATAATTATCATGGCAATAACATTAATGCCAATAATGAATGTTGGGGGCATGCAGTTGTTTAAAATTACGAATAATGATTCTTCTGAAAAAATATTACCAAAATCAAAAGAAATAGCACTTCGTTTAATTTACATTTATTCATCATTAACTTTACTTTGTGGGTTAACTTATAAATTTTTTGGTATGAGTTTTTTTGATAGTTTAACACACTCAATGACAACTATAGCGACTGGAGGATTTTCAAATTATAATGAGTCGATTGGTTTCTTTAATAGTATTTCTATAGAAATATCTGCAATTATTTTTATTGTTTTAGGAAGTTTGCCATTCATTGCATACATCAAATTTATAAGTGGAAATAAAAAAATTTTTTTTAATGATTCTCAAATTAGAACTTTTTTTAAAATTGTTTTTTTAAGTATTTTGATTCTCTCTATATACTTAATTACAAGCAGCTCAGGAGAGTTTAATTTAAGATCTGTAATCTTTAATATAGTTTCAATATTAACGGGAACTGGTTATGTAAATGCAGATTTTGATACTTGGGGGAGTTTTACATTGGTTATATTTTTAGGATTAATGTTTATTGGTGGATGTGCAGGATCGACAACATGTGGAGTCAAAATATTTAGAATTCAAATATTATATTTATTTGTTGTTAATCAACTAAAAAAAATTATTTACCCAAAAGGAGTCTTTGTTTTAAAATATGAACAAAATCCAATAGATAATAAATTCATATCTTCAATTATTTCTTTTATATATATGTATTTAGTTATTTTTTTTATTCTAACAGCTTTGTTGTCTTTAACTGGTTTAGATTTTGTAACATCCATCTCTGGTGCAGCAACCTCAATTTCAAATGTTGGACCCGGTTTAGGTTCTATAATTGGTCCTAATGGTGATTTTTCCTCTCTTCCTGATGTTTCAAAATGGATTTTAACTTTAGGTATGATACTAGGTAGACTAGAATTATTTGCAATATTAGTTTTATTCTTACCTTCTTTCTGGAGAAACTAATTATGATTGAAATTAAAAAACAAACACTATCGGAAACGTTTGCTATTTATTTTGATCAGAGAATGTTAAAAATTCTACTATTAGGTTCTATCTCAGGATTTCCTTGGGTTTTAATAGGGAGTAGTCTTAGCTTATGGCTTAAAGAAGATGGTCTTAGTAGGTCTACAATAGGCTGGGCTGGTTTGATATTTGGTGTATACGCGGTAAATTATTTATGGGCGCCATTAGTAGATAGAATTCAAATTCCATATCTAACAAAAAAAATCGGACATAGACGTGGATGGATTGTTTTAATGCAATTAATAATTCTAGGATCTCTTGGCTTATGGAGTACTATTAATCCAACAGAAAATTTAGCTTTGATAATTACAGTTGGACTTTTAATAGCAGTAGCATCTGCAACACAAGATATTACGGTTGATGCCCTTAGAATAGAACAAATAGGTGAAAATGAGGGGAAATCAATGGCTGCTGGTGCAGCAGTGGCTGTAGTTGGTTGGTGGAGTGGGTATAAGCTAGGTGGAGTTCTCTCTTTATTTTCTGCAGAATACTTTCAAAATTTAGGTCATGGAAATTATTGGCAAATAACTTTTTTAATATTGGGTGTTTTGGTCATTTTAATGAACATTGGACTGCTATTTATTAATGAGCAAAATTCTGAGGAAAGAGAAATTAAACAAGCTTTAAATGATAAAATTATTTCTGAAAAAATAGGAAATAATAGTCTTTTTTCAAATTTAATCACATGGGTTGGTGGTACTATCGGGGGACCGATAATTAGTTTTTTCAAAAAAAATGGGTTTTCTATAGCACTTGGTATTTTGGGTTTTGTTTTTTTATTCAAAGTTGGAGAGGCTTTCTTGGGTAGAATGTCTATAATCTTTTATAAAGAAATAGGATTTAGTAAATCAGACATTGCTATTTATTCTAAAACTTTAGGTTGGATCACTACTGTTGTGTTTACACTGCTTGGTGGACTTTTCGTAATTAGATCAGGTGTTTTAAAAGCAATGTTCCTGGCGGGGATAATTATGGCAAGCACAAACTTGCTATTTAGTGTTTTAGCTTGGAGTGATAAGTCTGAATTATTATTTGCTATTGCTGTTATATTTGATGATATGGCAGCCGCATTTGCAACAGTAGCATTTGTTGCTTTTATTTCTTTGCTGGTAGACAGAACTTATACAGCTACACAATATGCATTACTTGCTTCTATTGGAACCGCAGGAAGAACAACTCTTGCTTCTTCATCAGGAGCACTAGTTGATTTGTTGAATGGTGATTGGGGTTTATTTTTTATTTTAACAGCTTTAATGGTAATACCTTCTTTAATAATTTTATGGTCAATGAAAAATAAATTAAAATTAAGTGAAAAATAATTTTTATAATAAACCAATTGAAAACGTATATTCAAAAGCATTTGTAAAAT
>CABYDK010000023.1 GCA_902517735.1 uncultured Pelagibacteraceae bacterium
ATCTTCTTTAACTAATTCATTTATTTGATCCCAGTTCATATATCCTCTATTTCCAACAGGCTCAGTCGATACAAATAAAATGAAAGGAATTCCATTTTTTTTTAAGTAAGGCCATGCTACATCATAAAAAGATTGAAAAGCGTCATCAATAGTTAAAAGAATTTTTTTTTGTTTTTTAGGAATATTAAAATTTTTTTTAAATTGTTCTGGATGGATAAAATCATAGTTCAAATCTTGTATTAATTTTATATGATTTAAAAAAACATCCATTTGAATATTAGTCGATGGATATTTATTTTCATCAAATCTATGATACATTATTGATAAAACACCTTCATCTTTCGAATATTGTTTGATATTATTTTCATCTGCTTTAGAATTTATAGATAAAGAAAAGATAAATATGAATGAATTAATAATTGATGCGGCCAACAAGAAAATTTTTTTAATGCTCATTAAGGATAGAAATATTTATAGTGTTAGTCATGAAAATAGTAAAACTAATTATGAAAAATTAACTATTTTAATTGATGATTTTCTCAATAATTATGACTTAAAAATAAATCAAATTTCTAATTTATATGTAAATCGGGGTCCAGGTAGTTTTGCAGGAATAAGAAATTCACTCGCAGTTGTAAAAGGAATTTATGTAGCAAAAAAAATTGATTATTATTGTTTTAGTTTTGATGATTTTGATAAATCATATAAAAATAAATATGAAAATATTCCCAATTTGTGTGACAAATTGAAGATTAAAAAAAATTTGATTAATCCTATTTATTTAAGTTAAGATAAAATATGAGAGAAACTATTGAAGCTAAATGTTTGTCTAAAGGAGTAAAATTAACAGACCAAAGAAGGATTATTGCAAGAGTTATGTCTGAGGCTTCTGACCATCCTGATGTAGATGAACTTTATAAACGTGTTTTAAAAATAGACCCAAAAATAAGTATTGCAACCGTTTATCGAACAGTAAAATTATTTGAGGAGTCTGGAATTTTAACAAAACATGAATTCAAAGGTGGTAAAGCTAGATATGAAGAATTAAATGAAGGACATCATGATCATTTAATAGATGTTCAGTCAGGAGAAATAATTGAGTTTGTTGATGAGAATATAGAAGAATTACAAAAAAAGGTCGCAGAAAAATATGGCTATAATTTAGTTGATCACAAACTAGAGCTTTATGGGGTAAAAAAAAAATCTAAATAAAATTGATGAACCAAAAAATTTTTATTAAAACGTTTGGTTGTCAAATGAATGAGTATGATTCCAATCGAATATATGACACTGTAAAAAAGATTGGTTATGAAAAAACAAATAATCACGAAGATGCCAATTGTTATTTAATAAATACTTGTCATATAAGAGATAAGGCAAAAGAAAAAGTTTATCATGAAATCGGAAGAGTAAAAAAAATATTTAGATCAAAAAGTAAACCTTTAATTATTGTAGCTGGTTGTGTAGCTCAAGCAGAACATAATGAGATGATAAAAAGAGAGCCTTATATTGATTTAGTATTGGGTCCTCAAGCTTATCATAAAATTAATCGTACAATTTTAAATCATAAAAATAAAAATGAAAAAAAAGAGGAAACCGAATTCGATGCAATTTCAAAGTTTGACTATTTAAGTAATATTAAGAATCAAGCAAAAAAAATTTCATCTTTTTTAACTATTCAGGAAGGATGTGATAAATTTTGTAATTTTTGTGTAGTTCCTTTTACAAGAGGACCAGAATATTCTAGACCATTTAACCAAATCTTAGATGAGGCTAAAAATTTAATTGATAACGGTTCTAAAGAAATTATTCTTTTAGGTCAAAATGTTAACGCTTACAATTTTCAAGGATTACGTCTTTCAAATTTAATTTTAGAACTTGAAAAAATTTCTGGATTGAGGCGTATACGTTATACAACATCACATCCAAAAGATATGACAAATGATTTAATTGATGTTTACAAACATTCTAAGAAGTTGATGCCCTTAGTTCACTTACCAGTTCAGAGTGGTTCAGATAAAGTTTTAGAATTAATGAATAGAAAACACACTATTAAAACTTATTTAGAAATATTTCATAAATTAAAAAAAATAAATTCTAAAATTGAGTTTTCAAGTGATTTCATTATTGCCTATCCAGGTGAAAAAAAAGAAGATTTTGAAGATACTTTAAGTCTAATTGATGAAGTAAAATTTATAAATTCTTATTCATTTGTGTTTAGTCCAAGGCCTGGGACTGTTGCAGCTAACTTGCCTCTTATTGATAAAAAAATATCGATTGAAAGACTTAAAATTGTGCAACAAAAACTATTTTTCAATCAATTTAAGATAAATCAATCTTTAGAAAATACAACAATAAGTGTTTTAGTCGAAAATCGTACAGATGATAAATCTAAACTATTTGGAAGATCAGAGCACATGACATCAGTTTTATTTAGTGGTAGTGATGATTTAATTGGAAAAATTGTGAAAGTAAAAATCAAGAGGAGCAATCAAAATTCTTTGTTCGGAGAAATATTTAAGCAATCAAATAAAAAGGTAGCCTGAAATTTGAGTATAAGTAAAAAAAAAAATTTTGATGCAAATTTAAAGTTTGTATATTCTGATAATGATACTTTAAGTGTAATTTTTCACGATAATAATTTATTAATAGGAGTTGTTGGAGAGTTTAATAAAAATCTTAAAGAACTAGAAAAAATTACAGAGACAAATTTATATTCTAGAGGAAACTCTATATTAATTAAATCTACACCAGATAAAAATGAAAAAGTTAAAGATGCAATAAAATTTTTAGCAAATCAATTTATTAATAATGGAAATATTGAAAACAAAGACATAATATCATCTATAGATAAATTTATGATTAAAGAAAAAGTTAAAAATCAAAATGTTACTGATATCATCAAGACCCCAAAAAAATCAATTATACCAAGATCAGAAAAACAAAAAGATTATGTGAGAGCATTAAGACAAAACGATATTATTATTTCAGCAGGTCCAGCAGGTACTGGAAAAACATTTTTAGCTGTAGCCGTAGGTTTAACAATGTTACTCGAAAAAAAAATAGAGAGAATAATTTTATCTAGACCAGCAGTTGAAGCTGGAGAAAGATTAGGTTTTTTACCAGGTGATATGAAAGAAAAAGTAGATCCTTATCTAAGACCTTTGTATGACTCTTTATACGATCTATTTCATTTTGAAAAAATTCAAAGGATGATTGAAATTGGTGATATTGAAATTGCTCCATTAGCATTTATGCGAGGTAGAACATTAAAAAATTCATTTGCTATTTTAGATGAAGCACAAAATGCAACAGATACTCAGATAAAGATGTTTCTTACAAGAATTGGTGAAAACTCTAAAATTGTAGTAAATGGAGATCCTTCTCAAATAGATCTTACAAATAAAAGTATGTCAGGTTTGGATAGATCAAAAAAATTATTATCTCATTTAAATGAGATATCCGTTATTGATTTTGATCACTCTGATGTTGTTAGACACCCACTTGTATCTAAGATTGTTAAAGCCTATAACAATCACAATGATTAGTGTTGAGGTTGTATCAGATGAGAAAAACTGGTCTAAAAAGATTAAAAAAAGAGAATTTTTTTTTCATTCTATTTGTAAATCCCTTCCAAAAAAATATCAGTTTATAAATAAAAAAATATTTTTAACTTTATTTTTGTCAAATAATAAGAGTATTAAAAAATTAAATAAACAATTTAGAAATAAAAATAAACCAACAGATATTCTATCATTTCCAAATCATAAAAAGATTAAACTAAAAAATAAATTATATTTAGGAGATATTATAATTAGTTATAACTTTATGGATAATCCTAAAAATCAAAAAATAATTTTATTTAAAAGAAAAGTCATCAAAACATTTATTCATGGATTTTTGCATTTATTAGGGTTTAATCATATTAAATTAAAAGATTATAAAAAGATGCTTATAGAGGAACAAAAAATTTATCAGTCAGTTGTTAAAAAGATTAATTAAATTGAAAAAAAAAATTTATTTTGAATTCTTGTTTTTAATAATTCTAGGTGCCTTAACTTCTGCGAGTTTACCACCTTACAATTTTTTATTTATAAATTTTGCAACGTTTAGTTTATTTTTTATTTATATTATAAAAAAAAAGAAATTAGCTATTAAAGAAAATTCATTTTTGTACGGTTGGTTGTTTGGATTTGGATATTTTTTAACAAACCTATATTGGATTACTATTTCATTATCCTTTGATGTAAATTTTAAGTATTTAATACCTTTTGCTTTAATATTAATTCCTGCCTTCCTAGCAGTTTTTTATGGTATGGCAACTTACCTTTTTTTTATAATCAATATTCAAAAACCTCTTAGTAATTTATTTTTGTTTTCTCTTTTATTTGGTTTGACTGAATTTTTAAGAGGAAATATTTTAACTGGATTTCCATGGAATTTAATTGCGTATAGTTTTTCAGATAATTTGGAGATTATACAGATAATATCCTTAATTGGTACTTACGCTTTTAATACTCTTTGTATTTCTTTTTTTGTAAGCCCAGCTATTTTTATTCTAAAAGAAAATAAAAAAGAAATTGCTGTATGTATCATTTTTTTATTATCACCTATTGCCCTTTTTATATTAGGCTCATCAAAAATTGAGACATTTAAGTCATTAAATTTAATTAAAAATGATTATCTAATTCGAGTTATAGGATCGAATATAAATCTTGATAGATTTTATGGAAATACAGATACTGAGAAGGTTATAAATGAATTAATCCAACTTAGTGAGCCTGATTTAAATAAAAAAACATTATTTTTGTGGCCAGAGGGAATAATTCCAGGCATTAATCAATCTGAATTAAAAGAATTTGAATATTTATTTAATAAGAGATTTAACGATAAACATTTATTTGGGATAGGTATCAACATTTTTGAAAATAATAAAAATGAAAATAAATTTTATAACTCTTTTTCTTTTTATGATCATCAATTAAACGTTATCAATTCATATAAGAAGATTAATCTTGTCCCATTTGGTGAATTTTTACCTTTTGAAAAAATATTAGTAAAAACTGGCTTAAAATCTTTAACAAATAATTATCAATCATTTAGTAAGGGAGACAATAGAGAAATTATAATAATTAAGAAGAATGAATTTGATGTTAAAATATTACCACTAATTTGTTATGAAATAATTTATTCTGGTAAAATTTTTGATAATCATAATTTTGATTATATAATAAATATTTCTGAAGATGGTTGGTTTGGAAAGTCTATTGGACCACATCAACATCTTGCTCATAGTGTGTATAGAGCAATTGAAAGTGGAAAATACTTATTTAGATCTGCAAACAATGGAATTACAGCAATAATTAACCCCACAGGTTTTATTGAAAATAAAATTCAATTTAGAAAATCAGGTTATGTAGACTTTTTTGAAAAAAGAGTTTCTAATACAACCTTGTTCTCACAACATGGGAATAAAATGTTTTTAGTAATAATTTTGTTGTATATTTTTTTGATATTTTCATTTAATAGAATTTCATAATGAGCAATTTAAAGAATTATCTTTTTACAAGCGAATCTGTTTCAGAGGGACATCCAGATAAAGTTTCAGACAGAATTTCTGATATGGTTGTAGATAGTTATCTATCTAACGATCCTTTTTCCCGAGTAGCTTGTGAGACATTAACAACTACTAATAAAGTTGTTTTAGCTGGTGAAGTAAGAGGCCCTGAAATAAAAAAAGATGAATTAATTCAAAAAGTTAGAAATTGTATTAAGGATATTGGATATGATCAAGAAGGTTTTACATGGAAAGATGCAACTAAAATTGAAAGTCACTTACATTCTCAATCAGCTGATATAGCATTGGGTGTAGACTCATCTGGGAATAAAGATGAGGGGGCTGGAGATCAAGGAATTATGTTTGGATACGCTTGTAATGAGACAGATGAATTAATGCCAGCACCAATTTATTATTCACATAAAATTTTAAGATTAATGGCTAAGGATCGTAAGTTAGGAAAATTAAAAAATATAGAACCAGATTCTAAAAGTCAGGTAACTTTTGAATATGAAAATGGAAAACCAAAAAAAGTAAAATCTATTGTCATATCATCTCAACATTCAGTAGATATTAATCAATCTCAAGTTAGAGAATTACTGAGACCTTATATGTTAAATTCAATTCCGAAAAAATTTTTAGAAGAATTTAAAGAAGAGGAGTTTTATGTTAATCCAACAGGAAACTTTGTAATAGGTGGTCCTGATGGTGACTGTGGATTAACTGGAAGAAAAATTATAGTAGATACTTATGGTGGGGCCGCTCCTCATGGTGGCGGAGCATTTTCAGGAAAGGATCCAACTAAAGTTGATAGATCTGCTGCTTATGCCTCTAGATATATAGCAAAAAACATTGTTTCCTCAAAAATTGCTGATAAATGCCTGATACAACTTGCATATGCGATTGGAGTATCAAAACCACTTTCAATTTATGTAAACTTATTTGATGATGATTTAGATAAAAATAAATTTGTAGAGGAAAAAATAAAAGAAAATTTCGATTTAAGCCCCAGGGGGATAAGAGAGATGTTAGAACTTAATAAACCAATTTATGAAAAAACTTCAGCTTATGGTCATTTTGGCAGAATACCAGAAAGTGATGGTGCATTTTCATGGGAAAAGACTGATAAAACTAGCTTTTTTTCAAAATAGTTTCTGTTGAATTAAAGAAATACTTTCAATATATTGCTTTTACATTGTTGAAATTACAAAATGGGCTTTAGCCCATTTTTTTTTAGAGCTATATAAAAACATGTTAAATAAAAGAGCAGATAAATTAGAATTATTAAGAATTGCGGAAGCAGTAGCCTTAGAAAAATCAATTGATAAAGAACTAATCATTAGTTCTATGGAAACAGGAATTGCAAAAGCTGCAAGATCAAAGTTCGGCCAAGATAATGAGATAAAGGTTTTAATAGATAGAGAAAGCGGAGATATTGAACTTTTCAGAAAATTGATAATCTCTGATAATCCAGAAAATACAAACACAGAAATAAAACTTGAAGATGCAATAATTTTAAATCAAATAAATAAAGATAAAAAAGTTGGGGATGAGGTTTTACAACCACTCCCATCTTTTGATTTTGGTAGAATAGCAGCTCAGACTGCAAAACAAGTTATAAGTACAAATGTAAGAGAAGCTGAAAGAGAAAGACAATTTAACGATTTTATTGATAAAAAAGATACAATTTTAAGTGGTATTGTGAAAAGGCTAGAATTTGGAAACATAATTGTAGACTTAGGAAGAACCGAAGCAATTATTCAAAAGAACGAAATGATACCAAGGGAAAATATAAAAGCAGGAGACAGAATTAAAGCATATTGTTATGAAGTAAAAAGAGAACCAAGAGGTCAACAAATCTTTTTATCAAGAGCTCACCCTAAATTTATGGAAAAATTGTTTGTTCAAGAAGTTCCAGAAATTTATGATGGACTAATTGAGATTAAGTCTTCATCAAGAGATCCAGGAAGTAGAGCAAAAATCTGTGTTAAAGCTGTAGATACATCATTAGATCCTGTTGGTGCTTGTGTTGGAATGAGAGGTTCAAGAGTTCAAGCAGTTGTTAATGAGCTTCAAGGTGAAAAAATTGATATTGTTAATTGGTCTGAGGACCCAGCTATATTAGTTTCAAACGCATTATCTCCGGCTGAAGTTCAAAGAGTTAATGTTGATTTAGAAAGAAAAAAATTAGATGTAATCTTAACAGAGGAGAATTTAAGTAAAGCAATTGGTCGAAGAGGTCAAAATGTTCGATTAGCTACAAAACTTTTAAACTACGAAATCAATATTATGACTGATCAAGAAGATTCCGAAAGAAGACAACAAGAATTTAAAGAAAAAACAGAAAATTTCGTAAAAAATTTGGAGTTAGATGAAACTTTAGGACAGCTGCTGGTTGCTGAAGGTTTCTCGACTATTGATGATATCAAGGATAGTAATTCTGAAAATTTAATGAAAATTGAAGGTATTGAAGAAGACACTGCAAAAGCATTAATTGAAAGGGCAAAAGAATTCCATGAAAAGGATCAAGAAGATATTTCTCAAAGAATTAAAGATCTTGGTCTTGAAGAAGCTTTAATAAATTTGAAAGGATTAACTCCTGGAATGTTAGTCACTTTAGGTGAACAAAAAATTTTAACGCTTGAAGATTTTGCTGATTTAGCATCTGATGAACTTACAGGTGGGTATGATGTTGTTAAAGGTGAAAGAATGAAAATTCAAGGTTATTTAGAAGATTTTGCTTTGTCAAAAGAAGAAGCTGATGACTTAATTATGTCTGCAAGAAATATAGTTTATAAAGATTGAGTGATGAGATATGGAAAACAAAAAAACAAAATTAACAATTTCTGGTACTACCAAAAAAGCAATTAAAAATATTGATATAGCTAAAACTCAAGGAAAAAAAACAGTCGTAATCGAAAAATCTAAAAACAATATAGTTAAAAAAGGAAGTTCTTTCAGGTCTTCTGGACCTGGAATTAGATCAAAACAAACCTCATTTAATCGTGGACCATCTTTCAAGCCCTCTCTAGGAGGCAAGAGCCCTCCAATTACCAATGATTTTGAGAGAAGAAAACTTGCTGAGCAAAGAGCTACAAAAAGACTTAAAGGAGATAGTGAAGGTAAAAAAATTAAACTAGGAACAAAAAAAAGAGAAACGAAATTGACAGTTTCTAGAGCATTAAGTGATGAAATTGAAGCTAGAGAAAGAAGTTTAGCATCAGTCAGAAGAGCGAGAGAAAAAGAACAAAAAAATTTAAATAAGGAAGAAAATAAAGAAAATTTAAAACCAATTAAAAGAGAAGTAAATATTCCAGAAGCTATTACAGTTAGAGAGCTTGCAAATAGAATGGCAGAACAATCCAGCAATGTAATTAAA
>CABYDK010000024.1 GCA_902517735.1 uncultured Pelagibacteraceae bacterium
AAATAAATGCCAAAATTAAACTGGTTACCGCAGCAACAATTACGTAAGCTTTGTAAGGTATATAATTATATCCAAACGTTGCTATTAAACCTGAAACTATAATTACGATAACATTTATAAATTTTCTAAAATCATTAACCAGTAATGCTAAAAAGGTTAATGGGACCGCAAAACTCAAGCCTAGCTGTTCTGGAATAGTTGAACCTAAAATAATTCCCAGAAAAGTAGTAGTTTGCCAAACAACCCAACAAGTGACTCCTCCACCAATTAAGTGAAAATATTTATTTTTATTTTTATTTTTTTTAAAATATTCATTTGATCTTGCAAAAGCCTGATCTATTAAAAAATACGATATTAAGATTTTCCAAATTAATCTTAAGTCTGATAAATGTTCTGAAACAACAGCACCATAAAGTAAATGTCTTGAATTCACAGCACCAACTGAACTAATAATTACTAAAGATGATGCTCCCCCTGAAAATAATTGTAATAATATTATTTGGGAAGCGCCTCCAAAAATTATTACTGACATTCCCATCGTTTCTAAAGGACTAAATCCAATATCAATAGATATAACACCAAAAATTAAACCAAATGGAACAACTGGTATCATTAATGGACTTACATCAATAATACCTTTAATAAAAATTTTTATATTACTTCTCATTTATAGAAAAGGTTTTTATTAGAAGCAGACTATATGATCAATATGTATTGGTCTTTTAATACCAAATTTTTCATCTACTTCATGTTGATGGATATGGTGAGAATGTACAAAAACAGGAATAAGTGAATTACTTGGAGTTTTAAGAGTATAGATAAAATTAGTACCTCTAAACTTTCTATCAACTACCTCAAATTTTAAATTACTTTTATCGTCATGATGTAAATCCTCTGGTTGTACTAAAAGTTTTACTTTTGACCCTATCGGGAAGTGCTTTATAAAGTTTCCTGTAATTGTTCCAAGGTCTTTATTTTCTAAACTTTTGGGACTTGTCACCTCTGCAGGGATTAAAGTTCCTCTATTTAAGAAATTAACAACCTCAATTGAATTTGGCAAATGATAAACTTTATAAGGATCGTCAAATTGTTTAAGTTCTTGATTTAAAATTATTCCACATTTTGAACCTAAATAAAATGCTTCGTATGAGTCATGTGTTACTATAATTGTAGTAATTTTAGAATTTTTTAATATCTTTTTTAATTTCTCTTGAATTTCTTCCTTAAAACTTTGATCGACATTTGATAGTGGTTCATCTAGTAATAATAAGTCTGGCTGAGTCACTAAAGATCTTGCTAAAGAAGCTCTTTGAGCTTCTCCTGCACTAATTTCATGGGGAAATTTATCTAATATTTTGTTGATATCTAATATATTTATTAAATCCTCTAAGCTTACTTTTTGATCTTTTTTACTCTTATTTCTTTCAGCTCCTAAAGATATATTTTTTTTTATAGTATAATGAGGAAATAAGCTGTTTTCTTGAAAAGCTAAAGAGATATTTCTATTCTCAGGTTCAACAATTGTTTTTTCTGAAGATAAAGTTTTTCCTTTTAACTTGATTGAACCTTTATTAATTTTTTGTAACCCAGCAATAGTTCTTAATATTGTAGTTTTTCCAACACCTGACGGTCCCAAAAGACATATGATATCTCCTTCATTTTCTATTGAAAATGATACATTCTTTACTTTCGTTTTGCCTCCTACATTAAAGTCGACGTTTTTTAATTCAAAAAAATTATTCATTAGTTTCTCTCAAAATATGTTTAGATGTAAATATAATAAATAAACTAGCAATTAAAATTAAAAATAATGAAGGAACAGCTGCGGCTTCCAATAAATCCTCTGAAGCTGAAATATAGGCTGTGGTAGCAAATGTCTCAAAATTGAAAGGTCTTAAAATCAATGTAATTGGAAGTTCTCTTATAATTTCTAATGAAATCAAAATTATAATGAATAAAAGAGAGTTTCTTAAAAAAGGAATATGAATATTCATAAATGTTTTTCTTTTTGAGTAACCTAGTAAGTAAGCACTTTCGTCAACTGAAATATTTATTTTTTCATAGCCGGATTTAATGCCATTAAAAGCTAATGAGTAAAATCTAATAAAGTAAACTAAAACAAGACCAAGAATAGAACCTATAAAAATTTTTTTTATTGAAGTAAATCCTAATGACTTAACTATACTATTATCGAACCATGCTATAAAAGTAATAAAAGCAATAGCTAAAATCACACCTGGTATTGCATAACCTGAAATAGATAAAGTAGATAAAAAGTTTAAAATTTTATTTTTAGAAACTCGATTACCATAATTTGATATCAATGAGAAAAATAATAAGACAAAACTTGAAAGTGTAACTAAATACAAAGTATTAAAAAAAAGATTTACTATTTGTAAATTAAATAAATTTTCTGGAAATTTTAATGTCCAATATAACATTTGACTCAACGGAAATAAAAAACTAATGAAAAAAATAATAAAACAAAACATAAACGCAGAAAAAGCCTCCATACCAAAAAGTTTAATTTTTTCTTTTTGTTTAAATCCTCCTCCTGAATTAAGATGATATTTAGCTTTTCTTCTGGATAAGTTTTCCAAAATAAATAATGAAAATATGAACAATAATAAGAAGAACGATATTCGATTGGCAAAAGCTAAATCATCAAAATAAATCCACGAGTTATAAATACCTGTAGTTAGGGTGTTTATTGAAAAAAAATCAACTGCTCCAAATTCTGCTAGAGTTTCCATTGCAACCAATGATAGTCCAGCAACTATTGCTGGTCTTGCTGAAGGTAAAATTACTTTATAGAAAGATTTAAATTTAGAAAAACCCAGATTTTTACCTAAATCAATTAAATTTTGAGACTGATATAAAAATGATGCTCTAGCAAGAATATATACATATGCAAAAAGTGAAAAAGAAATAGATAATATAGCTCCTAACATACCGTCAAATTTTGGAATACTTTTATTATAGTTTGCATCACCAAATAAATTTTTCAAAATAGTAAAAGCAGTTCCATAATTTTCAAAAAAAGCAGTTAAAGAATATGCATAAATATAGGGTGGAACTGCAAAAGACAATATTAAAGCCCACTTAAAAAAATTACTGCCAGGAAATTTGTAAAAAGAAACTAAGTAAGCCGTACCAGTGCCAAATATAAAAGTAAGTAACAATACAGAGAACAGCAAAGTAACAGAGTTTAAAATATACTCGATTAAAAAAGTGTTTTTTAAAATTTCATAATAATTTGATGTGCTTTCAAAGAAACTTGTAAATACCGTAATAATTGGAATTAATACAAAACAGGAAATTAAAAAAGAACTAAGATACCAGCTGTTGAATTTCATATTATAATCCGCCTTATAAATGAATGAAGTAAAGTGTCCACAATGAATCTCTATTCACTGCGGACACTATTTAAGAAAATCAAAAATTAAATACTTTTAGGATATGCGGAACCTCCTTAGTTTTAATTTGAGACATTTTTCTTTTATTTATTCTTTCATTGATCTTTTTACACTCCTGTAAACATGGGGAACATGCACTGGAAGATTTATTTAAATCAACTCCGGACATAAATTTTTTTTGTTTTTTCACTTATTATTTCCATCCAGCAGCTGTCATTACTTCTAATGCGGCAGCTTGATTTTTTCCGTAAGAAGCTAGTTTAGTTTTCATATCTTGTTGAAAATCTAATCCTAAGTTATTAACTACTAATGGACTTGGTGAAACACCATCAATCATTGGGAACTCAAATGTATTGTTAGTGAAGTGCTCTTGAGATTGTGGAGTTAATAAAAACTCTACAAGTTTAACAGCATTATCTTTATTAGGAGCACCTTTTACTAAAGCTGCACAACTAACATTCATGTGCGTTCCTCTACCATTTTGATTAGGAAAGAAAGCTTTAACTTTTTTAGCTGCTTCTTGTTGCTCTGCACCTTTTTTACCAGATAACATCAAAGCTAAATAGTAAGTGTTAGCCACAGCAATATCAGCTTCTCCAGCAGCTACTGCCATGATCTGAGCTCTATCATTTCCTTTAGAGTCTCTAGCCATGTTAGCAACAACCCCTTTTGCCCACTCAGCTGTAGCTTTTTTTCCATTATTTTCGATTAATGAAGCTACAAGAGATTTATTATATATGTTGCTAGATTTTCTTATTACTAATCTTCCTTTCCATTTCGGATCAGCTAGACCTTCATAAGACATTCCAGATAATTCTGCACCAGTAACTCTTTCAGGTGAATAATAAATTATTCTAGCTCTCTTTGCTATTCCAACCCATTTGCTTGTTCTAAAGCTTTTTGGAACAGCAGCTTTGATTGCCTTAGATGTTAGTCCACCTTGAAGATAACCTTTTGCATCCATAGCACCACATCTTCCAGCGTCAGCAGTAATATAAAGATCTGCAGATGAGTCAGCACCCTCTTCAATTATTCTTTTTTCTAAAGCACCTGATTTTCCATTTATCAGATTAACTTTAATTCCAGTCATGCTTGTAAACTTGGAATAAAGCTCAGCATCTGCTTTATAGTGTCTTGCATTAAATACGTTAACTTCATTTGCAATAGCAAAGGTTGAAACAAATAAAGTAGTAATTAATGTTATTATTGTTATTTTTTTCACTTTATCTCCATTTTCTCCGCATATATTATTTGCTAATGATAATTATTCGCAATGAGAATGATTATCAATCGCAAGTATGTCGCACCCTTTTTTAGTAATTAATTTGAGATTATTTAGGCTTTCCAGTCGCCTATTTTACTGAATAAAAAGTTTCTAAAGGCCTGTACTCTAGCCGTGTTTTTAAGCGATTGAGGGTAAACGAAATGAGCCTCAGTAATAGGACCTTCAGATTTAGGTAATACTTTAATTACTTTATTTGAATTACTTACTAAATATTCAGGAAGTGCCGCTAAACCAACTCCAGACTCTACAGCTAGAAGAAGACCCATGACACTATTTACCTTCATTATAGGTTTTCTTTTTTTCCCATCATGCATACCAAGTTTTAAGGCCCATTCTGGGTTATAGACCGGAGAAGGAGCTCCTTTTCCAAAAGATATAAATTTGTGTTTATTCAAATCATTAATGGTTTTTGGCATCCCATATTTTTCGAGATATTTACTAGAACCATATATGTAATATTTTAGATCAATGAGTTTTTTTTGAATATAATTAAGTTGTTTTGGTCTTCTCATAAAAATTCCAATATCTGCTTGTCTAGTGCTTAAATCTAATTCTTTATCCTCAAAAATTAATTCTATTTCAACCTCTGGGTTTAATCTCATAAATTCTTCAATTCTTGGAGTCAACCAATGTGTTCCGAAGCTTCTAACAGTTGTAATTGTCAATTTTCCTGAAGGTTTATTTTTTTGGTCTCCTAAAGAGGTTTCAACTTCTTTTAATTTACTTATTACCTCATGTGCTGTTTTAAAAACATATTCACCATTTTCTGTCAATGTTAGGCCTCTTGCATGTCTTTCAAATAACTGGACTTTTAAGTCTTGCTCAAGAGATTGGATTTGTCTACTTATTGCGGATTGACTCAGATTTAAATTGATTGTTGCATTAGTAAAACTTCCTGCTTCAGCTACAGCATGAAATATCTTTAATTTATCCCAATCCATTATTTATTCAGATCAACCAAAACTCTTCCAGAAATTTCACCTTTTAATATTTTAGGATAAGTTTGAATTAACTCCTCTAAGCTGACGGTCAGAATTGATTTTTCTAACAAACTGAAATCTACTAAACTTGCTGCTTGGCTCCAAATAAATTCTCTTCTTTTAATACTACAGTTAGCAGAGTCTATTCCCCAAAGTTTAATTCCTCTTAACATAAATGGAATTACACTGGTATTTAGTTCGTTAGTATTAGCATTTCCACAAACAGCAATAATTCCATTTGGGTTAGTTTGTACAATAGCATTTGCTAATATTTTTCCACCTACTGTATCTACTACTCCATCCCATAATCCTTTATCAATAAGTCTAGGATCTTTGTCAAATTCACTACGATTTACAATGGTTTTAGCACCTAAAGATTTTAAATAATCAGATTTTGAATCTTTTCCTGTTACTGCAGTAACATTATACCCCATCTTGTTTAATGCTATCACTGCAATACTTCCAACACCACCGGTTGCGCCAGTTACTAAAACATTATTGACTTTTTCTCCTAAAAGAATTTCTTCTCTTGCTTTAATAGCGAACGCACTCATCAAAGATGTAAATCCAGCAGTTCCCAAAATCATAGCTTGCTTATTTGTAATATTTTCAGGTCTCTTAACTAAAAAATCTCCATTTACTTTAGCAATTTGAGAATATCCTCCATAAAAAATCTCACCTACTCTAAATCCAGTTAAAATAACGTTATCACCTTCTTGAAATTTTGGATTTTTGCTTTCTATTACCGTACCAGAAAAATCTATACCAGGTATATGAGGAAATTCTTTAACTAATCTTCCACCATTTTTCAAAATCATTCCATCTTTAAAATTAAGATCAGAGTAATCTACTTTTACACTCACATCGCCATGCTTTAAAAAACTTTTATCTATGAATTTTACTTCTCTTGTAAAGTCTTCACCTTGTTGATTTAAAACTATTGCTTTAAATTGATTAGACACTTTTAATCTTTTGAATTGCTAATTAACCTTAAGTATCTATTTTGAAAACTTAGATCCTCTTTAAATTGACCCAAATAATAATTTGTTACAGTTGTAGCTTGTTCTTTTTTAATACCTCTCATAGTCATACACTGATGAGTTGAGTCTATAGTTACTGCTACTCCTTTAGCATCCAAAGACTCCATTAGTGTATTCGCAATTTGCATAGTTAATCTCTCTTGAGTTTGTAACCTTTTTGAAAAAACTTCAACCACTCTTGCAAGTTTACTTAATCCAACAACTCTTTTATTTGGAATATAGGCCACATGAGCCTTACCTATAATTGGCGCCATATGGTGTTCGCAATGACTTTGGACAGAAATATTTTTTTGAATAACCATGTCATCATATCCATCAACATCTCCAAATGTTTTATCTAAAATTTGAATAGGATTTTCTTTGTAACCCTTAAAATACTCTTTAAAAGCTTTTACAACTCTTTTGGGAGTTTCAAGTAAACCTTCTCTCTCTGGATTTTCTCCCATCCAAGCTAAGATTGTTCTAAAAGCATCTTCTGCTTCCTTATCAGAAATATTTTTTACTTCTCGTTCAATATTTGTGTCTT
>CABYDK010000025.1 GCA_902517735.1 uncultured Pelagibacteraceae bacterium
TAATTCATATGATATTTGATAAATATATTTTTGATGAAAATGTAGTAATTCAAGTAAATTTTATATGTCTTAAAGATCAGATAGTTGATAATTTAAAAAAAATATTTTCAAAATACCAAATCTCAGTGAATAGAATACTTAGCTATAATTATTTAAAAAAACATAATGATTATAATGGTGAAGATATTATGAAATTAGCTGATCGTAGTATAAATGGTCTAATCGAAAATGAGGTGCTCTTAGCCAATAAATCAGCAAAAAACTTAGGTTTTTTTGAAAAATTTTTCAATTTTTTTAGTTAATCTGTATTTTACAGTAACATTTGTTGTTTTCATAAAATTGATATCAGATTGTAAATATTCATTGTGAGTTTATTAAATCAAAAAACACTTAAAAAACCTGTTCATTTTGAAGGAGTTGGTCTTCATAGTGGAAAAGTTGTAGAAGTTTCAGTTATGCCTTCAGAGCCAGACACTGGCATAGTTTTTAAAAGAATTGATTTGAAAAATAATAACTTAGTATATCCAAATTTTTTGAATGTCAGCAATACCTCTTTGAATACTACGATATCTAATGATTTTGGGGTCAAGGTATCAACAATTGAGCATTTAATGGGTGCACTGTTTAGTCTAGGGATTGATAATGCTTTAATTGAAATTAATAATGAAGAAGTACCGATATTAGATGGCTCTGCTAAAGAGTTTATAGAAAAAATTTTGGTAGCAGATTTTGTTATCAGTAATAAGCCTATTAAGATTATAAAAATCAATAAAAAAGTTGAGTTTAAAAATGGTGAAAGATTTATTTCAATTGAACCATCAAAATTAAGTTTAGATATTGAATTTGAACTTAAATATGAAAATAAAGTAATAGGTAATCAAAAAAATAAAATCAACGTTTATACTGATGAATTAAAAGATATACTAAATTCAAGAACTTTTTGTCTTTATGAAGATATTGAAAAAATTAAAAAAAATGGATTAGCGAAAGGTGGAAGCTTAGACAATGCTATAGTAGTAAAAGAAGAGAGCATTTTAAATGAAGAAGGCCTAAGAAATCCAAAAGAATTTGTTAATCATAAAATTTTAGACTGTATTGGTGATCTATTTACTAGCGGTTATAGAATAATTGGACAAATTAAGTGTTCTCAAGGTGGGCACTATCTTACTAATCAAGTATTAAGAAAGGTATTTAGTGATAGGAACAATTTTTCAATTATAGAAATTCAAGAGAGAAATTTACCACATACTATTGTTAATAGAAGTATATTAAGATCTATAGCATAATATTTTTTTATCTTTATAATTAAGAGAATTTAAAAAATTATGAAAAAATTTAGATTATTTATATTTTCTTTTTTAATATTATTAAACTCTTGTTCTAAAGATCAAAACGAAATTTCAATTATCAAAGAAAATAAACAAGATTTAGAAATGGTATCTGCTTATAAAGAAGCATATGTAGCTCTTAATGAGGGAGACCCGTATTTTGCTGCAAAAAAATTTTTAGAAGCAGAACTTTTATTTCCTCAATCTGAATGGGCACCAAGATCAGCTTTAATGGCGTCTTACTCTTATTACTTACAAAATTATTATACAGAGGCTCTGGCGAATTTAGAAAGATTTTTGATAACTTATCCAAACTCTAAAGATATTGTATATGCACAATATTTAATTGCTATGTGTTATTATGAGACTATTGAAGATGAAAAAAGAGATTCTGATCCAATTTTTAGAGCTAAGGAAAAGTTTGCTTTTATTGTAAAAAATTATCCTAATACTGATTTTGCGTTAGATGCAGAATTTAAACTTGAATTAATAGAAGATATTTTAGCTGCTAAAGAAATGTATTTAGGAAGACATTATTTAAAAAAAGAGAAATGGATAGCGTCAATTAATAGATTTAAAAATGTAGTAGAAAACTATGATAAAACGATTTTTATAGAGGAAGCATTACATAGACTTGTTGAAATAAATTATAGATTAGGTCTAGAAGAAGAGGCTCAAAAATATGCAAGTATTCTAGGATACAACTATCTGTCTAGTGATTGGTATGAAAAGTCTTACAAAGTTTTTAATAAGAATTATTCCGCTCAAATTCCAAAAAAAATCAAAAAAGATAAAAAAGGGGTATTAAATAAATTTAAAAAACTTTTTGATTAATATGAAAAAAAATTTAATCCAAAAAGATTATAAGAAAAAAATAAAATCTTTAATCTATTATAATCAAAGATATTATAATGATAATATTTCAGAAATTTCAGATTCAGATTATGATGAGCTTAAAAAAGATATTATAAATTTAGAGAAAAAATATAAATTCTTAAAATCGAAAGATTCACCTACAATTACAATTGGTTATAAGCCCTCTAAAAATTTTAAAAAAGTTTTACACAAAGTACCAATGTTATCTTTAGGTAATGCTTTCAGTCAGGAGGATTTAGTTAACTTTGAAAAAAGGATAATTAATTTTTTAGATAAAAATGATGGTTTTGAAATAGAATATAGTGCTGAACCGAAAATAGATGGTATTTCAGCTTCTTTAATTTACAAAAATGGAAAATTTGTTACTGGATTATCTAGAGGTGATGGAAAGGAAGGGGAAGATATTACAGAAAATTTGAAAACAATTGAGGATATACCAGATCATATCAAATCAAAGAGTTTTCCAGAAGAAATTGATATAAGAGGTGAAGTATTTATTAAAAATAATGATTTTAAAAAATTAAGTAATAAATTTGCAAATCCTAGGAATGCTGCTTCTGGATCATTAAGACAAAAAAATCCTGCTGAAACAAAAAAAATTCCTCTTAAATTTATAGCTTATACTTTTGGTCACGAAAAAGATTTAAAAATATCATTACAAAGTGAATATCTAAAAAAATTAAAACAATGGGGATTTAAAACAAATCCTTTAAACAAAATTATAATAGGTGTGAAAAATTTAATGAAAAATTATGATGAAATAGAAAAAGAAAGAGAAAGTATAGATTTTGATATAGATGGAATTGTTTATAAAGTTAATGACTTTAAATTACAAAAAAGACTAGGCAATGTTGCAAATGCTCCGAGATGGGCAATTGCTCATAAATTTTCAGCTAACAACGCTGTCTCAAAAATAGAAAATATTGAAATTCAAATTGGCAGAACTGGAGCTTTAACACCTGTTGCAAAAATAAAACCAGTAAATATTGGAGGTGTCGTAGTTTCTAATGCCACTCTACACAACGAAGAAGAAATAATTCGTAAAGATATTAGAATAGGAGATTTTGTTGTTGTCGAAAGAGCAGGCGATGTAATACCACATGTTGTTTCAGTTGATGCAAAAAAAAGAAAATCTGACTCAAAAAAATTTATTTTTCCTAAAAAGTGTCCCTGTGGTTTTGACACAATTAAGGAATTTAATAAAGTTACAAAAAAACTTGATGCTGTCAGAAGATGCCCAGATAGAGGTTTCGATTGCGATAAAATGGCAAAGGAAAGACTAAAACACTTTGTTTCAAAAGAGGCTTTGAATATAGAAGGACTAGGAAAAAAAATAGTTGAAAATTTTTGGCATTTAAATCTAATTAGATTGCCTCAAGATATTTTTAAAATTGATTACAATAAAGTTGAAAATTTAGAGGGGTGGGGAAAGCAATCTGTAACAAATCTAAAATATTCAATAAATTCAAAAAAAAATATTTCTTTTGAAAAATTTATATTTGCTCTTGGAATAAGACATATTGGCTTAGAGAATGCTAAAATCTTATCAAAAAATCTAAAATCATTAAAAAATTTTATATCACTATCCAAAAAAAATGATCTTAGTGATTTATTAAATATTGATGGAATAGGTGAAACTCAAATAAATTCTATCAAAAATTTTTTTTTAAATGATACAAATAAAAAAGTCTTAAAAGAGCTTGAAGAAGTGCTTGTTGTAAAAGATGTTTCAACTAAAAAAAATGATGGTTTTTTAAATAATAAAACATTTATGTTTACTGGTAAGCTTTCTGGGATGAGTAGGGCGGAGGCTAAATCTTTAATTGAAGAAAATTCAGGATCTATAGTAAGCAATGTTTCAAAAAAATTAAATTATTTGATTATTGGGGAAAAGCCAACAAAGAGAAAAGTTATAAATGCAAAAGAACTTAAAATCGAAATTATTGATCAAAGTCAATTTTTAAAAATGCTAAATAAAATTAGCTAACCATTTTTTTTCATTAAAATTTAAATATTTTGAAATTTTCGAATAAACATTCAAATGATATTTAAACAGATAATTTCTTTCATAAGAATTTAAAAGGTTATAATTTATTAAATCCTTTTCGATAGGAGCTAATGTTAAATTCTCAAAAAAGGTTTTCTTCTTAAATTTTTTAACATAAACAAGATTCTCGATTCTAATTCCAAAGCTATTTTTTTTATAATAACCTGGTTCATTACTTAGAATCATGCCCTCTCTAATTTTAATTTTGTTCATTTTTGATATAGATTGAGGTCCCTCATGAACATTAAGAAAAAAACCAACACCATGACCTGTTCCATGTTCATAGTCTAAATTTTCTTTTTTTAGAAATTTTCTGGCTCTTAAATCAATTTTTTTTCCATTATTATGTTTTTTAAGATCAGTAGTGGCTACAGCAATATGACCTTTTAAAACATTTGTAAAAATATCTTTAATTTTTGGATTTGGTTTAGAAAAACAAATTGTTCTGGTTACGTCAGTTGTTCCATATTTATATTGCCCACCAGAGTCACATAAAAAAATATCCTTATTTTTAATAATTTTACAATTTTTTTTATTTGCACGATAATGAATAATCGCTCCATTTTTTCCTGAACCGGCAATTGTGTCAAAGCTAGGATAAAGATAATTTTTATTCATTTTTCTAAATTTTTCCAATTTATCTTGTGCATTAACTTCTGTAATTTTTTTTTTATTAATATTTTTTATCCAATACAGAAATTTTGTTAAAGCAACACCATCTGATATATGCGCTTTCTCCATATTATTAATTTCGGTTTTATTTTTGATTGATTTAAAAAGATAGGTTGGATCTTCTCTTTTTATTATTTTAAATTTGGATTTAATAATATTTTCGTAAAAGATAGAGCAAGAGTTACTGTCTATTATAAAATTTTTACCTTTAAAATGTAAAATTTTATCTGGAAATTTTTGAACATCTATTAATTGATTTAAATTTATAATCTTATCTTTTAATATTTTTTTACATTTTTTAATTTTACTAATCAAAAATATTTTTTTTGTTTTACTTATTATTAATCTAGAATTAGGCATTGGAGTATTAGGTCCATCGCCACCTCGAATATTTAGAATCCAAGCAACATTTTCTGGAGCACTTACAAATATAAAGTCTGACCTATTTGCTTTAAGGTAATTAGAGATTTTGTTAATTTTAGAATTTGAACTTTCTCCGACAATATCTTTTTTTAGTGAATAAAAAGGCAATGTGTCATTTAATTTTTGCTTTTCAATCTCATCTATCAAATTTTTTTGAATAAATTTCACTTTATTATGTTTTAAAAAAAATTTTTTAATCTGTTGGTATGTAAAAAGTTTAGGATCTATACCTAATTTGAGATCTTTAAATAATTTGCAATTTACTAATTCTTTAAAACTTATGATTTTAAAATTTTTTCCAGATTCAATTTGACTTTGAATTGTATATCTACCATCTGTGAATAAATAATTTTTATTTTTCAAAATTATAGCTATTCCTGCTGAGCCACTAAAATTTGATATAATTTTTAATCTATTAATCTTTGAGTATTCAGTAAAATATTCATCATTCTTAGGAACTATATATCCGTCAATATTATATTTTTTAAATTTATTTCTTAAAATTTTAATTTTTTTGTTCACTTATTTTAATCTCTTTTTATATCTTATCCATCCTGGACTTCTAATTTCGTCCTCAGTTTCAAAATCTTGATTGAATTCAAAATCTTCTATTTCATTTTTATCCTCCTCAAAAAATGAATTTTTTTCTAAATTTTCATTTGGAAGTTCTTCAATAAATCTAGAAACCATACCATCAATCCAATCTCCTTGATAAAATCTGCTCATTGAAAAAGAAATTATGGCTTTTTTCTTTGCTCTGGTTATTCCTACATAAGCCAATCTTCTTTCTTCCTCAAGTCCATTTTGACCTTTTTCCTCAATAGATTTTTGATGAGGGAAAAGCCCTTCTTCCCATCCAGGTAAAAAAACTACATCAAATTCTAAGCCTTTGGCAGCATGCATTGTCATCATATTTATTTTTTGTCCATCCCAGTCTTGGTCAATTGAAGTTGCTAAAGACACATGTTCTAAAAAACTTTCAAGGTTATCAAATTCTTTCATTGCACTTAATAATTCTTTTATATTTTCTAGTCTATTTTCATTGTCAGTATCTTTTTTATTTTTAAGCATAGCAGAATATCCAGATTCATCTAAAATTATTTGTAACAATTTAACATGGCCAATTTTTTTTTCTTTTAAATCATCTCTCCATTTTGAGATGGAATTTAATAATATAGATAATCCATGTTTTGTCTTTGGTTTAATTAAATTTTCTTCTATCATTTTTCTTGATGCAAACTCTAAACCCACAGAATTTTTTTTTGAAAATTCATGAATAAGTTTAAGCGTTCCATCTCCAATAGAGCGTTTTGGATTATTGACTATTCTTTCAAAAGCTAGATCATCTTTATTTTGATAAACAATTCTTAAATAGGCTACGCAATCTTTAATTTCTGCTCTTTCATAAAATTTTGTTCCTCCTAAAATTCTATAAGGTAAGCCAATTTTTAAAAATCTTTCCTCAAATTCTCTAGTTTGAAAAATTGCTCTCACAAGTATAGCAATATTATTTAAAGAAAATTTTTTCTTTATTTTTTCTATCTCATCTGAAACACCGAT
>CABYDK010000026.1 GCA_902517735.1 uncultured Pelagibacteraceae bacterium
ATTATCTTTGATTTCTAGGTTAAAGAAAAATAAATTAAGTATTTCACCATTAAATAATTTTTTTAAAGCACCCGAAATAGTAACAGTCAAAATAGTTATATATAAAAAAACATGGTTCATTTTTGCTAATAATCTTTGTCCTGGAAAAATACTGCTGCCTAAAGATGGAGTTGGATTAAAAATTTTATAGATTAACCTTAATAAAGTTAAATAAAATACTGACAGACCAACAACAACATGAATGCTTTCAACAGTTAATCTTGTTTCATTGAAATCAAGATCTACCAAATAGAAACCCAATGGTATTTGAACAATTAATGCTGCGGCACTTAACCAATGAAATGCTTTGGAAATAAACCCATATTCTGTTAGGTTATTTGTTAAACTCATATGATCTCTAAATATATCATAAATCTCATCAAATATATTTTCTTTATTGCTGCACTAACATTAATCTCTATACCTGCATATTCAGAATTATCTATTGAAGAAATAATTAAAGGAAGAAAAGCATTATTTAGTAAAAATTACAGTACTGCTAAGAGAGTTCAATCTTTTGTAAGTAAAGGTGATTTTGTTAAGGCTTCAAGCTTAATGAAGGAAATGAGTGAGAATTACATCACTTTACTTGAATATTTTCCAGATAATACAAAAGAAGGTTTTAAAACAGAGGCTTTACCATCTATATGGGAAAATAAAGATGAGTTTAATAATTTGATGAAAAAATCCTCTATTGATATGATTGAACTAACTAAAGTAATAGAGTCTAGTGACGATGTTAAGGCTACCTTACAAAAACTTATGTGGGCTAATTGCAAGGCATGTCATAGTAAATTCAGGGCACCCCACTAAATTTTAAATTGATTTAGTAATAAATTTATATAAGCTAATGTTATGAATTATATAAGTGGCTTAATTAATTTAATTTTAAGTTTAGTCGTTTCTACAATTATTATTTATGCAATTAATTTTGCAGCTGGCTTTGCCGGAGCTGATTATTCTTTTTCTAATGGTGAAGTGTTTGTAATGTGGATTTTAATGGCAATCTTGGTCAATAATTGCTTTAAAAGATAATACTTCTTAGAATGAGTAATTTAGTAAAGACTGATGAAATTATCTTTAATTTCTTTAAACAAATCTGTGATGAAAAAGATGATCAAAAATGTATTGAATTAGGAAACAATTGGATCAAAGCTATGGAGACTAACTTAGAGACCATGGAAGCAAACTTAGAAGCAAAAGATAAGATCAAACACAAAAAAGATATTCAAAATAATCGAAATCACCTTAATGGTCTTAAAGGTAAAAGTTCAACTGAATGGAGAGAATACGCAACCAAATGTATGGTTGAAATTATGGATAATAAAGTATAAACAATCATTGAAGGGGTGTCCTAACAGACTGAGATCAAACCCTATGAACCTGTCCGGTAATTCAGAAAGGGATAAAAATGGAAAATACCTACTTTATAAGTCAATCAACATCATTAACATTAATAATTATAATTAGTTTAATATTTGTCGTGATAGGCCTTTATTATTCAACAAAATTTAAAGGTATAAATAACTATTTAACAGCAAATAGAAATATTGGATTATTTTCATTAACAACTAGTCTTGTTGCTTCAGCACTGGGTGCTTGGATATTATTTGGTCCTGCTTCTGCATCTACTTGGGGTGGTTTAGGCGCAGTAATTGGCTATTCTTTAGGAACAGCTTTTCCAATGATACTTCTAATTTATTTTGGAAAAAAAATTAGAAATGAATTTCCAAAAGGCTCATCCTTAATAGAGTTCATGAGGAAAAAATTTAGAAAAAGCTTGTTTAAACTTATTTTGTTAATGACAATTTTTTATATGTTTATTTTTTTATGCGCAGAAGTTACTGCTGTAGCAGTTTTAATAAACTATATCTCAGGTACTGAACTTTGGATTACTGCATTAATTGTAATTTTAGCAACGCTGTCTTACACATTGTATGGCGGTTTAAGAGCCTCAATATTTACTGATAATATCCAAATGATACTTATAGTTATTCTTTTGTTTGTTTCATTATCATATATAATTTCTTTTTCAGGAAATGAATTTTCCTTTGCATTTATAGAGAAAAAAAACCCCCATCTATTAAGTAGTTCGTATATTACAAACTATACTGCGGGATTAACTTTTTTTATTGCTGTAGCTGCAACTAATTTATTTCATCAAGGAAATTGGCAAAGGGTATATGCTGCAAAAAATTATCAAACATTAAAAAAAAGTTTAATTATTTCTTTTTTTATTATTATACCTATTGTTTTTTTTATGGGCTTTGCAGGAATGGTTTCTTTTTCAATAGACTCAAGTAATAGGCCAGATCTTGGTTTTTTTACACTATTACTAAAAGAACAATCTGCGATTTTGTCTTTAATAATAATTACTCTTGGATTAGCTTTAACTATTTCTACTGTAGATACTTTGGTAAATGCGATTTCAAGTTTGCTTGTAATAGATGGTAAAGCAACATTTAACTTAGATAAAAAAACAGATTATTTAAGATTTTCAAAATATTTTATAATTTTGTTGTCATTAATTACGTTCATTATTGCCTCGAGAGGATTTGATATATTATACTTATTTTTATTGGCAGATTTATTTTGTTGTGCGTTTGTTTTAACAGTTTTTTATAGTTTTTATAATAATAGTATTAATGAAAAAACTGCATATTTAGCTATAGTAGTTGGATTAATTGGTGGTTTTTTAATGTTCCCATTTCCAGATTTTTCAAAAAGTTTATTAGTTGGAATTTTAATGCCAAAAGAAACATTTAATTCTTTTATTACTCAGTCATTATTATTTTTATCGTTTGTGGTAGCAATTTTTTTACCTGTAATAATTTTAAAGATAAAAAAATTATAAATTTTAGATTGAAGATTGAATAGCTTTGTAAATTAAATCTTTAGTTGTTTCTCCAACACTTCTGTAGACTTCTTTATTATCTTTAAAAATTAGGAGTGTGGTTTGATATTGTACATTTAATAATTTGGCAATTTCTCTATTAGTTACCTCAAATGAAAAATATTCAATGTTATCAAATTTAATATCTGATAATTCACCATCATTTTTAGCTTTATTTAAAATTTTCATTTGACCAGCACAGGATGTACAATATTTAATCCAAGAGCTAACTATTACAACTTTGCCCTCAGATTGAGCTTTATCAAACAGCTCTTTGTTAAAAGTAGTTTTTTTTTCCATAGTGTTTCCACTAAAGGCAAAAATACAAAAAATAAATACTAAAATTTTTTTCATTTAAGAAACTATAGTACAGTAATAAAATTTATTGTAATCGAACAAATTGTCTCTATATAGTTGAAGTTTAATTTATGTCTAACGATCAAATAATTATTAATAATTTATCAAAGATTTATGATAATGGCTTTGAAGCACTTAAAAAAAATTTTCTTAAAGTCAAACAAGGTGAAATTCTCGCAATGCTTGGACCAAATGGGGCAGGAAAGACAACTTTAATTAGTATAATTTGTGGGATTGTTACCCCCTCATCTGGCACTGTTACCGTAGATGGCTTTGATATAATTAAGGATTATCGTGAAACAAGATCTAGAATAGGAATGGTTCCTCAAGAGTTGAATTTAGAATCTTTTGAAACAGTTTTTGATACTGTGTCATATTCAAGAGGTTTATATGGGAAATCTCCAAAGCCAGAATATATAGAAAAAATTTTAAAAGACCTAAGTTTATGGGATAAAAAAGATCAAAGATTAAGACAATTGTCAGGTGGAATGAAAAGACGAGTTTTAATTGCAAAAGCTTTATCTCATGAACCAAAAATATTATTTTTAGACGAGCCAACTGCTGGGGTAGATGTTGAACTTAGAAGAGAAATGTGGATGGTTGTTGATGAACTTAGAAAAACAGGAGTCACTATCATTTTAACCACTCATTATATTGAAGAAGCAGAAGCTATTGCTGACCGTGTGGCTGTTATTAATCAAGGTGAAATTATTGTTGTTGAAGATAAGAAAGAATTAATTAATAAAATGGGTCACAAAAAATTAACAATTGAGTTACAGGAAAAAATTAAAGAAATTCCTAAAAATTTAGTTAAATATAATCTGGAAATAGATAATGAGTATATATCCTTAATTTATACCTATAACGTGGGAGCCGAAAAAACCGGTATTACTAATTTATTACAAGATTTAAAGGATACCGGTTTAAAGTTAAGAGATTTAAAAACAGAACAAAGTAATCTGGAAAAAATATTTGTTAATTTAGTGAAGGAAAATAATGAAATTTAATTATTATGGTTTTAAAGCTATTTATGTTCATGAGATGAATAGGTTCCTAAGAACTGTAGGTCAATCTCTTCTCTCTCCAGTAATATCTACATCATTATATTTTGTTGTTTTTGGTTCAGTGATTGGTGGTTATATACAAAAAATTGATGGAGTAAGTTATGGTTCATATATTGTTCCAGGTTTATTAATGTTAACATTGCTCACTCAATCAATTAGTAACACTTCGTTTGGAATATTTTTTCCAAAATTTAATGGAACAATTAATGAGATTTTAGCAGCACCTATTTCAACACTTGAAACGGTTTTAGCTTTTGTTGGGGCCGGAGCTACCAAAACTTTAATTGTAGGCGCTGTGATCTATGCGACTGCCTCATTTTTTGCCGAAGTAACTGTCATTCATCCAATGTTAATGATATTTTTATTAGTTTTAGTTTCTTTTACTTTTGCATTATTTGGTTTTTTAATTGGTGTTGTTAGTAAAAACTTTGAACAAATGTCTATAATTCCATCGTTGGTTATTACACCAATGGTTTTTTTAGGAGGGAGCTTATACAGCTTAGATATGTTGCCACCATTTTGGCAAACTATTTCTTATTTTAATCCAGTAGTTTATTTAATTGATGGCTTAAGATTTTCATTTTATGGAATATCAGATTTTAACATCTGGATAAGTGTAGGATCCATGGTTTCTTTTTTAATAATCTGTGTGATTTCTGTCTCAATATTATTAAAAAAAGGTTATAATATTAAATCTTAACTGACCCATTTAAGGGCCAGTTAGTTTACTTTTATACAAGAGGATTGTTTTTTAAAATTGTTCTGACTCTGTAGAACCGTCCATTGCTGTGGTTGAGCTTTTTCCACTACTGATAGTATTTGAAACAGCATCAAAATAAGATGTACCAACTTCACGTTGATGTTTGATACTTGTATAACCATCTTTCTCACGTGCAAATTCTTGTTCTTGAATTTTTGAATAAGCAGACATACCTTCTTTTTTGTATTTTTCAGCAAGGTCAAATATTGCAATATTTTGTGTATGAAATCCAGCTAGAGTAATAAATTGAAATTTATATCCCATAGCGCTAATTTCTTTTTGAAATGAAGATATTTCAGAGTCTGATAAATGTTTTTTCCAATTAAAAGATGGCGAACAATTATAAGCTAAAAGTTTTCCTGGAAATTTTTCATGTATAGCATCAGCAAATTTTTTAGCTTCTTCAAGATTAGGTGTCGCTGTTTCACACCAGATTAAATCAGAATAAGGAGCATAAGCTAAACCTCTAGAAATAGCTTGTTCAATTCCAGCTTTTACATAATAAAATCCCTCAGGGGATCTCTCACCAGTCATAAAAGGTTTGTCGTTTTTATCGTGGTCATTTGTAATTAATTTTGCAGCATTCGCATCTGTTCTAGCTAGTATTATCAATGGTACATCAGCAATATCAGCAGCAAGTCTAGCTGCTTTCAAATTTTTAATCATAGTACTTGTTGGTACTAAAACTTTACCACCCATATGACCACATTTTTTCTCACTAGCTAATTGATCTTCAAAATGAACCCCGGCAGCGCCTGCTTTTATAAATTTTTTTGCTAATTCAAATACATTCAACGGACCACCAAACCCAGCTTCTCCATCAGCAATTATTGGAAGCATATAGTCTATTCTTTTTTCTTTTTTCATATCTCCATCTTTAAGTTCCATGTGTTGAATTTGGTCAGCTCTTATTAAAGCGTTATTCATCGACTCAACTAATTTTGGAGCACTATCATAAGGATAAAGAGATTGGTCTGGATACATTTCCCCAGCACTATTTGCATCAGCAGCTACTTGCCAACCACTTAAATAAATTGCTTTTAAACCTGCTTTAGCATGTTGAACCGCATGATTACCTGATAAAGATCCTAGCGTATTTACATAGTTTTCAGTGTTAAGCAATTTCCATAATTTCGTAGATTGCTGTTTACATATTGAATATTCAATCTTAATTGAACCTCTTAGTCTCTCAACATCTTCTGGTGTATAATCTCTCTTAATTCCTGCAAATCTTTTTAAGTCGTAAGAAATATTTTCTGCACTCATTGTTTTTCCTGTGATAATAAGTTTTTTTAACTAAGAAATGAATTAAGTTTAACGAAAAGTATTTAGTTTGAGTCGTTTAGGGTCTC
>CABYDK010000027.1 GCA_902517735.1 uncultured Pelagibacteraceae bacterium
ATGAAATCAAAAAAATTGAGGCTGGGCTTTATTATTTAAAATTATTGGAAATTGATAAAGAAATAACTGTTGAAAATGAAATAAATTATGAAGCTGAGGGTGAGGTAAGTGGATACAATAATAGAATTTCAGAGCTTGAAAAAATAATTAAAACTCAAATGGAAAAAATAAATCCATTAAGAGAAAAAAATATAGAAAATTTATCGAAAATTCAAAGACTTAATTTAGAGTTGCAAAACCTTGATGAAGAAAACGCAAGGACACAAGAAGAGATAGAAAATATAAAAAAATCTTTGGAAACTCTAGATGAAGATATTTCTAGGGAAAAAGGAATTATAATAGATGCTAATTCTAATGAAAAAAGACTTAAAGAGGAAAAGAGTGAACTGATAGAAATTGACTCTAAATATTATGAAACTGAGAAACAATCTAATGAAGACTTAAAAATATCAAAAGATAAATTAAAAAATGAGATAGAAAAAATAAAAAACTTGATTTCCTTAGAACAAAATCATGAAGCAATAAATGCATTAAATAATTTCGAAAAAAGCATAGTATTCTATGCTGAAAGTTTTAGCAAAAATCAAAATATAAAAAAAGAATCTGTTAAAAGAAATGAGAGAATAAACATTATAGATAAAGAAATTGAAAGTTGGAAAAATTTACTCTCAAATTCTGAAAAAATGGTTAATGAACTTTCAGAAAGAAAAAATAAATTTAATTTGCAGTTAGGAAAATTAGATAATCGACCCAAAATTCAAGCAGAAAAAAAAGGTCAAATTACTGAAAATTTAAGAATTTCAGACCAAGAAAAAAATGACAGTGAAAAAATTATAAGTGAAACAGATGATAAAATAGAAACTTTAAGAACTCAATTGAATGAGATCCAGGAACAATCTATTCAAATAAGAGAGAGAAAAGCTAGTTCTGGAGCAACTATTGAAGGTCTAAAAAAGAGAAAAAATGATTTGATAGATAGAATAAATTCTGAATTAAATCTTACGGAAGAAAATATTTTAGAAAATTCAAACTTAAACGGTTTGGAGGAATTACCAAACCATGTAGATCAGGAAGATCTTTTAGATAAAAAAAAGCAAGCAAGAGAAAAATTAGGATCTGTAAATTTAAAAGCAGATGAAGAAACTAATAAATATGAGGAAGAAATTAGTAAAATGGAACAAGACCGAGCAGACTTAGTAACCGCTATCATAAAACTCAAAGATAGTATTAATGAATTAAATCAAAAAGGAAGGGAAAGATTAATTGAAGCTTTTGACAAAGTAAATAGAAAATTTAATGAAGTTTATACAAAACTTTTCAACGGAGGTAGTGCAAAATTAGAATTGGTTGACTCTGATGATCCACTTGAAGCTGGATTAGAAATGTTAGTAAGTCCACCAGGAAAACGTTTACAATCTATCACTTTGTTATCAGGAGGAGAGCAAGCACTAACAGCTTTATCTCTAATTTTTGCAGTTTTTCTAACTAACCCTTCTCCAATTTGTGTATTAGATGAGGTTGATGCTCCATTGGACGATGCAAACGTTACAAGGTTTTGTAATTTATTAGATGAGCTCACAAAAATTACTGACACAAAGTTTGTAATTGTAACTCACCATGCACTAACAATGTCTAAGATGGATAGGCTTTATGGTGTAACAATGCCTGAGAAAGGTATAAGCCAACTTGTTGCCGTTGATCTACAAAAAGCTGAGAGTATGGTCGCTTAAATCCAGATGTCTAAAGATCAGTTCAAAACTCGCTTACAGATTGCAAAAGATAAGCTTTTAAAGAAAAAATTATATGAGAATAGAAAAAACCCCGCGTCTATTGGGACAGCTTTTAAACTTAGTACTGAGCTAGTTTCTGCGGTAGCTGTAGGGACAATTATTGGGTTTATTTTAGACAAGACCTTTGGTACTAAACCCTGGTTAATAATTATATTTTTTTTTGTAGGTGTAATCGCAGGAATTATTAATGTGATCAGATCAGCAAAAAACATGCAAAAGTAAAAATTTATGGCAGCTAATCCAATGACACAATTTGAGGTTTATCGAATTGGTCCAGAAATAAAAGTGGGGGCATTTGATATTTCTTTCACAAATGCAAGCTTATTTATGGTTGTGAGTTCACTTGCGATACTATTAATCTTTAATTTAGGCTCAAAAAAAAATTCTCTTATACCAAATAAAGTTCAGTTACTTGCAGAGTTGAGCTATGCTTTCATCTCCAAAATGATTGGGGATACTGCAGGAACAAAAGCAAGACCTTATTTTGCTCTAATATTTTCATTATTTATGTTTGTCTTGTTCTGTAACATGTTTGGTATGATTCCTTACACTTTTACAGTCACCAGTCATATAATAGTAACTTTTATGTTGGCTGCTTTTATTTTTGTAGGAGTAACGATAATTGGATTTATTAAACATGGTTTTGGATATCTTAAACTATTTGTTCCTAGCGGTGTGCCAGGTATTTTACTTCCACTAATCGTAGTAATTGAAGTAATTTCTTATTTAAGTAGACCAATAAGCTTATCCGTAAGATTATTTGCTAATATGATGGCTGGTCATACTATGATGAAAGTTTTCGGAGGCTTTGTTGTAAGCCTTGGAATAGTTGGTGGATGGCTTCCACTGAGTTTTTCGGTTGCATTAACAGGTTTGGAGATCTTGGTTGCTTTTCTTCAAGCATATGTTTTTGCGATCTTAACCTGCATCTACTTAAACGATGCATTAAATTTACACCATTAACTAATATAGGAGGATATAATGGAATTAGAAGCAGCAAAAATGATCGGAGCAGGTCTAGCGGCAATCGCTCTAGCTGGAGCCGGTGTGGGTATAGGAATAATTTTTGGAAATTATTTATCAGGTGCGATGAGAAATCCATCTGCAGCTCAAAAACAATTTCCAAACTTACTTTTAGGATTTGCCCTGGCTGAAGCAACTGGTCTATTTGGACTAGTAGTTGCGCTAATTATTCTTTTTGCATTTTAGATTTGAATGATTAAAAAAATATTTTTTAATTTAGTATTTTTTAACTTTCTGCTTACTGAAAGAACTTTAGCAGCTGAAAGTGGAGGTATGCCTCAATTAAATCCTGAGTTTTGGGTTTCTCAAGTATTTTGGTTAATAATATCTTTTGGAGTTTTGTATACGATTCTATCTAAGCTAATACTTCCAAAAATTAGTGCTAACCTTGATTCTAGAAAGTCACAAATTTCAGATAATATTGAGGCTGCAGACAAACAAAGAAAAGAGAGTGAAACAAAACTTAAAGAATATGATCAGATTATCTCGAAAAGTAAGATCGAAGCAAAAAATATTTTTAATGAAGCAAGAGATAAAGCTCTAAAGGATATTAATTCAAAAAAAGAAGTTTTAGATCAACAAATTGATGAAGAAATTAAAAAAGCTGAGGAAGAAATTTATCAACTAAGAAAAAAAGCACCTACAAAAATAAACAAAATTGCAATTGAAACATCTAGTGAATTAATTCAAAAACTAATTGGTACTGAAATTAATAATAGTAGTATTTCAGCTATTGTAGATGACTTGCTTAAAAAAGAGGGAGAAAAATATTATGGTAATTGATGCATCATTTTGGGTAGCAGTTTCGTTTGTTATTTTTTTTGGAGGTTTAATCTATTTAAAAGTGCCTCAAAAAATAAATGAGATTTTAAATAAACTAATTATTGACATAAAGAATGAAATTGATGAAAGTGAAAAACTTAGAACTGAGGCAAAAACTTTATTAGATAACGCTCAAAAAAAACTTGATACTGCTCAAAATGTCAAAAATGATATTCTTGATCAAGCAAAAAAAGACAGTGATAGATTAATCATTGAACTTAATGATAAGTTCCACAAATCCTCAGATTTAAAAAAAAATTTGACTGAAAATAAGATTAATCAAATGAAAAATAATGCAATTAAAGAAATTAAGGATGCCTCAATTAAAATTGCTACAGATTCAGTGAAAAAAATTATTACTACATCAGTAGATAAATCTAAACTAGATGCATTGTTTCTAAAAAATTTAGATGAAACCAAAGAGGAATTAAAAAAAATTAACTCATAATATTCTTACAATTTTTTCTAAAAAACTATAAATTATCTCAATGAATTCTATTGTAATAGGGTCAGGTTTTGGAGGTATCGCTGCTGCTCTTCGTCTTAAAGCAAAGGGTCATGATGTTACATTAATTGAAAAACATCCAGATCTTGGGGGAAGGGCTAGAGTATTTAAAAAAAATGGATTTATTTATGATGGGGGTCCTACAGTAATTACAGCTCCCTATTTAATAAATGAACTATTTGAATTATTTAAAAAAGATTCAAAAGATTATATTAAGCTTTCCCCGCTCAAGATTTGGTATCAATTTATTTTTGAAGATAATACAAAATTTAATTATTCAGGAAATGAAAATGATATGAAAAAACAAATTGAAAATATCAATAAAGCAGATGTAAATGGCTATGAAGAATTAGTTAAATTTACAAAAAAAATTTTTGATAAAGGATTTACTCAGCTTTCAGATGTCCCTTTCGATAAACCTTTTATAATGTTGCAACAATTACCAGCTTTATTAAAACTCAAAAGTTACAAATCAGTTTATTCATTAGTTTCGTCTTACATAAAGAATGAAAAATTAAGAAGAATGTTAAGCATGCATCCTCTTTTAGTAGGAGGGAATCCATTTACGACAACTTCTATTTACGGACTAATATTATATTTAGAAAAAAAATGGGGGATACATTATTCTATGGGTGGAACAGGTAATATAATAAAAGGTTTCGAAAAACTAATGAATGAAGTTGGCGTAAAAATAATAAAGGGACATGAAGTAACAAAAATTATTTCTAATGGAAATAAAATAACTGGTGTTCGGTTAGATAACCAAACTAATATTGAAACTAATAATGTTATTTGTAATGCAGATCCGCCTGCTGTTTATGAAAAAATGTTAAATGGAAATAAAGATTATTCTCTGATGTTTAAATGGAAAAAAAATAGAATGGAATATTCTATGGGCTTGTTTGTGTACTACTTTGGAACTAAAAAAACATATGATGACGTTGAACATCATACAATAAAATTTGGTAATAAATATAAAGAACATCTTAATGATATATTTGATAATAAAAGATTAAATAATGACATAAGTTATTATCTTCATAGACCATCTGCTACTGACAAATCTATGGCTCCCCAAGGTAAAGATTGTTTTTATGTTTTGGTTCCCGTTCCAAATAATCAGTCAAAAATTGATTGGTCTATTGAGGGTGAAAAAATGAAAAATTTAGTAATTGATAAAATGGAAAAAGATTTGATGCCTAATCTTAGAGAAAGCATTGTTGAAGATTTTTATTTAACACCAGAATACTTTGAAAAAGATTTAAATACTAAATATGGTTCAGGTTTTTCGATCCAACCAAAATTTTCACAATCAGCTTATTTTAGATTTCACAATAAATCAGAGATATATGATGGACTTTATTTTGTAGGAGCAGGTACTCATCCAGGGGCTGGTGTGCCTGGAGTACTTTCTTCAGCAAAAGTATTAGATAAAATTTTATAATGTCTAATAAAAACTACCTATCTGTCTATGCCAAATCATTCAACTGGGCAGGTTTTTTTTTACCTAAAGAAACGTACAAAAAATGTTCAGCATTATACGACTTTTGTCGGATTGCTGACAATATAGCTGACGATGACAGTGAAATAGAGCTAAAAGAAAAAAAATTTGATCAGTTTGAAAATAATTTTAATCAAAAAAACTTTGATGATCCTATTATTAAAAATATGTGGGATCTTATTGAAGAGTTCAATATATCATTAAAAATTGTTCAAGATTTATTAGCTGGTATCAGATCAG
>CABYDK010000028.1 GCA_902517735.1 uncultured Pelagibacteraceae bacterium
TCTTTGAGAAAATTTATAAAACAGTCTTCCGAGGCTCTTTCTGAACTAAAACCATGTTTTATGATGTCACCTCTTACACTTGCTGAATTGGTAAGATCACAAGAAGATTTATTTGATTTGCTAATCATTGATGAGGCATCTCAAATGAGAATGCAAGATGCTATTGGTGGTTTAGCACGATCATCACAATGTGTTATTGTTGGTGATCCTCAACAATTAGCTCCATCAGATTTTTTTGCTGTTACAGAACAAGAAGATACAGAAGAGGATCTTGTTGAAGAATCTATCTTAGATTTAGCTTTGACAAGGTTTAAACCAATGAGAATGTTACGTTGGCACTATAGATCTAGAAATGAAAAATTGATTAATTTTTCAAATCATCATTTTTATGAAAATCAATTAATTATTCCTCCTTCACCAAGTATTAATAAAGCCATTCATCATAATTTTGCTAAAGCTTTGTACAAAGGTAAAATTAATAACCAAGAAAAAGATGCTTTAGTAAGTGGACTTCTTGATTTTATGAAAAAAAATATTAGGAAAAATGATAATGATAAAAAATCTAAGAGCTGCTTAGTAGTGACTATGAATATATTTCAGCAAGAACTCATTGAAGAAGAACTTCGTTTAAGAGAAACAAAAGAAGGCTACATATCAGATTATATAAAATCTTGGGATAATACACTTGAAAAATTTGAGGTTAAAAATTTGGAAAGCGTACAAGGAGATGAGAGAGATGCTATTTTTATTTCAACTTTGTTCGGTCCTAATGAACATGGTAAAGTTTTACAAACATTTGGACCTATAAATAATCCTGATAGAGGTCACAGAAGATTAAATGTATTATTTACTAGAGCTAAAAAAGAGATTCATCTTTATACATCAATGCATCCAAATGATGTCCAGCTCAAAGAAGGAACTGCTCAGGGACGAATGATTTTAAAAAATTATATTGAATATGCAAAAACTGGGAAATTAGAAATAGGTGATATTTCAGAAGGAAAGGAACCTATGAGTGAATTTGAAATATTTGTTATGAATGGTTTAAAAAATATGGGATATGAAGTTGTTCCACAAGTAGGAGTTTCAGGTTTTTATATAGACATTGGAATAAAACATAAGAGTTTTCCTGACGGCTTTATAGCAGGTATAGAGTGTGATGGACGAGCTTATCATTCCTCTAAATCTCAAAGAGACAGCGATATTCTAAGGCAAAATATTTTAGAGGACTTAGGATGGAATATTTATAGAATATGGTCAACTGATTGGTGGCTTGATCCAAAAAAAGAATTGAGAAAAGTTGATAGATATATCCAAAAATTAATATAGGATTTTATAGGATAACCAGAGCAAGACCAGAGCATAGGGAGATAAAATGAAAAAAATTTACTTATTCATCTTGTTCAATTATAAATATTAGCATAAATACTCATGAAATTCATTAATGCCCTCGTGGTGAAATTGGTAGACACAAAGGACTTAAAATCCTTGCCATTTATGGAGTGCCAGTTCGAGTCTGGCCGAGGGCACCATTAAAAATGAACAAAATTCATATAATTTCTGACAAAAATAAAAGATCAAAAAAAATTAAATCTGCAATAATAAAAATCATTAGTAAAACAAAATTAAAAAAACTTGGTATTACAATAGTAATTGGTGGAGATGGTTTTATGTTACAAACATTAAAAAAAAATAAAAATAATAAAAAATTATATTATGGCATTAATTCTGGAAATTATGGTTTTTTGATGAATAAGTTTTCGCCAAAATATTTTATTAAAAATTTATCTAAAGCAAAAATGATTTCTATTTCTCCATTAGAAATGTTTGTAAAATCAAAAAAAAGGTTGAATAAAAAATTTTTAGCAATCAATGAAGTTTCTATCTTGAGACAAAGTAGACAAGCTGCGACATTATCAATTAAATATGGTTCAAAACAATTGATTAAAAGTCTAGTGTCTGATGGTGTTCTGGTATCAACACCTGCTGGAAGTACAGCATATAATTTATCGGTTCATGGTCCTATATTGAGTCTTAATTCAAATAAATTATCTATTGCTCCTATAAGCCCATTTAGGCCCAGAAGATGGAAAGGGAAAATCGTTAGCGATAGATCTAAAATAACAATAAAAAATTTAAATCCTTTAAAGAGACCAATAAGTGCTGTTGCTGATAATATAGAGGTACGAAATGCACATAATATCATGATTAAAACAAATCATAAAATTAAATTTAATCTTTTATATGATATAAATAGAAGTCTTCAAAAAAAAATTAAAATTGAACAATTAAGAAAAGAGATTAATTAATTAAAATTAATTACTCATGGAAATTATTCCTATAGAGGGCGAATCCTCTAAAAATAAATATAAATTGTTATTATGAAATTTTAAATCTCTAATTCTTTCAAAAACTTTTATTTGTTTAAAATCTGGAATTTTATTTTCATTATCAAGTTTAAAAAAATAAAGAGTTTTTGTTTTTAAAGAACTAACTATATATTCTTTTTCTCCGATTTTAACTATTTCAGAAATCGCTATAGATGGCACAAAAGATTTAAGTGGTTCAATAAATCCATATTTACTGTGAGATTTATATAAAGGATATTTATCATATTTATCTCCGTTTGGATCTTTATAATGTTCACCCGCTGAAGAAATTGGCCAACCATAGTTTGGTAATTCCTCATTATTCAGATCATTTAAATTTATTAAATTTATTTCATCTCCACCTTTAGGACCATGTTCGGTTTCTAATAAAAAATTATTTTGTGTATCTAAAAGTAAACCTTGAGGATTTCTATGACCCATTGAGAGAATTTTATGACTATTATCATTTAAATTGATCTTAATTATTTTACCATTAACACTCTTTTTATCTTGAGCCAGAAATCTACTTCTATAATCACCTAATGACAATAAAACGTTATTATCGTCATAACCAATTACTCTTCCCCCTGATTGGTGAGCATTAAATTCATTGTCAGTATTATTTTTGGAATGAATACAATCATCACTAGTAAATAGTTTTTTAAATTCGATATTATCATAATTTAATTCTCCATAAACTAAGCTAGTGTTCCAGCAATCCTCTTTAAATTCCTCTGTAAATGATACAAAGATATTATTATTATGGATTAATAAATCTTTAAAAGAAAACCAATTTTTTTTAGCAAATTGTTCAAAACCAATAAAATCATTTAAGTTATTTTCAATTTGAGTGAAAATTATTGTATCTTGAATATCCTTAGAATAACCAAGAATTCCTCGAGCAGATAAAACAAACAAATTATTTTTATGAAAATCAATATAGCCACTCCCAGGTATAGTGTGGTTTATTCCAGAGTGAAAAAAATTGGATAATTCATATTTACTAAGGATTTTACCGTTAGAAAGTATTTTCTCAGTTTTTTTATTTGTTGTAAAATTTTTTAAACTTTTCTTAAAATCGAGTTCCCTTTTAACAGAAAACAAAACATTATTAATTGGAGAGCGTGATTGATATTGTAAAATTTCATTTTCAAGTTGATATTGGTATTTATAAGGAAAAAGATATTTTTTGATTAAAAACTTATTTTCACTTGATAGATACTTTTTTAAATTAGAAAAACTATCTCTATTGATACTATAATTTATTAAAAAATATCCTACTAATAGTACAAGTGAAATTATAAAGATTTTTTTTTTCATTAGAAAATATTATTTTGCATATTTATATTTGACTAATGTTTTAGCTACTTCTAATTGCCATGGATGATCAAGATCCCATCCTTCAATTTCATCCATTGTAAAAATATAAGGTTTATTTCCAACAAATCTTCCATCTTTAATCATATCTTTTTTATACCTAATAAAGATGCCACCGTTTTGAGCAAAAATTGCTGGCAATTTACTTGCCACAACATGTTTTTTAGAAAAGGGTTTATGATTAATTGGTTTTTTTTTATGATTCCAGAAATGATTTTTAATTATGGTTGCAGAAAACAAGCTATCAAAATTTTTAGAGAATTTTTTAAACAACCCAATAGCTTTTTCATATACCTCGTAGTTAATAAATGGATTTGTAGGATGAGCCCATAAAATTATATCGGCATCAACAAATTTTAGCATATTTTTAACCATATCATTTGCAGTAGTTTTTTTTTCATCACAATATTTGTTTTCTCTTTTGACAAAATTGATTTTGTATTTTTTTGCTAGTTTTTTCAAACTTAAATCATTTGTGCCTAAATAAATTTCATTTAAAGATTTTACCTTTTTTAATTGAGATATTTTTCTTTCAACTAAATTTTGATT
>CABYDK010000029.1 GCA_902517735.1 uncultured Pelagibacteraceae bacterium
ATTAAAAGGCTTACAAAAGCTTTATCGGAACTTGGAGTTTGTAAAATTAGATTAACTGGTGGAGAGCCGACAGTCCGAAAAGACTTTTTTGATATTATAAAGATTATTAAGAACAATTCTGGAATAAAAAAAACTGTCATTACAACTAATGGATATCATCTTGATAAAATTGCATATGAAATAAAACAAAGTGGTTTAGACGGTATAAATATTAGCATTGATAGCCTAGATAGAAATATTTTTAATGAAATTACTAGTCATGATAGATTGCCTGAAATTTTAAAAGGAATAGAAATTCTAAAACAAATAAATTTTAAGAATATAAAAATTAATGCAGTTTTACTAAAAGGAGTAAATGACTCTGAAAAAGATTTTGATAAATGGGCAGATTTTATTAAGTATAATGAAATTGACTTTAGATATATAGAATTAATGCAAACGGGAGATAATTTAGATTACTTTAAAAAATATCATGTACCATCTACTAAGTTTATAAAGTATTTAAATAAAAATAATTGGATTTTTCAAACCCTTGGAAGAGATGCAGGTCCATCAAAAAATTATTTAAATCCAAAATTTAAAGGAAAGTTTGGTGTAATTGCTCCTTACTCTAAAGATTTTTGTAAAAGCTGTAATAGATTAAGAATAACAGCAAAAGGGGATCTAAGATTATGTTTATTTGGAAATACTGGTATAAACATTAGACATTTAATTCAAAAAGACGATCAATTAGAAGAATTGAAAGATCTAATATTAAAACAACTAAACTTTAAAAAAGAGTCTCATTATTTGGAACTTGGCAAAACAGGTTTAACTAAAAACTTATCAACAACAGGTGGTTAATGTCAAAATCAAATATTATAAACATAGAGGAACTTCAGGACTGGGCAAAAGAAATTTTTAAAAAAAATTCTTTTAATATGGTTGATGTTTCTTCTAAAAAGGAAACATTCCGAAGAGCTTTAGCTACAGGAAAAATTTATGTTGGGAAAGAAGTTTTTGATTTAATTAAAAATAAAAAAATGCCCAAAGGTGATCCCATCACTTTAGCAGAAGTCTCTGCAGTTTTAGGTGTAAAAAAAACTAGTGAGTTAATTCCTTTATGTCATCCATTACCCATAGATCATACGGCAACTAAAATTATTATGAATGAGTTAGACAACTCTTTAGAAGTTTTGTGTATTGTTTCCGCATTTGCAAAAACTGGTGTTGAAATGGAAGCTATTATGGGTGTTAATGCTGCTCTAATAACTATTTATGATTTAAGTAAGATAGTAAATCCACATCTTAAAATAGATAATGTGAAATTATTAATTAAAGAAGGTGGAAAAAGTGGGTTATGGACTAATCCAGATGGATTGCCTGAATTTTTAAAAAATATATTCTAAATGTCCGTTTATCTAAGTACTCAAAAAGTAATCACAGACTGGATTGATTATAATGATCATATGAATGTTTCATATTATTTATTAATGTTTGATAAATATGGTGCTGATTCATTGAACAATATTTTTAAGATGGGAGAACATTCTGCAAAAACAACTAAAAAAAGTACAATGATTGTAGAGTCTCATATTACTTACAATCAGGAACTTCAGCTCAATGATGAAGTTGATATTAATTGTGTTTATTTTGATCATGATAAAAAACGTCTTCAGTATAAAATGGAAATGATACACAAAGAAAAAAAATTTCTTGCTTCTACAATTGAAATTCTAGCTTTGTATGTAGATCTAAATGAAAGAAAAGTTGCTGAATTTGAGGATGAAAAAGTTAAGTTAATGGATGATTTTATCAACAAGAACATATCTAATTTTAATAATGAAAATTTAAAATTTTCATCTAAGCTTAAAAAATGAAAATCAAATTAGAGTTGTTTGGATCTAGTAGAGAATTTAGTAATAATGATCACTTAGAATTTGAGATTCATGGTAAAGCTTCAGTTGAAGATTTAAGAAATGAAATCATCAAATATATAGACAAAAATTTTAGTGGAAATGAAAACTTCATTAAAGTTGTAAAATCTTCAGCTTTTTGTTCTGAAAATAATGAAATAATTGGTGACAATTATAAGATCATAAAAGACCAAAAGATTGGTATTATACCCCCTATCGGAGGTGGTTAATGCTTCATACTAAAATAATAGATTCTAAAAAAGAGAAAATACTTACTTCTAATGCTGAAAAATTTATCAAAGATTCTAAGTTTGGAGCATCAATATATTTTTTAGGCACTGTCAGAAATATTAATGATAATAAAACAGTAACAGGAATTACTTATGATAGTCATGACGAAATTGTTATTAAAAGTTTTAAAGAAATTTATGATGAAGCAGACCGAAAATTAGATATTAAAGATAAAGCGGTATTTATTGAACATGCTAAAGGTCATCTAAAATTAGGTGAGATAAGTATTATTATTGCAGTTGCTTGTAAACACCGTGATCAAGCATATATACTTTCAAGATATATAATTGAAGAAATAAAAAAAAGATCTCCAATTTGGAAAAAAGAGCATTATGAAAACGAAGATAGCAAATGGTTAAAAGGAAATCCTATTTTAGGCACCTAATTTCAAATTTTTAGAAATATTTTCCTCTATTGATACTGGTTTTTTAAGGTCTAAATTATTCATTATTTCGATATATTCATCTACACTATCTACTTGTAATCTTGGATTATATTTTTTTTCTTTTCCTATTGTACTAACTTTTTCGCCTTTATAATCATGAGCTGGATATAGTAATGTTTCATCAGGTAATTTTAAAAGTTTATTAAAAATAGAGTTGTAAGCATCTTTAGAGCTACCATTTTGAAAATCTGTTCTTCCAGTCCCATTTATTAGTAATGTATCTCCTGAAAACAAGTAATCATCCATTAAAAAACTGTAACTGTCTGACGTGTGCCCTGGAGTGTATATAGCTCTGATTTTTAAATTATCTAAATTTATATATTCATCATCTTTTACTTTAATTTCTACTGTCTCAGCTGGTGTATGATCACCCATAATTGTAGAGCATTTAGTAATATCTTTAAGTTTAGATGCACCAGTTATATGATCAGCATGAATGTGAGTATCTATAACTTTCACTAATTTTAAATCTAATTGTTTTAACAATTTTATATATTCACTAACGTTTTCTATTACGGGATCAATAATCAATGCCTCCCTTCCTTTAGATGAGGCAATTAAGTATGTATATGTGCTAGATTTTTGGTCAAAAACTTGTTTAAAAATCATAAGCAAATATTATCATAAAATTATGGAATCTACCACATTTGACTGGTCTTGCACCAATACGTGGAAACAGAGTGCAAAAAATACTGCGTGGTGTTTGCTTGGTTGTGCCATAGGAGATTTTGGTACTATTTTATTTTTTCAGTTAACAGAAATACCATTTCCAGTTTTAGGAATAATGATTTTAGCAATAATTAATGGTCTGCTAACAAGTATCATGCTTGAAACTTTTATTTTACTAAGACAAAACATAAGCTTTAATAATGCATTAAAAACAGCTTTAGGAATGAGCTTTATTGCTATGATAAGTATGGAAATTGCGATGAATTTAACTGATTATCTTTTAACTGGTGGGGCAATATTAACTTGGTGGATTATACCTTTAATGCTTGGAGTAGGCTTTGTGACTCCATGGCCTTACAATTATTGGAGACTTAAAAAATTTGGCATCAACTGTCATTAAAAACTGGGATAATAAAACTTGGCTTTCTTCCAATGATTACATTAAGTCATTTAATAAATTTTTATTAAAAAATATTAAATTAAACCCAAATTCTGAAATATTGGATATTGGATGTGGTCGAGGTAAAATTTTAGGAACAATAAAATCAAATTTAAAACTTAAAAATAAGCCTACTGGTATTGATATAGTAAACCACAAAGATAAAGATAAAAGGATAAATTTTAAAAAATTAGATGCAATATCATTTTTTTTAACTAGTAAGAAAAAATTTGATTTAATCTTGATTAAACAAACAATTCATTTGTTAACTTTTAAAAAAATAAAAAGATTATTATTTCTATGTAAGAAAAATTTGAAACAAGATGGTAAAATTTTTATTTTAACATTAGAGGGTAGAAGAAACGAAATACCAACTTTTAAAAGAATGAAAATAAGACTTAATAAATCCCTTAAAAGAGACAGCAAAGTTTTAAAATTTATATCTAAACTTTATCCTAAACGAAAAAGAAAAAAATT
>CABYDK010000030.1 GCA_902517735.1 uncultured Pelagibacteraceae bacterium
CTTCTTCTATTCGCTTTTTTTCTATTAAATATGACAAATAAAAATAAATATACCTTGAGTAATCTGCTTCAGACTTGTTAATTAATTTTGAAAAGAAAGAATCAGTTTTCTTATCATCCAAAAAACATCTTTGAAAAGTTTCAGATATAAATGATAGATTGCCAAAATTTTGATCTCCTTTTTGTATCTCTTTTTTCTTGAATACATCAGCATATTGCTCAAGAGAATTTATAATTACAAACTTGAGACGATCTTTTTTTAAATGTTCTGGTACCTGAGCTAAAATTTCTTTAGCCTTATCAATATCATTTCTTTTTAAACTATCTATAGCCAACAAAACATAAGCTTCAAAAAAGTTAGAATTATTTTTTTCACCATTAGTTTTAATGGTGTTAATTGCTTGGGTAACATTATCCTCTAAAACTAGAGATATTACATATCTTTCTAGATAAGGGTTATGTTGATTCATCAGTATTTTGGAAGATCTAAAAAAATCTAATGCTTCTGAGTTTTTTTTATTTTCAAAGGCAACTATACCGGAAAAGTATTTTGATAAATTTTTAGAATTAAATTCATTAAAACTAGTGCTTTTAGAAAATATCGGGCTCTGATAAAGTAATAATAAAAATAATATAATGATGAATTTTTTTTTAAACATATAAACAAATGATCAAAGAATCTTTAAATTAAAGTATGGCATATAAGAAAGAATTAATAAATTCAATAGAACCAAATTTCATATTCAGTAAAAAACCATTGAATAGATTTAAAATTGACCAGATAAAGAAAAATAATAATAACTTACTCAAAATTGATCAAATAAATGGTTTAAAGAAACTTATAAATTCAATTGAAAATTGTAACCTAAAAAATAATTCTAAGAATTTAATTTTAGGTGATGGAGATATTAATAGTACCGTAATGATAATTGGTGAGGCTCCAGGCGAAGCAGAAGAAAAAACAGGTAAAACCTTTCAAGGAGAGGCTGGGAAATTATTAGAAAAAATGCTTTTATCAATAAACATAAAAAAAGATAATGTTTATTCCAGCTATGCAATTAATTTCAGACCGCCTGAAGATCGAAAACCAACATCTCAAGAAATAAAAAGGTACTCTTTTTTTTTAAAGGAACATATCTCAATTATTGATCCAAAAATTATAGTTTTATTAGGTAACACAGCTATGGAGTCTATTATCTCGTCTAATGAGAGAATTTCAAATGAAAGAGGAAAATGGAAAGAAATCATTTTAAAAGATAAAACTTATCCTTTCATGATTTCATTTAATCCGTCTTATTTAATAAGATTTCCAGATAACAAAAAATTTTCATGGGAAGATTTAAAAAAGATAAGACAAAAAATACTTGATTTAAAAATAAAAGTGTAATGGAAATTATTGCAGGAGTCGATGAAGTTGGCAGAGGGAGCTTGATTGGACCAGTTTACGCAGCTGCTGTAATCTTAAATAATTCAATTGAAAAAAAACTATTTAAAGACTCAAAAAGTTTATCAAAATCTAAAAGGGAAATTTTGTCAAAATATATAAAAAAAAATTCTGTCTGGTCTATAGGTAAGGCATCTGTAAAAGAAATTGAAAAAATTAATATTCTTAATGCAAGTTTATTAGCTATGAAAAGGGCTATAAAAAAACTAAAAAGAAAACCCTCTCTAGTTTTAATTGATGGAAACAAATTGCCTAAAATAAAAAATTACAATCTTAAATCAGTTATAAAAGGTGATCAAAAAATACCATCTATTTCAGCGGCATCAATTATTGCAAAAGTTGCACGTGATAAAATGATTACAAACTTAGGGAAAAAATTTAAAGGTTATAAATGGGAAGAAAATTTTGGGTATGGAACTAAGAGACATTTAAAAGCTATTAAAAATTTAGGAATTACTAACCAGCATAGAAAAACTTTTTCTCCAATTAACAAAATAAAATAGGTTTCACGTAGAAACACTATATCTAGTTACTCTAAAAAATAATTACACAAATCGAATCCAAATAATTCAATCCTAGGTTGACCCAAGAATCTTTTTGGAGTCTAATTAATCTTTATAAATGAATTTAGATCTAAAAAATAAATTAATTAATGGTGACAGCTTAGTCGAATTAAAAAAAATTCCCAATGAAACTTTTAATCTAATTTTTGCAGATCCTCCCTACAACTTACAATTAAAGAGGGAGTTAACTAGACCTGATAGATCTAAAGTAAGCGCAGTAAAAGACAAATGGGATCAATTTGAAAGTTTTAAAAAATATGATGATTTTACTTACGCTTGGCTAAGTGAGTGTAAAAGGATTCTAAAAAAAGATGGAACAATTTGGGTAATTGGTAGTTACCACAATATTTTTAGAGTTGGCACTGCAATTCAAAATTTGGGCTTTTGGATTTTAAATGATGTTATTTGGAATAAAAAAAATCCAATGCCGAATTTTAGAGGTACACGATTTACTAATGCTCACGAAACTTTAATTTGGGCTTCAAAATCGGAAAAATCAAAATATACATTTAATTATCAATCTTTAAAATGCTTAAATGACGATCTTCAAATGAGATCTAATTGGGATCTTCCAATTTGTAATGGATCAGAAAGACTAAAAAAAAATGGGAAAAAGGTTCATTCAACTCAGAAACCTGAGGCACTACTTCATAGAATTCTATTAGCAACTTCAAATAAAAATGATTTAGTTTTAGACCCCTTTTTAGGTTCTGGAACAACAGCGACGGTCGCTAAGAAATTAGGGAGAAATTATTACGGTATAGAAAAGGAAAAAGCTTATTTCAAAGCTGCTGAACAAAGATTAAGGAAAGCAAAACCTATTGAGGACAATTATTTAGATACTTTAAAGAACGGTAAATCTAAACCAAGAATACCTTTTGGCTCATTAGTTGAATTAGGAATTATTAAACCAGGTACTACTATTTTTGATAATAAGAAGAAAATAAATGCAAAAATAATGGCTGATGGCAGTATTAAACATGCTCAAACTGAAGGATCAATTCATAAAGTAGCAGCCACAATTTTAGGTGCTGAAAGCTGTAATGGATGGACTTATTGGCATTATAATTTGGATGGCGCTGTAGTCCCAATCGATCATTTGAGACAAAAATTAATTTCAAAAAATTAATTTCTATACACTTCTCCCAAGTAAGACTCTAAAAATTTTTTGTTTTTAACTAATCTTTTCAAAAAGATATTTCTAAAAAAAATTGATAAAGGATTAGATAAATGGAAAGCAAACTGATTAAATTTTGATCTGATATTAACCATTTTTGATTTATTAACTCTATTCTTAAAAAAATTACTTTCTGTGTTATTTTCGATACTTTTAAATAAATCATAAGCACCTTCTATAGACTGTGATGCACCCTGAGCAAATGATGGCGGAAAAGCGAAAAAAGCATCACCAATAAAATGAATATTATCATTTTTTAATTTATAGAAATTGTCACTCACAAATACTGGAAATATTTTTAATTCTTTTAAATCATCTAAAAAGCCTTTATTTCCTGATGGAAATTTTTCTAATACTTTTTTGTTAAATGAATTTTCATTAAATAATGAGTAATTTTTTTTTTCTTGTTTTGAAAGTTGATATTTCATTATAGCTATAAAATTAAATTCTTCATTTTGACTTACAGGATAGATTACTTGATGAAAGTCTGAACCTAGAAACAAAGCAATATTTTTGTTGTCAATTTTTTCTGAGGATTTGGTTAAGATTCCTCTTATTGCTAATGTATTGTTATATTTAGGTTTAGCTTCATTATTAGAAATGAGACTTTTACTTTTTGAAAAAACTCCGTCAGAGATAATCAAATAATCGCATTCTTTTACCTCATCATTTTCAAAGCTAAGTTTAATCTGTTTGTTTTGTTGGTCTATTTTTGAAATATTGTAGCCAGTCTTTATCAAACCGTTCAAATCTGTTTTTAAAAAATTTATTAAAGATGATCTTTTTAAAGTGGTATACTTACAATTTTCTGAATTAAAGACTGTGATATCCAACTCACATATTTTATTCAAATTCTCATTTGAATAAAAATTAATTTTTTCCGGAGTGAATTTTTCATTAATTTCTAATTTTTCAAATCCAATTTTATTTAGAAGCTTAATACTATTTACTGATAGTTGAACACC
>CABYDK010000031.1 GCA_902517735.1 uncultured Pelagibacteraceae bacterium
TCTTCTTTGGATCGACAATTTTATTATACTCTCTCTCATTAATTAACCCTGTTTTTAAAGCCTCTTCTTTTAATGTTGTTTTATTTTTAAGAGCCGACTTAGCTATTTTTGCAGAATTATCGTACCCAATGTGTGGTGCTAATGCAGTAACTAACATTAATGAGTTATCAAGATATTCTTTAATTTTAACTTTATCTGCTTTCAATCCTCTTACACAATATAATCCAAAATTTTTAGAGCTGTCGGCCAATAAATCAATTGATTGCAAAATATTATGAGCAATTAATGGTTTAAAAACATTTAGTTCAAAATGACCGTGAGAGCCTGCCATTGTTATTCCATTATGATTTCCAATAACTTTCACACAAACCATTGTTACTGCTTCTGATTGGGTTGGATTTACTTTTCCTGGCATGATTGAAGAACCTGGTTCATTTGCTGGAAGAATAAGTTCACCGTAGCCTGCCCTTGGTCCTGATCCTAAAAATCTAATGTCGTTAGCTATTTTCATTAAACAGACAGCTGTAGTGTTTAGGGTGCCTGAAAAATTTACTATTTCATCATGAGCTGCTAGAGAAGCAAATTTATTTTTTGATATTCTAAATGGAAGTTTTGTAATTTTTTTAATTTCATTGACTATCTTTTTATCAAAACCTTTTTTGCTATTAATTCCTGTGCCTACAGCTGTGCCACCTTGAGCTAAAAAATATATTTCATTTAAAGCATTTTTAATTCTTGATATACAATCTTGCAATTGAGATTGATAACCTGAAAATTCTTGACCTAAAGATAAAGGAGTTGCATCTTGTAAGTGAGTTCTCCCAACTTTTATGACTTTCCTAAATTTAGAAACCTTTTTTTTTAATTCTTTATTAAGTAAATCAAGAGCTGGCAATAATTTATTTTTTGTTTCTATTGCTATTGCTATATGCATAGCAGAAGGGAATACATCATTAGTAGACTGTGATTTATTTACATGATCATTAGGATGAACAGGTTTTTTAGTACCTTTTTTTCCTCCTAAAATTTCAATAGCTCTATTCGCTATCACCTCATTTACATTCATATTTGTCTGAGTACCAGAACCTGTTTGCCAAACTTTAAGAGGAAAGTGTTCATTTAATTTTCCAGCAATCACCTCATTTGATGCTTTAATTATTGCTTTCGAAATAAGAGGAGAAATTTGTCTATTTTTTTGATGAACTATTGCAGCTGCCTTTTTTATAATTGCGATGGATTTTATTAGAATTGGTCTGACAAAAAATTCACCAATATCAAAATACTTTTTTGACCTCTGGGTCGATGCACCCCAGTATTTATCGTTTGGAACACTAATTTTTCCAATACTATCGAATTCTTTTCTTAATTTCATGAATATTAATTCTTTAAGTATATTAAATAAATATATATTAATTTTATTTAAACTTACAGGAGCAAAATGACAAATTTCAATAAAGTAGGAACTTTCATGAAAACTTTCGGGCAAGAAGTTAAATCTAAACCTTCATTTAGCACTGATAAAATCAACAAACTAAGAATTGATCTAATTAAAGAGGAATTAGAAGAGCTTACAGAAGCCATGAACAACAGAGATTTATTGGAGGTAGCTGATGCTTTAACTGATATTTTATATGTAACTTATGGAGCTGGGCATGCATTTGGAATTGATTTAGATAAATGTTTTAATGAAGTTCAAAATTCAAACATGAGCAAACTAGATGAAAATGGCAAACCTATTTACAACGAGTTTGGAAAAGTGATGAAAGGACCAAATTTTTTTAAGCCAGATCTCTTAAAATTTGTATCTTAAAATTCTAATTTAAGATCAATAGCATTAACGCTATGAGTTAGCATGCCAACAGAAATTCTATTTACACCAGTTTTGGCTATTGATTTTACATTTTTCAAACTTACATTTCCCGATGCCTCTGTTTCATAATATTTTCTTGCAATTTTAACTCCTTCTTTTAAATTTTTGATACTCATGTTATCAAATAACACGGTGTTAAATTTAAGACCTAAAATTGATTTAAGTTGTTTAAGATTATCTACCTCAACTGTAATTTTCCTGCCTTTTTTATTTTTTATAGCTTTTAAAACTAGTGCTACTAGATTTGAACTTGCTACATGGTTATCTTTGATTAAATACTCATCACTTAAATTAAATCTATGATTTGTACCTCCTCCTAATTTTACTGCATATTTTTGGATCACTCTTAAATTTGGAATTGTTTTTCTAGTACAACAAATTTTAGTTTTTTTTCCAGCCAATTTGACGAAGCGATTTGTAATAGTAGCAATGCCAGAGATATGAGATAAGTAATTTAAAGCAACTCTTTCAGTTATTAATATATTTTTTGCATTACCTTTTATTACAGCAATTAAAGAACCTTTTTTAACTTTAGAGCCATCGTTTTTTTTAATTATAAATTTGATTTTGTTATCAATTAATTTAAAGGCTTGTTTTGCAAACAACAATCCACCTATAATTGCATTTTGATTAGATGTTAATTTAATTGTTATTATTTGATTATTATCAATAAGACTAGAAGTAATATCCCCTGAAGGATAAAGATCCTCATTAAGAGCTAATTTGACAGTACTACGAATAAAATTTTTACTTAATTTAATTTGTGACACTTAATTATCTGCCAATAGCTGCCATTCTTTCTACAGATATTCTTGCTTTATTAATCGTTTCTTTATCCATGATTATTTCACCAGTCTCATTTTCAAGACAATCTAATATTTTTGGAAGTGTTATTTTCTTCATGTATGGACACATATTACATGGTTTAATAAAATCTACGTTTGGATTTTCTATTTGTATGTTGTCACTCATAGAGCATTCAGTAACCATCATTACCTTCTTTGGTTGATTATCTTTTACATATTTTATCATCCCTGATGTAGACCCAGCAAAATCACTTGCCTCAATAACTTCTGGTGGGCACTCTGGGTGGGCTATAATTTTTATCCCTGGATTGTTTTTTCTAATATCATCTATTTCTTTTTTATTAAACTGGTCATGAACAATGCAAATTCCTTTCCAAGATATAATCTCAACATCTGTTTGAGAGGCAACGTATTTTGCAAGATAATCATCTGGTAAAAATATTACTCTTTTAACTCCAAGCGATTTTACTATTTTAACTGCATTTGCAGACGTGCAACAAACATCTGTTTCAGCTTTGACTTCAGCTGAAGTATTGACATAGGACACTACTGGAACTCCAGGATATTTTTCTTTTAGTAATCTTACATCCTTACCTGTAATTGATGATGATAATGAACAGCCAGCTTCCATGTCTGGGAGAATAACTTTCTTATCAGGACTCATAAGTTTTGCAGTCTCAGCCATAAAATGGACTCCTGCCATTAAAATTATATTAGCCGTAGTTTTCGATGCTTCAATTGCTAATGCTAAAGAGTCTGCTGAAAAGTCAGCAACTCCATGATAGATTTCTGGTGTTTGATAATTGTGAGCAAGAATTACTGCATTTTTTTCTTTTTTAAGTTTATTTATTTTATGAATATATGGAGCATGCACTGACCATTCTATTTCAGGCATAACCTTTGAAATTTTTTGATAAATAGGATCTGTTGCTTTACGTACTTCTTGTGTAAATTCCATAATGTTTTTTACCAATTTGAAAGATAGTTGTCATTCACTTAATATGAGACATATTGCGGTCGTGCTGAAATTGGTAGACAGGCACGGTTGAGGGCCGTGTGGACCAAGTCCATGAGAGTTCGAGTCTCTCCGACCGCACCAGAAATTTGAATTGAAAAAATAGTTAAGTATCCTTGAAAATGAGGCAATTATACTCCTGTTAGACACTTTATAAACCATCTGTTAAATTAAAGTATAATGAAAAAAAAAATCCTAGTAGATTTATCAGCTACAATTTTACATCATGGACATATACGTTTACTAAAAAAAGCCAGCAAGTTAGGTAAAGT
>CABYDK010000032.1 GCA_902517735.1 uncultured Pelagibacteraceae bacterium
ACAAAATAAGGTCTTTTTTTATCGGCTTTCTTACTAATCCAAAAACACAATGGAATTAAGAAAGATTTTATCATTCTCTCTTTATTCTTAAATTTATCGGCTTTTGACTCTTGAGACTTAATGAACTTCAAACAATCTTTTTTTACCTTACCAAAACATAAACTAAATTGTTCCATGAAAATTATTTTTTATCTAATGGATGATTTTGACCATCATTTACAGGAACTTCTTTCATATCAAAAGTATTTATTTCATCAATACATCCAACATTAAATCCTGTCATTGCCGGGTTGATCCTTGGATTGTGATGAGTATAAATCCCACAATCAGAACAAAAGTAATGTTTGGCAACTTTTGAATGAAATTGATAAAGTTTTAATTTGTCTTCTCCTTTGGTAATTTTAAAATCTTCATTTTTTACCATCGACATAATTGCTCCTTTTCTTTTACAAATAGAACAATTACATTTTATTACTTTAGCTAAATCTCCATCTAAATTAATTTCTGCTTCTACAGCTCCACAATGACAAATTAATTTTTTCATTTGATAATTTAAACTATCCTTGGTTGAAGTTATCCACAAGCATACAAAATATAGTTTTGATGTTCACGTTTTGATTCACTTTTGATTCAATTACGGACTCAAAATACAACCTCTTGCGTGTACTGTATAAATGGTTTATAAATTAGAACAAAACAAGAACATGAAACTAACAATCCCTTATTATCTACATAAAGCTGGTGCTGGTTTTCCTTCACCTGCCACCGATTACATCGAAGAAGATATCGATCTAAACATGCATTTAATCAAAAATGTTCCAGCAACTTTCATCATAAGAGTACAAGGAAAATCCATGGTGGATGTTGGAATTAATGACGGAGATTTATTGGTCGTTGATAAAAGTTTAAAACCAAAAAACTTTTCAACTGTTATTGCAAATGTTCATGACGAGCTTGTAGTTAAAACTTTAGTTCAAGAAAGAGATAAAAAATTTCTATCGTCAGGTTCTAAAGATTTTTCTAATAGAATTTTAATTAATGAAGAAGAAGATATTTTCATTTGGGGGGTTGTGACTTATGTCATCCATTCAACGTACTAAAAAGCTAGCTTTAATTGATTGTAATTCTTTTTATGTTTCTTGTGAAAGATTATTTAATCCTAGAATAAGAAGAAAGCCAGTTGTTGTTTTGTCAAATAACGATGGTTGTATCATATCAAGATCAAACGAAGCAAAAGCTTTGGGAATTAAGATGGGAGAGCCTTACTTCAAAGCAAAAGATATTATTGTAAAAAATAAAGTTGAGGTCTTTTCATCAAATTATTCTTTATATGGAGATTTATCTAGAAGAGTAATGAGAACGCTCAAAAGGTTTAATTCAGAAATAGAGGTTTATTCAATTGATGAAGCATTTTTAGATTTGTCAAATTTTCCTGATAATGAAGTAGAGAAAGTTGGTAGAGAAATTAGAGAAACTGTTTTACAATGGACTGGTATTCCAACCAGCATTGGTATTGCTAAAACAAAAACCTTAAGCAAAGTTGCAAATCATATTGCAAAAAAAAAGCAATCAGGTATTACTAGTTTAATTGGTATAGAAAATTTAGACCCTATTCTTGAAAAAATTAAAATCAACGACATATGGGGTGTTGGTAGACAGCTTACAAAATTTTATCAAAAAAACGGAATTTATAACGCTAAGCAACTTAAGAATAAATCAAATACTTGGATTAAAAAATGCTCTAATGTTTTAAGTTCAAGAACTGCGATGGAACTTAGGGGAATTCCTTGTATCAATTTAGAAACTACGCAAACAAAAAGAAAAAGTTGTGTTGTCTCAAGATCTTTTGGAAAAAGAATCGAAAAATTTCAAGAATTGAAAGAAGCTGTTGCAAACTACTGTTTAAACGCTTCTGAGAAAATTAGATCAGAATCATTGGTTGCAAAAGCAGTTACAGTTTTTGTTAGGACAAGTCCCTTTCAAAGAGATTATAACTACTATTCGAATTCAAAAACAATTGATTTTCCAATTGCAACAAATAATAGTATTGAAACAGTTACGACTGCAATTTCAATTTTAAAAAGTATTTTTAAAAACGGATATCGTTATCAAAAAGCAGGGGTGATTCTTACAGGATTGCGTAGTGATGATGGAAGAAAAAATTTATTTTCATCTGAAAAAGATGAAAAAATAAAAAGTTTAATGCAATCAATTGATAATACTAATTACAGATATGGAAGATCAACATTAAGTCTTGCAAGTGCTGGGGTCCATAAAAAATGGAATATGAGAAGACAATACTCTTCTAAAATAGATACTGCTGATTTTTATTGTTTACCAACAATTAGAGCTAATAAATAAGATAGGGATTTGTCTCAATAGCTTTATTTAATACTTTCAATATCACTAATATTGGATAAAGCTTTATCAAATTCTTCCATATTTTCTCTTAAAGCCAAATTTGATACTGAGTAAACTGCTATTAATAAAAATATTAGTGGTAATGCAGTAATTATAGAAGCATAACTTTTAATTAATAAAATATAAGTGATAACAAAAATTGCAGAACGAATTAGAAATGTTACCCTAAAAACACTTATGATAGAGAGAGAATGTTTAATTAAATTATAAAAACTCATCTTAGAAGGTCCAAAATATCTAGTTCCTCTAATTGATGGTATCTTTATTAAATCTTTTTCTATCTTTTTTAATGAACCTGAAAAACTATTCCATGTAGATTTTTCATTAACTAATTTTTCTACTGTATCTTTTGATAAACAAGTAAAATTTCCAAATTTTATTGAATGTCCAGTAAATACTAAAGTTATGATTTTATGTAAAAAATAACAGAATTTAAAAATTAAATCCTCAGATCTTCTTACTCTTTCTCCAACTATAGATCTGTCATTAGAATTATTCATTTGGGTAATTAAATCTATTATTTCTTCAGGTCTATCCTCGCCATCTCCGTCCATTGGTATGATATAATCAAAGGCTTCTTTCTCAAAGATATATTTTAATCCAGTCGCAATACATCGAGCATGACCTCTATTTTCTTTCATGACAAGAATTTTAATAGAACTAATATTCAACAAATCGTTTATTTCAATTTGTCTATCAAAAGTTGATGCATCATCTACAATTACAATTGATATTTCATGATCTACATTAACGATTTCACTATCAATATTTTTTAATAGCTGAGATAGTGACTGCCAATCATTGTAAACAGGTATTAAGATTTTAATTTTTTTCATCTTTCTTTATTTATTTATAACCAACACAAACATCATCAATACACATATGATTTTTAAGTTTATTTATCTTATTCTGGTTGACAGATCCAATCCATATTGGTCTTGACTTAAGGTGATATGACAAATTACCAGCATTCCACTCATTTCCTAGAACTACATTAATTGGATTATTAAATTGTTGATCCCAGGCATATTGAACTTTCGAGGCTATTTCTTTTCCTTTGTAGTCAGTTCTTTTATCCGTTTGAATAATTGAAACATAAGAATATAAAATTGGTGACAAAAAAAATAAAAAAATAAATCCAAATAAGAACTTATCAATTTTTTTTACATTAATTTGAGATTTAAAAAAATAGACAATCATAACACCAAAAAATAAATAAAATGGTGTCATCCACATAGTTCTTACTTTTGAACCAGTAATCAAAGATGTGATTAACATTAATAAAATTGGAATAATATTAATGAAAATTAAAAATAATAATTTTTTATCTTTAAAGTTCACTTTAAATCTAATTTTTTTAATCAATAAACTACAAAGTATTAAAAATGGAATTAATAAAGTCATTTGTTTTAATAAAAAAATAATTGGAAATTTTAAATGATCTAAAATATCTGTTCCATATAAACCAGTTCTTTGCAAGCCATAGGATATAGTTATAAAATCATTATTATTTAACCAAATTAAATGGGGTA
>CABYDK010000033.1 GCA_902517735.1 uncultured Pelagibacteraceae bacterium
AATACTAACAGGGGATAAGCTCCAACCTGACCAATTAGTTGGTCTTGGAACTTTATTTTGATTATTATATTTCTTTTTATATTTTTTTATAGAGTCTATTAATTCTTCTCTACTTTTCAATTCTTCACTTTGTTGAGAAGCCCAGGCTCCTATTCTACTTTCATAACTTCTAGAATCATAATATTTATCTGCAACATCATCTTCTACTAATGAAATTGACCCACTTATTCTAATTTGCCTTAAAAGACTTTTCCAATGAAAGCACATGGAGGCATTTGGATTTACTTTTAATTCATGTCCTTTTTGACTATTTAAATTTGTATAGAATACAAAACCATCTTTACTAAAATCCTTTAATAAAACCATTCTTACTGATGGAAACATTTTGTCATTAACTGTGGCTAAAGCTACAGCGTTAGGATCATTAGGCTCTGATTTTTCTGCTTCTTCCATCCATATTTTGAATAGTTGAATTGGATCATCTAGATCCAAAAAACAGTTATTAAGGCCAAGTGAGTTTTTTTGATTCATAATTTAAACAAAATAATCTATATAATATAAATAATGTCATTTAATACTTTTGGAAAGCTATTTCGTTTCACTACTTGGGGAGAATCTCATGGCCCAGCCATTGGTTGTATTGTAGATGGGTGTCCACCTAATATAAATCTGGATGAGCGAAATATTCAAATAGAATTAGATAAAAGAAAACCTGGACAATCAAAATTTACAACTCAAAGAAAAGAGGACGATAAAGTTCAGATATTATCAGGAGTGTTTGAGGGTAAAACTACTGGAACACCTATTTCCCTTATAATCTATAATAAAGATGCGAGATCAAAAGATTATGGAAATATCAAACACAAGTTTAGACCAAGTCATGCCGATTATACTTATTTCAAAAAATATGGAATAAGAGACTATAAAGGTGGAGGAAGATCCTCAGCTAGAGAAACTGCAGCTAGAGTCGCCGCAGGAGCAATAGCGAAATTAGTTTTACAAAAAAAATTAGGTAACAAATTTAAAGTTATAGGGGCTGTTACTCAATTGGGGATATTAGGCTGTGATACAAAAAAATGGAATGATCAAACAATTTCTAAAAATCCATTTTTTTGTCCTGATCAATCTATGGTGAAACTTTGGGAGAAATATTTATTAAGTGTGAGAAAATCTGGATCCTCTTGCGGAGCTATAATTGAAATAAGGGCTAGAGGAATTCCAGCAGGTCTAGGTGCTCCAATTTATTCAAAATTAGACTCTGATATTGCCTCTGGCTTGATGAGCATAAACGCTGTCAAAGGTGTAAATATTGGCGCGGGGATGAATTCTGCCCAACTGAGTGGTGAGCAAAATTCGGATGAAATTTCTCAAAAAGGAAAAAAAATAAAATTTGACTCAAATAATGCAGGTGGAATTTTAGGTGGCATATCAAGTGGTCAGGAAATAGTAGCGTCTTTTGCTGTTAAACCAACCTCTTCAATTTTGAAAACTAGAAAAACAATAAATAAATTTGGAAAAAATACTACAATTTCTGTTAAAGGTAGACACGATCCTTGTGTTGGTATTAGAGCTGTACCGATTGGTGAAGCTATGATGAATTGTGTTTTATTAGACCACTATCTGATGAATAAAGCTCAATGTGACTAAAATAAATTAATTTTTTACTACTTTTATTGATTCTTTTGTAAATAAAATTTCTAAGATTTTTTTTGAGATTTGTGATGAATTCAGTCCTGCCAACTCATACATTTTTTTTGGAGTATCTTGTTCAATAAAATAATCAGGCAATTTCATTGATCTAAACTTTAAACCTTTGTCGAAAACCCCTTTTTCAGCAAGTAAATTTTTTACATGAGATCCGAATCCGCCAATTGAACCTTCTTCAATAGTTATCATTACCTCATGTTCTCTTGCACATTTTAAGATAAGTTCTTCATCTAAGGGTTTGGCAAATCTTGCGTCTACGATTGTAGTTGAAACACCTTTATTCTTTAATTCTTCGACTGCTAACTTGCATTCCTCAAGCCTAGTTCCTAAACTTAAAATACAAGCTTGTTTTCCTTCCTCAATTATTCTTCCTTTTCCTATTTCAATTTTTTCTTCTATAGAGGGGAGTTCAATTCCTACACCTGTGCCTCTTGGATATCGTATAGCACTAGGTCTATCGTTTATATCTACCGAAGTGTTAATCATTTTGACTAATTCTGATTCATCACTGGCAGCCATAACAACAAAATTTGGTAAAGTTGATAAATATGTAATATCAAATGAGCCAGCATGCGTTGGTCCATCAGCACCTACTAAACCTGCTCTATCAATTGCAAATCTTACTGGTAAACTTTGTATTGCTACATCATGAACAACCTGGTCATATGCTCTCTGTAAAAAAGTAGAATAAATCGCTGCATATGGTTTATAGCCTTCAGTAGCTAATCCAGCCGAAAAAGTTACCGCATGTTGCTCAGCTATGCCAACATCGAACATTCTTTTTGGAAATTCTTTTCCAAAAATATCCATTCCCGTTCCCCCAGGCATTGCTGCAGTTATGCCTACAATTTTACTATCTTTATAAGCATGCTTGACCAATGTATTGCCAAATATTTTTGAATAAGCTGGTAAATTGTTTCCACTTTTAATCTGCTCACCAGTCTCAACATTAAATTTTGAAACCCCATGGTAATGATCAGTAGCTTTTTCAGCGTAAGAATATCCTTTCCCTTTTTGAGTTTTTAAATGTATCATAATGGGACCTTCGTGCTTAGAATCTCTTGCATTTTTCAAGATTGGAACGAGAGCAGTTAAATCATGACCGTCTATCGGACCTGCATAATAAAAGCCTAAAGAATTGAATAAAGTACCACCGGTAACTGCTGACCTTAAAAAGTCTTCAGCTTTACCAGCTTTAGCGCTAAATCTTTTTGAAAAAGCCGAAGTAATTAACTTAAATGTTTCTCTTAAACTAAAATATATTTTTCCAGTAAATAATTTAGCTAAATAAGTTCTCATAGCTCCAGCTGGTTTTGCAATAGACATGTCGTTATCATTTAAAATAACAATCATTTTAGTTTTTGTAGCTCCAGCATTATTCATTGCCTCATAGGCCATTCCTGCACTTATTGCCCCATCACCAATTACTGCTACAACGTTAGATGACTTGTTAGCTAATTTATTTGCTTCAGCAATACCTAGTGCTGAAGATATAGAAGTTGAACTATGTGCAGCTCCAAAGGGATCATACTCACTTTCAGATCTTTTTGTAAATCCTGATAATCCGTTTCCTTTTCTTAAGGTTCTAATCTTATTTTTTCTACCAGTCAAAATTTTATGTGGATAAGATTGGTGACCAACGTCCCAAATTAATTTATCATTTGGAGTATCAAAAACATAATGAAGAGCTACTGTTAATTCAACTACACCTAAACCAGCCCCTAAGTGTCCACCTGTTTCTGATACTGCATTGATCATTTCTTCTCTAACTTCATCAGAAACTTTTTGTAAATCAGTTTCTTTAAGTTTACGCAAATCATTTGGGAAATTTATTCTATCTAAAAATTTATAATTTTTTTTCATTTTTCTCTATTTAAAATGTAATTTAAAGTCTCAGTAATATCTTTTGAACTTGA
>CABYDK010000034.1 GCA_902517735.1 uncultured Pelagibacteraceae bacterium
AAAACTATTAAGATCAATGGGTATAAATCACAATAATATAATCCTAGATCCTGGGATAGGTTTTGGAAAAAATTTGAAACATAATATGAGTCTAATACATAATATTTCTATTTTTCATTCTCTTGGTTTTCCTATACTTGTTGGAAATTCAAGAAAAAGATTTGTTAGGGAGTTATCTGGAAAAAATGACAGTAAACTTAGGACTGGGGGAACAGTAGCCTCATCAATTTATTTAATGATGCAAGGGGTTCAAATATTAAGAATTCATGATGTTAATGAAATAATGCAAGGTATAAAAGTTTTTAAAAAAATAATGAATAATTAATGACAAAAAAATATTTTGGGACTGATGGTATTAGGGGAGCTATCAATAGTAAAAATATTAACGGAGATATGTTTTTTAAATTTGGTCTGGCAAGTGGAACATATTTTAAATCACAAAAAAAAAGAAAACAAATCGCAATAATCGCTAAGGATACAAGATTATCAGGTTATAGTTTAGAGCCTGCACTAGTATCAGGGCTAGCATCAGCTGGAATGCACGTTTATACATTAGGACCTCTTCCTACAAATGGTTTAGCTATGCTTACAAAAGTCATGAAAGCAAATATGGGAATTATGATCACTGCTTCTCATAATCCACATAATGATAATGGTTTAAAATTATTTGGTCCTGATGGAATGAAATTGTCAGATAAAATAGAAAAAAAAATTGAGAGTCTTATTGATAAAAAAATTACAAAAAACCTCTCAAAACCTGAAAAACTAGGAAGAGTAAAAAGATTAGAAACAGGAACCAAAGATTATATTAAAATTTTAAAAAAAAATTTTATCAAAGAATTCAACCTGAGAGGACTTAGAATTGTAATTGATTGTGCAAATGGAGCTGGATATAAAGCCGGACCTGAATTATTAAAATCTTTAGGTGCTAAAGTAATAGCCATCGGTGTAAATCCCAATGGCTTAAATATCAATAAAAATTGTGGCTCAACTTTTCCTGGCAAGATTAGATCTGCAGTTAAGAAATATAAGGCACATGTTGGCATTTCATTAGATGGTGATGCTGATAGAATTATCATGTGTGATGAAAAAAGCAATATTATAGATGGTGATCAGATAATAGCTGCTTTAGCTTCAAGATGGAAAAATAAAAAAATGTTAAAAGGAGGTGTGGTTGGAACATTGATGTCTAATTATGGTCTTGAAAAATTTTTTAAAAAAGAAGGTATAAAATTTATACGTGCTAATGTTGGTGATAGATATGTGAAAGAGAAAATGCATAAAAAAAAATTCAATTTAGGAGGTGAACAATCTGGACACATCATTTTAGGTAAATTTGCGACAACAGGTGATGGTTTACTAGTTGCTTTAGAATCTTTATTTGCTTTAAGAAAAGGAATGAAAGCCAGTGAATTTTTTTATAAATTTGAAAAAATACCCCAACTATTGAAGAGCGTTGAAGTAAAAGACAAGAGTGTAATTAATAAATTGACAGTAAAAAATTCTATAAAATTAGCAACAAAATTAATCAAAGGTCAAGGAAGAATTCTGGTTAGAAAATCTGGAACCGAGTCTAAAATTAGAGTAATGGGAGAAAGTGAGAACAAAACTCTTCTTTCTAAATGTGTAAATAATATTATTAAAAAAATTAAATAGTTTGAAAATAAAATCAAAAATTTTAATTATTGCAGGATCTGACTCTTCTGGAGGAGCAGGTATTCAAGCAGATTTAAAAACAGCTACTTGTTTAGGTGCTTATGCTATGACAACAATAACTGCTGTAACTGTTCAAAACACAAAAGGTGTAAAATCAGTAGTATCTATTCCGGCTAATGAAATTTATAATCAAATAATTTATACAATCAAAGATATCAAACCAGATGCGGTAAAAATTGGAATGCTACACTCAACAGAAGTTATAAATAAAGTTTTAAGATCTTTGTATAAAATAAAAACTAAAAAAATAATTTTAGATCCTGTAATGGTGGCAAAAGGTGGATCTAAGCTTATAAGTAATCAAGCTATACAATTGATGAAAAAAAAATTACTTAAAAAAGTTTTTTTAATAACGCCAAATCTTCCAGAGGCAGAAATTCTTAGTGGAATAAAAATAACTGACAAAAAGAATATGATTATTGCTGCGAATAAATTGATAAAACTTGGAGTTCCAAATGTTTTAATCAAAGGGGGTCATTTTAAATCAAAAAAGGTACTAGATATATTAGTAAATAAAAATGAAATTATAATATTTTCTAGTAATAGACTAAATACTAAAAATACTCATGGTACAGGTTGCACATTATCAAGTGCCATCACTTCTTTTATTTCATGTGGAAAAACCTTAAAGAAATCTTGTGAGTTAGGAATTAAATATGTAAATTCTGCAATATTAACTAACCCTAAAATTGGAAAAGGACATGGTCCGATAAACCACTTAAATTCTATAGAACTAAAAAAAATTTTTAAATAATGAAAAATATTGCAGTAGTTGGTTCACAGTGGGGAGATGAAGGGAAGGGAAAAATTGTAGATTGGTTATCAGAACAAGCAGATATAGTTATAAGATTTCAAGGAGGACATAATGCAGGTCATACTTTAGTAATCGACGGAATTGTATATAAGCTTAGACTGCTTCCTTCGGGCATTGTTAGAAAAAATAAAATTTCTATTATTGGAAATGGTGTAGTTGTAGATCCATGGGCTTTGTTAGATGAAATAAAAGAAATTCGAGAAAAAGGTATAAATGTAAACTCTCAAAATTTTATGATTTCTGAGGCAGCAAATTTAATTCTACCATTTCATAGAGAAATGGACGAAATTAGAGAAGATGCGGCGGGAAAAGAAAAAATAGGTACTACTAGAAGAGGAATTGGTCCTGCTTATGAAGATAAGGTTGGAAGGAGATCTATAAGAGTAATGGATTTAAGGTCAGAAAAAAATTTAGATCAAAGACTAGAGACAGTTTTGTTGCATCATAATGCAATTAGAAAAGGACTAGGAAAAAAAATTTTTAAAAAAGATAAACTAAAAAAAGATCTTTTAGAAATTGCTAATGAAATACTCAAATTTTCTCAACCTGTCTGGTTGAAAATTGATGAATTTAAAAGACAAAAAAAAAAGATACTATTTGAAGGCGCTCAAGGCATTCTACTTGATGTAGATCATGGTACCTATCCTTTTGTTACTTCATCGAATACAGTTGCCTCTAATGCTGCAACAGGTTCTGGATGCGGACCTAACTCAATTAATTATGTACTTGGTATTACGAAAGCATATACAACTAGAGTTGGTGAAGGACCA
>CABYDK010000035.1 GCA_902517735.1 uncultured Pelagibacteraceae bacterium
ATTTTCTACATCTAGTTTGAAATAGTTAACATTATTAAGGTTTAAGTTTTTTGATTTTTCTATTGCTTCATCGTCATTATCAAAAACGTCTATATTTGCATTTTTAAAATATTCTCTAAACATTTTTAAAGAGGATGAATGTGCAACGCCTAATTCAGCTATATTTATCTTCTCATTTTTTAAATGACTAAAAAGAATATTGTATATTGGTGTATACGAATGCTGATGTTTAGTCTTTTTATTAAAAACAGATTTATCTGTCCCATGTTTTTCTCCTAGCAAACATAACTCAGAAAGATAGTCACTAGAATCAATTACAATTGAATTGAATTTATTTTTTATTTTTTCAAATTTAGATCTATTATTAACATTTCTTTTATCCAAAATTTGTTCAATTGATTTTTTTAAAGATCTATAAAAAATCCTTGAAATATTTTTCATGAATTAACTAATATTTTTAGGATCTGGCATACCGACTTTGTTGTATCCTGCATCTACGTAATGGATTTCACCGGTTACGCCATTTGCAAGTTCGCTTAGCAAATATAAAGCTGAGTTTCCTACATCATTAATATCAACATTTCTTTTCAAAAATGAGTGATCTTCGTTCCATTTATACAAAAATTTTGCATCTCCAATTGCTGAAGCAGCTAAAGTTTTAATAGGTCCTGCGCTTATTGCATTAACTCTCATACCTTTAGCGCCCAAATCTCTTGCAAGATATTTGACGCTTGCTTCTAAAGCAGATTTACAAACTCCCATTACATTATAATTTGGAATAGCTTTATTAGACTCATAAGTTAAAGTTAATAAACTGCCACCCTCTTTCATTATTTTTGAAGCTTCTTTTGTAATTTCAGTAAACGAAAAACATGAAATTAACATACTTCTTAAGAAGTTTTCTCTACTAGTATTTAAATATTCACCTGATAATTCTGATTTATCCGAAAAAGCAACCGCATGAACAACAAAGTCAATTTTCCCCCATTTTGATTTTATATCTTCAAATAATTTTGTGATTTCCTCTTTTTTTTCAACATCACAACTGAATATTGCGTTTGAATTTAATTTTTCTGCTAAAGGAACCACTCTTTTTTTAAGTGCATCACCAAGATATGTGAAAGCAAGTTCTGCTCCAGCATCTGAAAGTTTTTGAGATATACCCCATGCAATAGATCTTTCATTCGCAACGCCCATAATTAATCCTTTTTTTCCTTTCATTAAACTCATAATTAAACCTTTTCAAAAATTAAAGCAGCGTTAGTTCCGCCGAACCCAAAGCTGTTAGACATAACAGTATTAAGAGTTGTTCCTGTTTTTGTTTTAGCAACTATAGGAAATTTTTTTGCTTCCTCATCCATCTCAGTTATGTTAGCCGATCCCGCAATAAAACTATTTTTCATCATTATTAAACAGTAGATTGCTTCATGTACTGATGCTGCTCCCAATGGATGTCCTGATAAAGATTTTGTTGAACTAATTTTTGGAATTTGATCTCCAAAAGTCTCTTTAACAGCATTTAATTCTGTAATATCTCCAACTGGAGTAGATGTTCCATGAGTATTAATATAATCAATCTTATTTTTAGTTGTTGCCATCGCCATTTTCATACATCTTACAGCTCCTTCACCTGATGGTGCTACCATATCATATCCATCTGAAGTTGCTCCATATCCAGTTAATTCTGCATAAATTTTAGCTCCTCTGGCTTTAGCATGTTCATATTCTTCAAGAACTAAAACTCCACCACCACCAGCAATTACAAAACCATCTCTAGTTTTATCGTAAGCTCTTGATGCAGTTTCAGGCTTATCGTTATATTTTGAAGATAATGCTGTCATTGCATCAAACATAGCTGTCATCGCCCAATGAATCTCTTCACTACCACCAGCAAAAACAATATCTTGTTTTCCCATTTGAATTAATTCCATAGAATTTCCAATACAGTGACCACTTGTTGCGCAGGCTGAACTCATTGTATAGTTAGTTCCTTTAATTTTAAATGGAACAGCAAGTGTTGCTGAAGCTGTACTAGCCATTGTTCTTGGAACCACAAATGGCCCCATCAATTTTGGTGTTTTAGCCCTAGTTTTATCAGCAGCTAAAATTACATTTTCAATAGAAGGTCCTCCAGAACCCATTACAATTCCCGTTTTAAAATTACTCACTTCTTTTTCCTCTAACCCAGCGTCTTGAATAGCTTCTTTCATTGCAATGTAGTTGTAGGCTGATCCTGAACCCATAAATCTAATTGTTTTTCTATCAATATGGTCCTCAAGTTTTATATTTGGTTTTCCATGAACATGGCTTTTAAGATTATGTTCTTTGTATTCTTCAGAATAAGAAATACCTGATTTAGAATTTAATAATGATTGGTGAACTTCTTCTTGATTGTTTCCCAAACACGAAACAATCCCTAAACCTGTAATTACTACCCTTCTCATTACTTAAACAACCCTACTTTTAAGTTATCAGCAGAATATATTTTTTTATCATCTGCCATAACAATTCCATTAGCTAATCCAACTGTTGTTCCACCAGGAGACATAATTTTTTTCATATCAATCGTGTATTTTACTAGTTTTACGTCTTGTAAAACCTCTCCAGTAAATTTTACGGTTCCAACTCCCAAAGCTCGTCCTTTTCCAGGGTTTCCAATCCAACCCAAATAAAAACCTACTAATTGCCACATGGCATCAAGCCCAAGACATCCAGGCATTACGGGATCCTCTTTGAAATGGCAATCAAAAAACCATAAATCTTTTTTAATGTCCAGTTCTGCAATCAATGATCCTTTTTTAAAAGCCCCATTATTATCATTTATTTCAGTGATCCTATCAAACATGAGCATAGGGGGAAGAGGTAATTTAGCGTTTCCTGCACCAAATAACTTCCCGTTACCACAATTAATAAGCTCATCATATGAGTATGAATTTTTTTTCATAAAATTGAGTATTCTTATTTACTTGATTTTAAGA
>CABYDK010000036.1 GCA_902517735.1 uncultured Pelagibacteraceae bacterium
TTTTAGAGAAAGATTATCAAGAGCAATGGAAAAAAAAGGTTTTGAGGTTTTACAAGCTGAAAGTGTAAAAAAAGGAATTGAAACAGTAAAAGTTAAAAAACCTGGTTTTGCGGTAGTAGACTTAAGATTATCCGACGGAAATGGACTAGAGGTTGTAAAGGAAATTCAGACATCTAATTCATCAAGTCGTATTATTATGTTAACAGGTTATGGAAATATCCCAACTGCAGTAGCTGCAATTAAAGAGGGAGCAATAGATTATTTAGCCAAACCCGCAGATGCTGATGATGTTGAAAAAGCGTTATTAGCAGATCCAAGTAAAAAAGCTGCCCCTCCAGAAAATCCGATGTCAGCTGACAGAGTAAAATGGGAACACATACATAGAGTATTTGAGCTATGTAATAGAAATGTATCAGAGACTGCAAGAAGATTAAAAATGCACAGAAGAACTCTTCAAAGAATATTATCTAAAAGATCGCCTAAATAAATTTTCTTAAACTAATAAATTTTTTTACTAATAAACTTAGTAAAATAATTTTAAAAGTTTCAGCTAACAAAAATGGAGTAACACCTAAACTAAAGAGTGGTTTATCCCAACCTAATAGAATTCCAAGCCATATAACCCCAAAAATATAAATTGTTGAAACTGCTATAGTTAGTTTAATTACTGTTTTAAATAAATTATCTTTAGAATTTACAAAGCTAGCTAGGTAGCATGCAGACAAAAAACCAATTAAGTAACCCATAGTTGGGCCAGTGAAATAAACTATCCCCATTCCTCTTTCTGGTGAGTTTGAAAAAACTGGTAATCCAGCAATACCTTCCAATAAATATAAGCCAATCGTTGCTAAACCAATTTTATATCCAAAACTTATACCTAAAAACAATACAACAAATGTTTGCATTGTCATTGGCACTGGATAAAAAGGAATCTTTATTTTTGAAGAAATAGTTAAAGCTATTGATCCCAATATTATTACTAATAATGATTTAACTAGTTTTGATTGAAAATTATGTTTAATAAGTTCCATAATTAATAGTACCTTTTATTGAATTGATTTTCTAGTAGTAAATTTTCAGATATTGTAAATATATTTTTATATGTATAGATGATACTACGATCTAATAAATTATATATTTTAAATGGATAAGATAGAAAAAAACGATCACTTTTATTTAATTGATGGATCAGGGTATATATTTAGAGCGTATTATGCATTACCTCCGTTAACAAGAAAAAGCGATGGATTACCTACAGGAGCAGTAAGTGGATTTTGTAGTATGTTATTTAAATTACTAGAAGATTCTAAATCTAAAGAAAATTTACAAAAGCCAACTCATTTTGCAGTTATTTTCGACTCAGCAAGAAAAACTTTTAGAAATGAAATTTATAGCGATTACAAAGCAAACAGATCTGAACCACCAGATGATTTAGCTCCACAATTTGAATATATTAGAAAATCAGTATTAGCTTTTAATCTACCCTCGGTAGATCTTGCTAATTATGAGGCAGATGATTTGATAGCAACTTATGTTGATCAAATTTTAAAAAAAGGTGCAAAAGTAACAATTGTATCTTCAGATAAAGATTTGATGCAATTATATAATAAAAACGTTCGAATTTTTGATCCAATGAAAAATAAATTTATCAATGAGGAAGATGTGTTAAAAAAATTTGGAGTTAATGCCAATAAAGTAATTGATGTTCAGGCTTTAGCAGGAGATAGCAGTGACAACGTTCCTGGTGTTCCTGGCATAGGTGTTAAAACAGCCGCAGAATTAATTAACAAATATGGAACTTTAGAAAAACTTTTAAAATCAGCAAATGAAATTAAACAGAATAAAAGAAGGGAAACTTTGATTGAAAATAAAGATAAAGCTTTAATTAGCAAAGAACTAGTAACTTTAAAACATGATGCTCCAGTTAAAAAAGAGTTAAGCGAATTTAAGTTAAAAGAAATTGATAAGGATAAACTTTATGGGTTTTTAAGAGAAATGGAATTTAATAGGTTATTAAGTTCAGCGATCTCAACTTATGGAGAACCTAATTTAACAAATTTAGTTAATGAAAAAAACGATCAATCTAAAAAATTTGGAAATATAAGCAATAAAAATTATTTTTTAATTACTGATGAAAATGATATCGATGAATGGTTAAATGATGCTGAACAAGCAGGAGAAATTGCTGTTGATACAGAAACTGATTCATTAGATGCTCACCAAGCTAATCTAGTAGGAATTTCATTTAGTACTAAGATTGGTAAAGCTTGTTATATACCTATAGGTCACAAATCTAAGAAATGTTTAAATAAAAAAGAGGTTTTAAAAAAAATCAAACCTATATTAGAAGATCCAAGCATTAAAAAAATAGGTCAAAATATTAAATTTGATTTCATTATTTTTTATAAAAATGGAATTCGACTTAATTCAATGGAAGATACGATGTTGATGTCATATGTTCTTGATG
>CABYDK010000037.1 GCA_902517735.1 uncultured Pelagibacteraceae bacterium
ATAAAAATTTTTATATAACAACTCCTATATATTACCCTTCAGCAAAACCTCATATGGGTCACGCCTATTCTAGTATTATTGCAGATTTTTTTGCAAGATTTAAGAAAATTGATGGTTTTAATGTAAGTTTTTTAACTGGAACTGATGAACATGGTCTCAAAATTCAAAGAGCAGCAGAAAAAAAAGGACAAGATACTTTAAAATTTTGTAATGAAATTAGTGAAACTTTTAGAGACCTATCTAAAATTTTGAATTTAACTAATACAGATTTTATTAGAACTACAGAAGAACGTCATAAAAAATCAGTTCAAAGCCTGTGGAGTCAATTAGAAAAAAATGATGATATTTATCTTTCAAAATATTCTGGATGGTATTCTGTTTCTGATGAGGCTTTTTATAATGATGATGAAATTGAGGATATTGATGGAAAGAAAATAGCTAAATTATCCAAATCTCCAGTAGAATGGGTTGATGAAGAGTCTTATTTTTTTAGACTTTCAAAGTGGGAAAAAACATTATTAGATTATTATAAAAATAATCCTAATTTTATTTCGCCAAAATCGAGAAAAAATGAAGTTGTAAGTTTTGTTAAAAGTGGTCTCAAAGATTTATCGGTAAGCAGAAAAAGTTTTTCATGGGGAATAAAAGTACCAAATAATCAGAGTCATGTTATCTATGTTTGGCTGGATGCTTTAACAAATTATATCAGTGCATTAAACTACCCAGATACAAATGATATAATGTATAAAAAATTTTGGCCAGCTTCTATTCATCTAATTGGTAAAGATATTTTAAGATTTCATGCTGTTTACTGGCCTGCTTTTTTATTAGCTGCTAAAATACCATTACCAAAAAAAGTTTACGGGCATGGCTGGATACTTTCTGGAGATGAAAAAATGTCAAAATCAAAAGGTAATATTTTAGACCCTATTGAAATTATTAATAAATATGGTTTAGATCCATTAAGATACTATCTCATTAAAGAAGTTTCATTTGGTAATGATGGTAATATTTCACAAGATAGACTTGAAGATTGTATAAATAGTGATCTGGCTAATAATTTTGGTAATCTTTGTCAAAGAGTAACAGCATTTGCTTTAAAAAACTGTGATGGTAAAATTCCTTTAAAAATAGATTTTAACAGAGAAGATTTGAAAATTTTAGATAAGTTTAAGATAAATTTAAATAAAATTAGAGATAGGATTGATAACCAAGATATAAATTTTTATGTTGATTTTATTATAAATGTATTATTTGAAACGAATAAGTACTTTAATGATCAAGAACCATGGAATAAAAAAGACGATACTTTAAGACTTAATACAATTGTTTATACTACTTTGGAGATTGTAAGAAAAATAACATTTATGCTATATCCTATTATACCTCAATCTTCTATAAATGCGCTGAAAATATTTTCTATAAAAGAAAATGAGATCAGTTTATCCTCAATAGAAAATAACAGTTATCTAAAAGGTGGTAATAAAATTAATAAAATTGATATTCTGTTTAAAAAGATTGAAAAATATAATGATTGACTCTCACTGCCATTTAGATCATGAACCACTTTTCAATAACTTAGACGAAGTTATAAAAAGATCTAAGAATGTAGGTATTGAAAAACTATTAACTATTTGCACTACATTTGATAGTTTTATAAAAATTAAAGATTTAGTTAAAAAGGATGAAATGATATATGGAACCTACGGTATTCATCCTCATGAAGCAAAAAAAGATAAAGTAACTGCCAAGCTTATTATAAATGAGATAAATAAAAATAAGAAAATTATTGGTATTGGTGAAACTGGGTTAGATTTTTTTTACAATCACTCTGATAAAAATGATCAAATTAAAAGTTTTGAAGAACATATTAAAGCTGCTATAGAATTAGATATCCCTTTAATTATTCACTCAAGAAATGCAGAAAATGAAATGTTTGAGATATTTGATAAATATAAAAACTACAATTTAAAGATACTTATGCATTGTTTCACAGGATCAAAAAATTTTGCTAAGAACTTGTTTAATTTTAATACTTATTTTTCAGCTAGTGGAATTATTACATTTAAAAATACACTAGAACTTCAGGAAACTTTTCAATTAATTCCATTAGATAAACTATTAATAGAAACTGATAGTCCCTATTTGGCACCAGAGCCTAATAGAGGAAAAAAAAATGAACCATCATTTGTAAAACATACAGCTGAAAAACTTGCTAATATTAAACAAACTTCTTTGTCAAACTTGGTAAAATCAACTACATCTAATTTTAATAGATTATTTGGATTATAAATTATGAAATTTGTAATTTTGGGATGTGGTAGTTCTATGGGAGTTCCAAGACCGGACGGATTTTTTGGTAAATGTAATCCTAATAACAAAAAAAATTATAGATCTAGATGTTCAGCCTTAATTAAGACTAAAA
>CABYDK010000038.1 GCA_902517735.1 uncultured Pelagibacteraceae bacterium
AAATGAATAAGTATTGCCTCTATCTTTATTTTTAATAATCTTAATTTTGTTTTTAAATTTTTTTTTCAATTTCTCTATTTTTTTTAAAGAATAATCAGTGGAACAGTCATCAAAAAAAATTATTTCAATTTTTTTATAGTTTTGAAAAATTGCTGATCTTAATGCTTGGGTACAATATTTTTGTTTATTATAATTATTAATTAGTATTGAAACTAAAGGCTGATATTTCATATATCAAATTTTAATGGATTTCCATCTGGATCTCCCAAAATTTTACCATCTTGCATTTTTACTTTTCCTGCTATTATTGTTGAAACTGGAGTGCCTTTAAATTCAAATCCGTTAAATGGGGACCATCCACATTTGCTTTGCATATTTTTATCTAGAATTGTTATTTTTTTATTCATATCAACAATTGTAAAGTCTGCATCAAAACCTTCTTTTATAAATCCTTTGTTTTTAATTCCAAAAATTTTTACTGGATTTTCGCAAACAAGGCTTATCAACTGATTGAGAGATAATCTTCCCTCATTAACATGATTTAGCATAACTGGCATTAAAGTTTGTACTCCGGGCATACCTGATGGAGAATTAGGATATTCTAAGTCTTTATTCTTTTTTAAATGAGGAGCGTGGTCTGATCCTATTGTGTCATTTAAATTATTTTTAACTGCATACCACAATCTTTCATAATGAGACTTATCTCTTATTGGAGGGTTCATCTGTGCATAAGTGCCAAGCTTATCGTAACAATCAGGTGCGTAAATTGTTAAATGCTGTGGAGTGATTTCAAAAGTAATGTTACCTTTATGCTGAGATAAAAAATCTATTTCTTGTTTAGTGGTTATATGAAGAACATGAGCTTTTTTATTATATCGCTCAGCAATTTTAACTATTCTTCTTGTAGAGGAAATTGCACATTCTTCACTTCTCCAAATCGGATGTGAGTGTACGTCACCTTTTTTTATTAATTTTTTGTTAATATTTAAGATTTGTTCATCTTCAGAATGAACTGCTACTACTTTAGAAGAATTCTGAAATACTATATCAATATCTTTTTCATCAGCAACCAAAAGATTGCCGGTCGAAGAACCAACAAAAAGTTTTATTCCACAACAGCCTTCTAAATTTTTTAAATCTGCTAATTCATTTGCGTTATCAGCAGTAGCACCAAAATAAAAAGCATAATTGCAATACATTCTGTTCTTTGCAAGATCTAGTTTCTTTTGAAATTCTTTTTTTGTAGATGTTGGAGGGTTGGTATTAGGCATTTCAAACACTGCGGTAATTCCTCCTGCAACTGCAGCTCTACCTCCAGAGTGAAGGTCTTCTGTGTCAGTAGAGCCAGGCTCTCTAAAATGAGTTTGTGTATCTATACAGCCTGGTAAAACTAATAATTCTTTGGCATCATAAACATTTTTTGCTTCTTCTAAAGTTTCCCCAATCTTAACGATTTTGCCCCCTTTAATTGCAATATCAATATTTTTAAGCCTACCATCAATATGACACTGGCCATTTTTAATTATTAGATCTAACATTTTAAAAAAATGTAATTATATTAAAAATAGTAATCAATCAAACATGAATATTAAAAAAGTTTACATTTTAGAAGATAGAGCAATATTTTATATTAGCGGAAAAGACGCAAAGGACTTTCTTCAAAATCTAATCAGTAACGATATTAATAAAGTTAATGACAAAAATAGCAGTTTTAATTCATTATTATCTCCCCAAGGTAAGTTTTTATATGAATTTATTATTGTAAAACATAAATCAGGATATTTGCTTGATTGTGAAAAAGCACAAGCTGATCAACTGTTAAAACAACTTAGTATGTATAAACTAAGATCCAATGTTGAAATATTAAATCTTAGTAATGAATTTGTAGTAGCAGCATTTAGTCATGCAAAATTTTTAACTTTAAGTGGAGCAAAGAATTTAGAGGGGTTCACTATGAAATATAGAGAAGATCCAATTTTCTTAGATCCAAGAAATAAAGATTTAGGAGCAAGATTAATTATAAATTTAGAGAAACTTTATTTGTCTCTAAAAAAATTAGATTTACATGATAGTGACATAAAAGAATATTATGCTTTAAGCCACAAACTTGGAATTGTTCCTAAGGATCTCAATAAATTACAAAATAAAATTTTTGGAATTGAGTGCAATTATGATGAACTAAATGCCATTGATTTTAAAAAAGGATGTTATGTAGGGCAAGAAAATACTGCAAGAATTAAATTAAAAAATAAACTTTCGAAAAGACTACTTCCAATAAATATTC
>CABYDK010000039.1 GCA_902517735.1 uncultured Pelagibacteraceae bacterium
TGCTGATTATAATAATCTGAATTATAGTACTCAATTTAGGAACAACGTTTCAGTTGAATATTTGAATAATAAGATTTTTTCAGATAAAGCAAATTTAGATTTTGAAAATAATATAGCTAAAATATTTGAAAATGTTAGGTATGAAGGATCGCAAGGTTCAATTATATCTGATAATATTAAGATAAATTTGATAAGTAAAAAGATTGATATTTATATGGACAACGAAAACGATAAAGTTGAATTAAATAAAAATTAACAATGTCAAACATAAAAAAATTTAGAATTAAATCTTTTAAAAAGAAAAAAGTTATTCTAAAACTTGATAAAATTTCTTTTAAATTTGGAAGAAAAATAATTTTAGATAATCTAAATTTAGAACTTGGAGATGGACAAATTTTAGGATTGCTTGGACCTAATGGAGTGGGTAAATCAACAATCTTTAATATTATTATAGGCTTATTATCACCAAGTTTTGGCTCAATTATAATAAATTCAGAAAATATAAATAAGTATCCAATTTATCAAAGAACTCTAGCGTTTAAAATTGGTTTTGTTCCACAAAATGGTGGTTATTTTCACGATTTAACTGTGTACGAAAATCTTAAAGCAATAGCAGAAATAACAATTGAAAATTTAAGTTATAGAGAAGAAAAAATAAACTCTTTAATATCTAATTTTGAATTGGATCCAATAAGAGATATTAAAGCAGAACATTTGTCGGGTGGACAGAAAAAAAAACTTGTTATTGCTCTTGCCTTAGTCTCTGACCCTAAAATTCTTTTATTAGATGAACCATTTGCAGCTTTAGATGTAATGACTATAAAGATTTTACAAAAAATAATCGTAGATCTACAAACTTTTAATAACATATCTATAATTCTATGTGATCATCAAGCCAGAGATCTACTGGCATGTGTGGATACAGCTGCAATAATTCATAATGGAAAAGTAGTTGCCCATGGTACTCCTTCAGATTTAATTCAGAACATCGATGCAAAAAATGCATACTTTGGTGACTCTTTTAAAATTAATTAAAATTTAATTAAAATGATTAATAATGTTTCTATTAAAAAAACCATAAAATCTTTTAATAAAACTTTAGAAATTGAAGGAGACAAAAGTTTATCTATTAGGTGGGCATTATTGGCCTCTCAAGCAAATGGCAAATCTTCAGCAAAGAATATTTTAAAATCTGAAGATGTTTTCAGTACTTTAAGATGTTTAAGAAAACTAGGTGTAAAGATTAAATTAACCAAAAATAAATGTATAATTACTGGTGTTGGTATTAATGGTTATAAATATAAGAAAAATATTATATTAGATGCAGGTAACTCAGGAACTCTCGGAAGATTAATCATTGGTTTATTAATTCACACAAAACATGATATCAAAATTATTGGTGATAAAAGTCTTTCAAAAAGAGATTTTTCTAGGATTTTAAAACCATTAGAAAAATTTGGTGCGAAATTTATTTCCAACAAAGGTAAGCTACCAATAATTATTAAAGGAACTAAAAATCCTAAGCCAATTAATTATTTTGAAAATAGAGGCTCAGCTCAGTGCAAAACAGCAGTGATGCTCGCGTCTCTTAATACAAAAGGAACCACTATTATAAAAGCTAAAAAATCTAGAAACCATAGCGAGTTGCTTTTTAAATCTTTAAATCTTCCTATCAAAATAAAAAATAAAAAATCTTATGACTTAATAAAGATTAAAGGTAAAAAGAAAATAAAATCATTTGATTATAAAATACCGTCAGATGTCAGTTCTAGTGCGTTTTTTATTGTTCTTACCGCTCTAAGTATTAATTCAAAACTGTTAATCAAAAATGTAAATATAAATCCATCTAGGATCGGATTTATAAAAATATTAAAAATTATGGGTGTTAAAATCATTTATAAAAATATTAAAAATTATAAAGGTGAAAAAATTGCTGATATACAAGTTAAAAGTGCAAGATTTTTAAAATCAATCAATTGCCCAATAAGTCTTAATAGCAGTGCTATAGATGAATTTTTAATAATTTTTTTAGTTGCAGCTAAAGCTAAAGGAATGTCTTATTTTAAAAATCTTTCTGAATTAAATCAAAAAGAAAGTCCTCGATTAAAATGGGGTTCTAAAATCTTGAACTTAATTGGAATAAAAACAATAACTACTAAAAATTCTATAAAAATTTTTGGAAATCCTAATCTAGTTTTAAATAAAAAAATTATTATAAAAGACTATCTGAAAGATCATAGAGTATTCATGACAAGCGTTATAGCTGCCTTAAC
>CABYDK010000040.1 GCA_902517735.1 uncultured Pelagibacteraceae bacterium
AAAAAATCTTTATATTTTTAATTTGAGGAAAAATAATTTCGATTAATTCTAAGGAAAATTTATCTTTTGAAAGTTTTGTTAAAAGATTAGATCTTAAAATTTTTTTTAGTTCATCCAATAGTCTTTCTTTTGACAAATTAGATATCCCAAATATATTCTTTTTTATTAATTTTGCAGTATTTAGATCATGTTTTTGTTTTGAGTAAATCAAATAAAATCTTAAATAACGAAGTATTCTTAAATAGTCCTCTTTAATTCTTTTTTCGGGATCACCTATAAATCTAATAATTCCTTTTTCTAAATCTTCTATTCCATTAAAAGGATCAAATAAATTTCCCTCCAAATCTGAATAAATTGAATTAATTGTAAAATCTCGCCTTAGTGCATCTTTTTTCCAATCAGTAGAAAATTTAACTTGAGCATGTCTACCGTAAGTTTCAACATCTTCTCTCAAGCTTGTTATTTCAAAATTAAAATCATCTATTGTTGCAGTAATAGTACCATGATCAATTCCTGTTTCGTAAAAATTTATATCATTGTTCTTAAGAATTTCACAAACCTGTTGGGGATTTAAATTAGTAGCAAGATCAATATCATCGACTATTTCTTTTTTTATGATCTTCCTTATACAGCCACCAACATATCTAATTTCACTAGAAGATGAAAAATTTTTAATAGAATCAAAAATCTTTTTTACTGGAGTGTCTACAGATAAATCTTTAATTCTTTTTGCAACATAATTTAAGTTGTCAGTTCTTTTAATAAATTTATCTAAAAAATTAATCATATATGGCTGGGGCGCTAGGATTCGAACCTAGGATGCAGGTACCAAAAACCCGTGCCTTACCGCTTGGCTACGCCCCAATATTATCTTCGTATAACACAAAAAAATAAATTTATATAGTTTTTGAAGTTTTACACCAGTAATTTCTAAATTGTTTTTTAACTTTTTTTTCAGCATCTTTACAGTTTTTGATTGTTTTAAAATACACAATTATTGCAGATCCAGAACCAGTCATTCTTACAAATTCATTATTTGATAATTTTTTCAAAAAATTTTTTAAACTATTTAATTTTGAGTATTTTTTAAGAGCTATAGGCTCTAAATCATTTTTTAAATATTTTAAATATTCTATATTAAATATACGTTTTGAATAAAAATTAAATCTAGAATTTGAAAAATTTTTGACTTTTGAAAAAATTTTATTTGTACTACATCCAAAATTTGGTTTAACAACTAAAGTATGAATTTTTTTTTTAATAGAGAAAGTTTTGATTGATTTATTTGATCTTAAAATCAAATTTTTTGAATAAATTCCAAGTATAACATCAGATCCAATTGAATTTGATATTTTAATTATTTCTTTTTTATTGGTTTTAATGAGTTTTTTTTTAACAAAAAAATTCAAAACATTAGCCGCATTCATAGATCCTCCTCCAAGACCAGCTTCAGTAGGAATATTCTTTTTTATTATTATTTCATATTTATTTCTAAGTAACTTTTTTTTGTTGATAATTTCTAATAATTTAGAAATAGTATTTTTTGAATTAATACTTTTGGAAAATTTTCCTATAAATTTAACTTTATGTTTTCTATTATCAATTTTCTTAATCAATATCTCATCATGCAAATCTAAAAAACTAACTATACTTTCAATTTTATGTAATGAATACGCTTTACCTACTATATTTAAAGCTAAATTAATTTTTGCGTGTGATTTAATCTTAAAATAACTCATTAAGAGCTTTGAGGTCCATCAATTAATTTATTCTGAATTTGTTCAATTAGTTCTTGTTTTGCATCTTCCATTTCTAATACTGCTAACCAAAAATATCTTGCTTGTATTTTTCTGTTTAACTTCCACAAGATATCGCCATAATGGTCATTAACTGTTGGATCGTCTGGCATTAATTCTACTGCTCTTTTTAAAAACTTTTCGGCTTTAATAAAATCGTTAATCAAATAATACGCCCACCCTATAGAGTCTATAATGTAAGGGTCATTATTTTCTTGTTCATAGGCATTTTCAAGCATCTCTATAGCTTCATTAATTTTATAATTTCTTTCAAGCCAAGAATATGCCAAATAGTTTAAAACATAAGCATCATTAGGATTAATTATTAATGACTGTTGTAAATCTCTATCTGCTTTCGAATAATCTTTTAATCTTTCGTAACTTCCACCTCTTCGATATAGTAAATCTGCTTTCA
>CABYDK010000041.1 GCA_902517735.1 uncultured Pelagibacteraceae bacterium
ACTATTTTTTTAAAGGAGATAATAATGAATATATTCAAAAAAACTATTTTTTCAGTTTTACTTTCTTTATTAGTGATAGGAAATGTTAATGCTGACAAAATAAGAATCGGAACAGAGGGTGCTTATCCTCCATGGAACTCAAAAGATGAGTCTGGTAAGTTAATTGGATTTGAAGTTGAATTAGCCTACACACTTTGTAGATATATCGGTCAACAATGTACAATAGTTGAGCAAGACTGGGATGGAATGATACCAGCATTAATTATGAGAAAGTTTGACGCCATAATGGCAGGAATGTCGATTACAGCTGAGAGACAAAAAGCAATTAGCTTTTCACAAGGTTATGCTGATGAAGTTGCATCTTTAGCAGTTATGAAAGGTTCTAATCTAGAAGGACTAGACACTCCTGCTGGAATAAATTTAAGCAAACCTAATGCTGATGCTAAAAAAGCTTTAAAAACTCTTACAGCTGCTTTGGCCGGTAAAACTGTTTGTGTGCAAACTGCTACAATCCACCAAAACTTTTTAGATTCTGGTGATGTAGGTAAAGTGAATGTAAGGACTTACAAAACTCAGGATGAAGTTAATTTAGATTTAGCATCAGGAAGATGTGATGCAGCATTAGCTGCAGCAGTTGCATTTAGTGATTATGCAGAAAAATCTGGCAAGCCAGTTGTTTTAACTGGTCCAACTTTTTCAGGTGGCGCATTTGGAAATGGTGTTGGAGTTGGTATTAGAAAAGATGATACTGAACTTTTAAATGCATTTAACAAAGCAATTGATAAAGCGAGAAAGAACGGAGATATTAGTAGAATAGCTACTAAGTGGTTTGGTTTCGACGCTTCTATGTAATTAAATTTTAGATTTGGCGACTATCATGTATAGTTGCCAATCTTTATGGAACTTCTAGCATTTGGAGATACTGGTTGGGGTGATGAATTATTTCGTGCTACCCTAATGACAATCGCTGTATCAATTACAGCAATGCTAATAGGTTTTAGTTTTGCTGCAATTTTTACTCCATTAAAATTATCTAAATTTAAATTATTAAATCTAATTGCAAATATTTATACAACAGTCATTAGAGGTGTTCCTGAATTATTAGTTATTTATCTTTTCTTTTTTGGAGGAAGTGGAGCAATCATGTTTGTTGCATCCATGTTTGGTTATAATGAATATATAGAGATAAATGCTTTTATCACTGGTTCTTTTGCAATTGGTATTATATCTGGTGCTTATTCTACGGAAGTATTTAGAGGTGCAATTCAATCTATAGATAAAGGTCAATTCGAGGCAGCTAAAGTTTTGGGTTTCAATAAATTTATACAGTTTTATAAAATTATTCTTCCTCAAATGTTAAGACTTGCAATTCCTAATCTAAGTAACGTTTGGCAAATTACACTTAAAGACACAGCTTTAATTTCAGTTACTGGTTTAGTTGAAATTATGAGACAATCTTATATTGCGGCAGGCTCTACAAGAGATCCATTGTTCTTTTATTCATTTGCAGCACTTTTATATCTATTACTTACTTTTCTAAGTATGAAGTTAATAAATAAATTAGAAGTTAAATACAGTAGAGGTTAGTGATGGATTTTGAATTAATGATCAATAGTTTTCCTAAGTTATTAAATGCTACTGTAATTACTTTAAAACTTTTGTCAGTTTCTTTAATTGTAGGTTTGTTTATTGGTCTTTTATTTGCAATCCTAAGATTAAATAAAAATATTTTCATTAATAAGTTTGCTTATGGGTATTCATATGTATTTAGAGGTACTCCACTTTTAGTACAGATATTCATTATTTATTTTGGTTTAGGTCAAATTGAATATCTGAGATCAACAATTTTATGGGTAATTTTAAAAGAACCATATTGGTGTGCAATTATTGCCTTCGCACTTAATACAGGTGCTTATACATCTGAAATATTAAGGTCAGCTTTTCAAACAATTAAACCTGGTATAATTGAAGCCGGAAAAAGTTTAGGAATTTCAAGTAAAATAATTTTTTATAAAATCCAAGTTCCAGTAGCTATTAGACAATCTTTACCAGCATATGGAAATGAAATAATCCTAATGCTTAAAGGTACATCTTTAGCAAGCACTGTAACTTTGATGGATTTAACTGGAGTA
>CABYDK010000042.1 GCA_902517735.1 uncultured Pelagibacteraceae bacterium
CAGCAGATTATGGTCATTATGGTCCATTATTTATTAGACTTGCTTGGCATGCTGCTGGTACTTACAGAACAGGAGATGGTAGAGGTGGAGCTGGAACGGGAAATCAACGTTTTGCACCATTAAATTCTTGGCCTGATAATGTTAATTTAGATAAAGCAAGACTACTTCTATGGCCGATTAAACAAAAATATGGAAAAAAAATATCTTGGGCAGATCTTTTTATCTTAGTTGGTAACGTTGCATTAGATTCAATGGGATTTAAAACATTTGGTTTTGGAGCTGGAAGAGCAGATATTTGGGAGCCCGAAGACGATATTTATTGGGGTTCAGAAAAAGAGATGTTAGATGTTAAAAGATACAGTGGAAAAAGAGATTTAGAGCAGCCATTAGGAGCTTCTCACATGGGGCTAATATATGTAAATCCACAAGGACCGGATGCAAACCCAGATCCATTGCTAGCAGCACATGATATTAGAGAAACTTTTGGAAGAATGGCAATGAATGATTATGAGACAGCAGCATTAGTTGCTGGTGGGCATACATTTGGTAAATCGCATGGTGCAGCACCAGAATCTCATAAAGGTCCAGACCCTGAGGCATCAAAAATTCAAGACCAAGCTACTGGATGGAATAGTGGTTATAAGTCTGGAAAAGGTATTGATACGATTAGTAGTGGTATTGAAGGAGCATGGACACAGAATCCTATTAAGTGGGATATGGGATATTTAGATTGTCTCTATGGACATGAATGGGAACTTACTAAAAGTCCTGCGGGTGCACATCAATGGACCCCAAAGAAAAATGGACAAGAAATAAAAATGGTGCCAGATGCACATAATAAAGATGTAATGCATCCCCCAATGATGCAAACAACTGATATTTCATTAAAAGTTGATCCAAGTTATGGTCCTATAACTAGACACTTCCATGAAAATCCAAAAGAATTTCATGATGCATTTGCAAGAGCTTGGTTTAAATTAACCCATAGAGACATGGGTCCAAAAGCTTGCTATTTAGGAGGTGATGTTCCCAAAGAAGAATTAATTTGGCAAGATCCAATAGATAAACCTAAGTATAAATTAAAAACGAAAGATATTAATGATTTAAAATCAAAAGTTTTGAAATCAAAAATGTCAGTTTCTGATTTAGTTTCTACTGCATGGGCTTCTGCTTCAACTTTTAGAGGTTCCGATAAAAGAGGCGGGGCTAATGGTGCAAGAATAATGTTAGAACCTCAAAAAAACTGGAAAGTAAATAATCCATCTAAGCTCTCAAAAGTTATTTTAGCTTTAAAGAAAATAAAAAAACAGTTTGATAGAAAAATGAAAACTGTTTCTATGGCTGATTTGATTGTTTTAGCAGGAGGGGTAGGAATTGAAATGGCAGCTAAAAAAGCTGGACATAAAATAAAAGTTCCATTTTCTCCTGGAAGAGGAGATGCAAGACAAGATCAAACAGATGTTAATTCGTTTGGATTATTAGAACCACAAGCAGATGGATTTAGAAATTATCTAAATGGTGGTGCATCAATAGTATCTTCAGAAGAAAAATTAATTGATAAAGCTCAATTAATGGGTCTTACTGCACCTGAAATGACTGCACTTATGGGTGGAATGCGTGTTTTAGATACTAATTTTGATAATTCAAAAAATGGTGTTTTCACAAAAAAACCTGGAACCCTTACAAATGATTATTTTATAAATTTATTAGACATGAATACGACATGGAAAGAAACTGATAAATCTGAGCAAACATTTGTTGGTACCGACCGAAAAACAAATAAAATTAAATGGAAAGGCACAAGAGTTGACCTAATTTTTGGCTCAAATTCACAACTAAGAGCTTTAGCCGAGGTTTATGCATGCGATGACTCAGAAGATAAATTTATTAAAGATTTTATTTCAGCATGGGTAAAAGTAATGAATGCAGATAGATTTGATTTAAAACTAAATTAAACCATAGACAAAGCGGGACATACAATTATATGGTAACAACTAATTTTGAGGATTTTTATGAAGTTCCTAATCTAAATTTTGATATTGCAAAATTAAGAGCAGAATTAA